>JACCVC010000268.1 GCA_013698305.1 Chloroflexia bacterium
ACGCCAATATCACCACGCCGGCGCTCAACCTCCGAGGAATGGTCTACGACATGGCCCGCCGGGTGTTCCGAGCGGCTGAGGTGACGGGATCGAAGCAGATCCTGTTCGAGCTGGCGCGGTCGGAGACTGGCTACACCGACCAGCGACCGGGCGAATACGTCAGTGTCGTGCTGGCGGCGGCGATCAAGGAGGGCTACACCGGTCCGGTGATGATCCAGGGCGATCACTACCAGGCCGATGTCGGCAAATACGCCGACGATCCGGAGGCCGAGATTCGTAGCGTTCGAGAGCTGGCGATCGAGGCGATTCAGGCTGGATACGGCAACATCGACATCGACGCCTCAACCCTGGTGGACCTGAGCCGGGAGAGCCTGCTCGACCAGCAGCGTGAGAATTACGTGCATACGGCGGAGTTGACGCGGGCGATCCGCGAGGCGGAGCCGGAGGGCGTCACCATCTCAATTGGCGGTGAGATCGGCGAGGTCGGCAAGGAGAACAGCACCGTCCAGGACCTCGAAGCGTTCATGTCCGGATATCAGCAGGAGATGGAGCGGCTCAGCGAGGAGGCTGGACGCCGCCTGGTCGGGATCAGCAAGATCAGCGTCCAGACCGGTACGAGCCACGGAGGCGTAATGATGCCGGACGGCACGATGCAGCAGGTGAGTGTCGATTTCGGGACGCTAACGTCCCTATCGGCGGCGTCGAAAGATCAATACGGGCTGGGCGGAGCGGTGCAGCACGGCGCCTCGACCTTGCCGGAGACAGCATTCGGCACATTCGCGGAGTCGGACGCGGTCGAGGTCCACCTGGCGACCGGATTCCAGAACATCATCTATGACCATCCCGCATTCCCGGAGGCGTTGAAGCAACGCATCTACGGCCACCTGGCCGAACATCGGGCGAGCGAGCGCAAGCCCGACGAGAACGACGACCAGTTTTACTACAAGACCCGGAAGCGTGGATTCGGGCCGTTCAAGAAGGAACTCTGGTTACTCCCCCAGGAAGTGAGGACGTCGATCGGGGACGCGTTGCAGGAGCGATTCGAGTTGATGATGCGGGAGCTCAGGATCGCGAACAACGCGAACCTGGTGGATCAGCACATCCGCCGGGTCGATGTGGCCGTGCCTGCCCCGAGCCCGCTCACTCGAGCGGAGTAGCGGTCTCCTCTTCGGGGCGGTCGGATTCATCGAGGGCTGGGTCCGGGTCGTATCCTTCGCGAACGCGAGTCGCATGAACGGTGATTCGGGCGGCGATGGATGTTGGCAGTCGAAACCCTGGATCGCGAGTTGAACGAATCCGGCGCTCGAACAGTTCACGCTCGGTTTCAGGACACTGCCTGACGATATTGCCGACGATGAGTCCGGCAAGATGCGGAATCTCGCCAACCGACAGCCCTTCGCCCTTGGCGCTCGTGACGTCGAATCCGGCCAGTTGCAGGACCTCGGGCAGGTCACAAGGTGCGTAGTGGCGATGCCATCCGATCGGGAAGGTCTCCTTTGGATGTTCACCTCGATCGATGGTATCGGATACGTACCGATAGATGTTGAGTGCGTCGAGCCAGGCAAGCGCGTTCTCCAGGGGCACGCGCACCGTCAGCTGGCCGTCCGGGATCAGGACGCGGGCGAATTCCCCGAGCCAGGTCTGCTCATCGTGGACGTGCTCGAGAATATCGAGCGCCGAGATCGAGCGTACTGATTGGTCAGGCAGCGGCAGGTGGGGGGCCGATTCGCTGGTTGGTATCGAGGCGATCACCTCGTTCGAGTCACCCGTGAGCCGGATCGTTGGGCTTCGCTCATCGGGTTCTGGGAGTCGCAATTGGCAGATGAGGTGTGATTCGAAAGTCGGCATGTAACGTCCTGGCATGTAGCCTCGGACCTTGCGTCCGAGGTCTGTCAGTTCCCTGCGATGATGTAGTGTCGGGGTCGGCTCGATTCCCGCCGATGTGCTACGAATAATGCCATCACCGATTCATGCGCGGCAGCCGACAAGGGATCGGACAGCAAACCCGGCTGTCACAGGCGCCAGCAAAGGCAGGTATCCATGGAACTCATGTCGCTCCATC
>JACCVC010000028.1 GCA_013698305.1 Chloroflexia bacterium
GCGGACCCCGCCGGATCTTCACCGCTGGCCTCGGAGATCGTCGAGCACAGGGTGATGTTCTGGCGTGTTGTGGCGGTGGACGGGCTTGTGTCGATCATGGTGGGTACCTGTTGTTACGAGTAGCGAATCTGACGGGATCGGGCGAGGAGCCACAGGAAATACGGCGTGCCCTGCGCGGCGGCGACCAGTCCCGATGGAACCTCGCTAGGCGCCATCAACGTGCGACCGATGGTGTCCGCGCCGATCAGTAACGTCGCGCCGATGATCGCGGTGAACGGGATGAGCAGCCGATGCCGTCCCGGCAGTGTCATTCGACTTGCGTGCGGCGCAAGCAGGCCGATGAACCCGATCGCGCCGACGATGGACACCGCAGCCGCCGCCAATGCGACCGCCACCGCCAGGATCATCAGCCGGGTGCGGTCCAGCGGGATGCCGAGGCTGCGAGGGACATCCTCACCGAGGCCGAACAGATCCAGCCACCGGCTCATCGTCCACGCCACTGGCAGCAGCACGAGCATCCATGGCAGGAGTTGTGTCACGTCCCCCCAGCCGCGCGCGTAGGTGCTGCCCGACAGCCACGTCATGGCGGTGGTGAGTTGCATCGGGTTGTTGACGATGATCAGGTTGGCGACCGCTCCCGCCGCCGCCGACATGCCGATGCCGACAAGCGCGAGCCTCGTGGGCGAGATGCCGCGGGACCATGACAGCGCGTAGACCAGGGCAAAGCTGATGCTCGCGCCGGCAAACGCCGCGATGGGCAACAGGCCAATGGGGAGGCTCGGTACAGCGATCAGTACGACGAGCGCGCCGATGCTTGCGCCCGGCGAGATGCCGACCAGGTCCGGCGCCGCCAGCGGATTCCGGACCACGCCCTGCACCATCAGCCCACTGACCGCTAGGCCGGCCCCAGCCAATCCGGCGACGATTAGCCGGGGCAACCTGTGCGTGAGTACGGCATCGTGGGTGAGCGCATCCGGCGCGTTGCCCAGGAACGTCCGGATCACGTCGAGCCCGCTCAGATCACGGTCACCCAGCACCAGCCCGGTGAAGGTGATGGCGAGGAACAACGCGAGCGCCGCGGGCCAAACGAGCCACTGGGATCGCCGTTTGGCCAATGGCGTCAGCGAATCGGTTTGCGCTTCAGTCGCTCTGCCCTGGCTCCGGCTGACCCGTCGCGCCAGCCAGATCAGCCATGGCGCGCCGACCAAAGCTGTAAACACCCCGGCCGGGAGCTCGGTGTATTGTCCGGCGACGAACCGTCCGAGCACATCGGCTCCAACCAGGATGACCGCGCCCCAGAGCGCCGCGGCGGGCAGGAGCATCCGGTGACGGCGAGCCCCGGCCAGCCGCACCAGATGCGGCGCGACCAGACCCACGAAGCTGATCGAGCCAGCGATGGAAACGGCCAGAGCCGCCAACATGACCCCGGCGAGGGTCGCGATCAGCCGAGTGGAGCGGACGTTTTGCCCGAGCGATGTCGCGATGTCGTCGCCGAGTCCCAGGACATCGAGCGCCTTGGTCAGGAACAGCGTCGATGCGACACCGATCAATGCCACCCAGTACCAGGTGTTGTTGAGGGCCATCCAGTTGCGCTGGATCAGTGACCCTGACCCCCAGAAGTAGAGACCGGTGATCGTGTACTCGTTGAACATGATCAGGGTCGACGTGATCGAGCCAAGGCCGAGCGTGATCGCCATGCCGGCCAACGCAAGCCGGGTAGGGGAGGATGCTGACCCAGAGGCGAGGCTGTAGACCACGACCGCGGCGATCAGTCCACCGATGAACGCCACCAGTGGTGATGAGAACGCGAGCAACGTCGGTGCGAAGATCGACGCCGCGATAACGGCGAGGTAGGCGCCGGCGTTGACGCCGACCGTGCTGGCCGATGCCAACGGATTCCGGGTCACCGCTTGCAGGAGCACTCCGGAGATGCCGAGCGCCGCGCCAGCGACGATGCCGGCGACGATGCGTGGCAGGCGGGCATACCGCACCACCTGATGCTCCGGGCTGCCGTCGGGGTTGACGATCGCGTCGACGATGGTGCCTGGCGAAATCGACGCCATACCCTGACGAATGTGCATGATCATCAGCGCCGCCAGCACCAGCGCTCCCGTGGCAATCACAAGGAGCCCGCGCCAGGTTCGCGTCCCGGTTTCGGCTTTCGTATCGGGCGATGCCGCTGCCGTCGGCGCCGTGACCTGCATTACGCCTCCGAGGCCGCTCCGGTGACCTGTTCGGTGGAGCGGATGACGATGCGCTCGACGGACTGAGCGCCGCCGAAGGTCCAGGTGTCGCCACCCAGCGGGTAGAAGCGACCTTCCTGCACGAATGGCAGCGATTGCCAGATGGGATCGTCGTTGAGCATCTCCTCGAGAACGTTGTCACTGTCATTGACGATGTAGAAGACGTTGACGTCCTCCGGCAGCTCGATGAAGGACTCGATGGTATTGGTGGTGAACCCCCATTCGTCGGCGTCCGCGGTCCAGACATTCTTGAGGCCGGTGGCGCTGATCGCGTCGCCGATCAATGCGCCGTCGGTGAAGATGCGCATGGTGGGCTGATTCTCTGCGGTGAACATCTGCGTCACCACATATGGCGTGCCGGTGATGCCCGCTTCATCGATAGCGGCGGCCTGATCGCCGATCGTCGCGTCCATCGCTGCGATTGCGGCCTCAACCGCCTCGGCGTGGTCGAGGAACTCGCCTTCCTGCCGAAGGCGGTCGCGGACGTTTTCGAGCGGCGTGACGCCGTCTTCCTGCGGATAGGAGCTCATCAAGATCGTCGGCGCGACCGCTGTGAGCGAGTCGTAGATCGCGATGTCTCGATAATCCAGGCCCAGAATCAGGTCGGGTTCGGCGGCTTCGAGCGATTCGAGGCTCGGCTCCTGCCGGGTTCCGACATCCTGCACGTCGTCGGCGAGCGCTACGTCGATGGTGACCCAGGTCTTGAAGCCCTCGACATCGGCGATCGCAACCGGCTGGATTCCCATCACCAGCAGGTCTTCTACCAGGTGCCATTCCAGCGCGACGATGCGCTGGGGCTGTGATTCGAGTGTCGTCTCGCCTCCGTCATGCGTCACGGTGATTGGGTAGGACATCGCGGCGGGTGAAGCGACAGGTGTCTGCGCGACAGCGGCGCCGCCAATGGCGGCAGCGGCGAGTCCAGCGCCAGCGCCGATCAGGTTGCGTCGAGTCCAGCGGGGGGTGGTGTGAGTCATGTGAGAGCTCCTGCTCAGTGTTCAAATTGATCGAAAGGGCCGACCTGGAGCCTGTCCTGAGGCACCGAAGGATCTGCCCGAGTCGCGGGAGGACACAAGATCCTCCCCTACGCCTGTTGGTGTGGGCTCCTTTCACCGTACAGGGACATGGCCCTGCCTGACCCCTGACTCCGCGAGAGCAAGGGAAGATCGATTGCGACGTGTCGCGGAATGAACTAATCGGCGAGATTAAGGGGAATATCCTGCGAGGGAGCAATGTTCTCCTGCGTGCGATCCCGGTGTTCCGGGCTGAGCAACGGACAGAAACCGTTTGGCAAGCACATCGGTACATCACCAAGCGGATGCCGGATTATCGAACAGTCGATACCGAACACCTGCTTGATGCAGGTCGTTGTCATCACCGTGTGTGGCTTTCCGCGGTTCACCACCTTCCCATCCTTGAGCATGATGATCTGATCACTGTACGCGGCAGCCTGATTGAGATCGTGAAGCACCCAGCCGACGGTGATGCCGTGCGTCCGGTTGAGCTCGCGCACGAGGGCGAGCACGTCGATCTGGTAGTGGATATCGAGATACGTGGTCGGCTCGTCCAGAAGGAGCACGGCGGTTTTCTGGCTCAACGCCATGGCGATCCAGGCGCGTTGACGCTCGCCGCCGGAGAGCGTATCAACGCCGCGATCCTGAAACGAGTCAAGACCCGTTGCGTCGATCGCCCAGTCAATGGCGTCGAGGTCATCACGGGATGGAGATCGCATCAGTCCCTGGTGCGGAAACCGGCCATATCCGATCAACTCCCGCACTGTGACGCCGGACGGGGTGAGTGGTGATTGCGGCAGGATGGCGAGGCGGCGAGCGATGTCCCTGGTTCGGGAACGCTGGATATCGGCGCCGTCGAGCAGGATGGCGCCGCCAACGGGCTTCAGCAACCGTGCCAACGATCGTAGCACCGTGCTCTTGCCACAGCCGTTTGGTCCGACGATGGCGGTGATCTGCCCTCGGGGAAGGTCGATGGAGAGGTCATCGACGACCAGGCGATGGTCATAGCCCAGACGCAGCCGATCGGTCGACATCACTGAAACATCCGTTGCCACGCGCGTTAGGCCTTTCCGGTTCGCGAGGTGCCCGCTATCTGCCGTAATTCCGACTAAACAAGTCGGAATTACGAATACCCTACGCTGTTCGGGCTGGAGATGCAAGTGGAGTTGTGTGGAAACCTGATTGATTGTATCGGATTTCACCTGTTCGTCAAACCCGCGGCCGGCCCACAACGGCGCGTTTGCCCGTAAGATAGGCGGGACGAGCCGACACGATGGCTCGCAGGGAACGGAACAGGGCAGTGGGAATGCACGTTCGGAGACTCGCCGATACATATCTCAACTTCGGGCGCGACGTGCGCCTATTCCTCGCCTACACCCTGTGCGCCAATATCGGTTTCGGCGTCTTCATGCTCATCTTCAACCTCTATGTCTATGCGCTCGACTTCCGGGAGGATGCGATCGGGCTGTTCAGCTCGGTGCAGACCTTCACGATGGCGGGGACCGCGCTCATCCTCGGCACGCTGATTAACCGCCTCGGCCTGTGGATGGTCGTCGTGATCGGCATTCTGCTGTACGGGTTGAGCAGCATCGGGCTGGCGTTGAGCACCGTATCGGCGCCGCTACTGCTGTTTTCCGGCACGTCGGGCATGGGGCTGGCGATCATCTTCACTGCGACGATGCCCTTCATCATCGAATACGGTCAGCACGCGGACCGGACCACCATCGCGACCGTAGCTTTCTCGATCGCCGCGCTGTCGATGACGCTGGGATCGCTGATCGGCGGATACGCGCCGATCCTCTTCGCCACGCTGATTCCCGGTATTGACGCGGGGTCGCCCGCCGCCTACCGCTCGGCGCTGATCGCAGGTTCGGTGCTGGGACTCGCCTCTATCGTGCCGCTGCTGCGGATGGGCGATGCCCGCCGCTCGCATCGCACGCGCAAGGTTGCCACGTCCCAGGCCGCGCCGGAACCGGTTCACGACGCCAAACAGGCCCGGACCGACGTGGGGGTGTTCGTGGTGGTTGGCCTGATCACTGCCGTCGGCGCCGGGCTGGTGTCGCCGTTCTACAACGTCTACCTGCAATCGCTGGGGGCGAGCCCGCGCGAGATCGGGTTGATCTATGCGGCGGGCGGCATCGCGGCGGCGGTGATCGGGCTGGCGGCGCCGTGGGTGTCCCGTCGCTACGGATCGCTCAACGCCGTGGTGATGATTCGCGGCAGCTCGCTGCCATTCTATTTGCTGCTCGTCTTCGTGCCATGGTATGGCGTGGCGGTCATGGCGCATATCGTCCGCCAGGTCAGTATCAACATGGCCTGGCCGGTGGACTCGACCTTCATCTCCGAGTTGGCGCCCGGCAAGCTGCGGGCGTTGGTGTTTGGGTGGCGCTCGGCTGCCTGGAATCTCGGCATCGGCCTTTCCAGTATCGTTGGCGGCTGGCTGATCGTGACCACCGGGTATGAAGTCACCTTTGTTGGCTTCGTCCTGTTCACGGCGGCGGCGATCGCGCTCTACTACCTCTACTATCGGCGCCATCCAAAAGTTGCCGCCGGCGAGATTCCATCGGCGCTGTCGAGCAAGGCCCGGGCGCAGCGGGCGATTCGCGACACGGAGGACGCAGTCGGCACTGTTGGTGGCGCATTGCCGGGAACGAAGGGCGCTGCGTCTCATCCTGATCCGAGCGCCGCGCCTGGCGGCGCCGATTCCGAACCGATTGCGGAAACATCATGAGCGCAACGGAGACCTTCCCCGTCGTGGTGATCACCGGTCCGGTCGGTGTTGGCAAGACGACGACCGCGGGCGCTCTGAGCGACCTGCTCAAACAACATGACATGCTGCACACGATGATCGACATGGATGCGCTGCGGGCGACGTATCCGTCACCTCCGGATGACCGGTTCAACGAGCGGCTCGGGCATCGCAACCTGGCCGATGTGACGCGCAATGCTCGGGTGGTCGGCAGCACCCGGCTGATCGTCGCCGACGTGATCGAATCGAACGCGGGCAAGGATGCGTATCGCGAGGCGATCCCGGACGCCGCCGTGACCGTGGTGCGGCTGATCGCGTCGATTGAGTCGATTCACGAGCGTATCCAGACGCGGGATTCAGCCGGGTCAGGCAGCGACGCGGGTGTCGCCTGGGAGCGGGATCGCGCCGCCGAGCTGATCGCGATCATGGACGCGGCTGATGTCGCCGACGTGTGCATCGACACGACCGGTCGTGGTGCTGGGGAGGTCGCCCTTGAGATCGGGGTGTGTATTGGCTGGTTGAAGGAGACGTAGGGGCCTACACCTCGGACTCAAAGAGCCAATTGCGGGAGCTATTTTCACCCACCCGGACACCTCGGTCCGGGTCTACATACCCGTGCGTGGTCGCGGCCAGCGGCGCAACCGGCGGCGCCGCTTCTGGCGCTTTTGCTCCGTGGCTGCGTCAGGGACCCGAATGGCGCGTCCCATGATCGAGCTGATCCTGTCCCCAACACCCCGGTCCGACGTCATGATTTCGGCGTAGTCCTCCGCTGACTCGACCGGCCCGACGTCGTGGCCGACTTCCTCGCCAAGCTCGGCGCGATATTTCATCACCCAGAGGTAGACATCGGCTTCGGTGAGACGGGGGAATGCGTCCAGCACGCCACGGTCGCGCACGATGCGAACGATCGGCATGTAGATCCAGGCGTACCAGTCCTTGACCGCTTCCTGGACCGTCGACGCACGATGCCAGATCGACGACAGCCATTCCCGATGCAGCGAGATGTGCTGCCAGATCACGTCGTAGCGACCAAGCGCGGTTGGACGAATGTCGTGATCCGGCTCGACTAGGTCGAGATCGGTACGCCGCAGGAACTCGGCGTACTCGGCCTGCAACAGGAGCTCCCGGGGGGACATCTCTGAATTGAGCGGTACCCGCACGTGACCCTCGATCACCTCGGCGTCGATGAACTCGACCCCGCGCTCACGCGCCACTGAAACCCGGTGGTTGCCGTCCTTCACGAAGTAGATGTCGCCGACCTTGTAGAGCTGGATCGGCGGCAACCGCACGTCCTCGTAGTAGGCGCGGTCGATCCGGGACCAGCGCCCCTGCGTGGCCTTCTTGCGCGGCAGGAACGTGCGGTCGAAGTCACGAAAGCGGTCCATGCTGCCGACGATCTGGCTGACCGGCACGGTCCGCATGCCGCGATAGCTCTCGGACTCGGGATTGAGCCGGCGGCGAAGCTCGTGGAAGGGCAGCAGATCGTTGGCGCGACCGCCAAACGTCGCCTTGAGGTCGTTGAGAAACGCCTTTTGGCGGGCCCGGTCGAAATCATCACGGACTTTTTCTTCCATCATGGCGCGCGCTCCGCTTCACGAGATTTTGGTGAGCCGGTGATGGTGTCGGAGAGGGGTGGAGCTGGCGCGTCGTCGTGCGCCCAGGCAGGACCGTCGAACGCCAGCTCCAGTCGCTGATAGGGATAGATGTTGATGACCTCGGTGTCGAGGAATTGGACGGTGTTGGGTTTGGAGCGGTCGTAGAGGTGAATATGCCCATGCACCTGGTAGGCTGGGCCGAACCACTTGAGGAATCGCCGCATCGACGTGAAGCCGCGATGGGCGACATCCTCGCGGTCATTGACGTGGCGGGGAGGGGAGTGCGTCACCAGCAGGTCCAGGGCGCGACCGTGACGGAACCGGTTCCACAGCAGCCGTGGCGTCATCTTGAGCATCATCCACGTCATCTGCCATTCGGTGTACTGCACCGGATCGTGCTCGGAATACCGGATGCAGCCTGGTAGCCCGGCCAGGATGAGGCCGGATCTGACATCCCGCTCCACCTTGCCGCCCAGATCGATGCAACCCTTGGGATGACGGGGTGTGCCACGCTCGCTGGATCGGGTGAGCTCCTCGGCGTGATTGCCGAGCACGTAGTAGACAGGCCGCCTCAGCGCATCGGCGAGGAACTCGAGGTACGTCGCCGGCACGTCGCCGCAGCCCAGCACCATGTCGACATCGCCCATGCGATGCGTGACGGAGGAGCTGTAGATGCGGTCGTCGACTTCGTCGGAGACGGCGAGAACCTGGAGTTTCATATACCGCTGCCCTTGTGGCGGGCGACCACGTGTCGCCCATGTGATGAAGCAACCCTCATGGCATTCGTTGATTCTGTCATTCTCGAAATTTCCAGGCGACCTTTACGTGACCTCGACACCGGCATCACCGAGGTGGGTGGTGCTGTTCCACTCGATCACCGTCGGATCGCCTTGCTTGTCGATGTCGATCTCACTAATCGAGAGATTGTCGAAGATGTCCCGTGGCCAGGTGTCGGTCGGCAATCGCTGAACCCGGGCGGCGATCCAGGCGAGCGCGCCGCCATGCGAGACGGCCGTCACGACATCGTCGGAACCGAGATGCTCGGCGACGATATGCTCCCAGGCGGAGAAGACGCGGTCCCGAAAGATGTGGCCGCTCTCTCCGCCTTCCCAGAGGAAATCCATGCGGGTAACCGGATCTTCCAGGCTGGGCAGGTGGTGCGGGTTGTCGGCGGCCCAGGTCGCGAACGGTGTCCCGGCGGCGACGCCGATGTTGAGCTCCGCCAGGCCGGGAAGCAGGTTGGGCTCGTGGCGAATCGCGCGCCCGATGATCGACGCCGTCTCGAACGCCCGCGCGAGCGGGCTGGCGTAGAGGTGGGTGACCTTTTCGTGGGCGGCGAGATGCGCGGCGGTCACCTCGGCCTGACGACGTCCGAGGTCGGTGAGCGGATCGTCGTCACCCTGCAGGTGATTGCTGAGGTTGCCGGTGGTTTGTCCGTGTCGGATGAGCAAGAGGCGCATGTCGTCTCCGGATGGGTGAGCGGAACAATCGTATTTGGGTCAACTGTACCCGTAGTGCCGACCCTGTGTCGGGCTGATCCCCACCGCCGACGTCGATGCGGGCGTGGGCGCGAGGAACCGGTCGGCGCAGCGCCGACCGGTTCCCTGTGGGGATATGAATCGCCGGGCGCCTGGAACGACGTGGCTGGGTCAGATTCCGAGGCGGTTCCAGCGCGGTGGTGGTCCATCGTGTCGGTCTGCCCGGCGGATGATGACCGCGAATGCGCCGAGGACCAGGGCAAAGATGCCGAGCGCCCAGCTGATCGACTGCGTCGGCGACTGCGACCATGCAAACGTCGAGCCGATGCCGGTGTTCTGCGTCAGGGTTGTCGTGGTGCGATCGTCACTATCACCGCCGACGCCGGAAGTGCCATCGGCGCTGTCCACGCCGCTGGTGATCGCGTCACCCTTGCCGGAGACGACCGTCGTCTCGCCGCCGACACCGGAGGTCCCATCGGCGCTGTCAACACCGCTGGCAATCACATTGCCCTTGCCGGACTCTGGGGTGGTGAAATCATCGGATGTTGCGACGGATCCACCGGTTCCGTCCTCGCTGA
>JACCVC010000046.1 GCA_013698305.1 Chloroflexia bacterium
GGCGTAGGGGCGGATTCCGCGACACATCAGGTCCAACCATATGCACGACGTGTTCGGTATCGTGAGTCGATAGGCATCAAGAGTTCCATGCCTCCACGCTCGTACTCCCTCGATCCGGGGTGCCGAATCCAGAATTCGCGGTGAGTCGAACCGTCGGGACGCCACATTGGCACCACGAATGTCTTTTTGGGCGTCGAAAATCGATCGTTGGAGGACCCAACTTTGCGTGATCGACAAACGAACAAGGACTTTGTTGGACCTGATGATTCCGCGACATCGGTGCGCAGCACCGGTGACAGGATATCCGTCCGTCCCATATGGAGATCACTGTCCAGGACGGGCGGACACCCAACACGGTTACTATGTGCCGACTGTGTCGCAAACCGCTGTACACGGATTTCGCATGCACACAATGCGAAACACAGGTGCCGGCCCTCAACCGCGTGCGGGATCGAGGAAGACCACAAGGTTCTTTCGTACGCGGCACTGCCAGCGGAATGCACGGTGTTCAGGCCCTTTCGTTTCTTACGACGTGTATCCCGGTCGTAGTTGCCTCACCAGCAGGACCATCGCCCCGAGCCCGACGATAGCCACCAGCAGGTTCACGACCGTGCTGATGAACGGCAGGGGCACGAACCGGAAGGCGCTGATCAGGATGACACCAAGCGTCATCGACAGCAGCAGAAAGCCGCGGCTGCCGTCCTTCCAGCTTCGCGGCAGGATCAGCGCGCCAAGGTGCTGGCCGACGACGACCTGGCTCAGGTAGAGCGAGATCAGGAACAGCGCCAGCAGGATCACCCCGACCGGTATCCCGATCACCGACACCATCAGGAGGATGGCGATGATCGGCAGCAGCACCATCGACCCGAGGCCGACGAGTGCCGGAATCCACGGTCGGCGCACGTTGCCGCCCACAGCAGCGGCGAACCGTGGCGCCAGCGCGATCATGACGACCCCAGCCGCGAGCAACCAGAGCGTCCGGACCAGGGGACTGAATAGCTGCGCGCGAAGACCGTCGCCGGTTCCCCAGGGCGAGAGTTCCACACGGTCGACATCGCCGCCGATGTCCGCACCCTGCCTGATATTCGCTTCCTGACGACTGACGTAGTCGAGCGAGCCATCAATCCCTGCCTGCGACGTCACGGTGAGCGTCTGCACGTCGAGGTCGACATCGCCCTCCACGGCGCCATCGATGGTCATCAGCCCAACTGAGCCATTGATGTCGCCGCCGATTGTGCCCAACACGTCAACCTGACCGCCATAGACAACCAGGTCGCCATTGATCACCGCTGAATCCTGGATCAGCACCGCCCCGCCGAACACCATCAGATCCCCAGTGATCTCCCCCGAGACGACGGTATCGCCGCCGAAGACGCGTGCCGATCCCTCCACGATGCCATCGATGGCGATGCTTCCTCCGGTGACGTTGAGGGACCCGTCCACGCTGCCGGAAATGTCGATGGTCCCGGCGGCGGCGAAGACATCGCCATTGACGCTGCCGTCAACCGAGAACTCGCCGGCGGCGACAAAGAGATCGTCGTCGACAATCTCGTTTATTTCGACAATGACAGTCCCGTCAGATCGCCCTTCCGAGGCGACTCCCAGCACGGGCAGCGCGGCTGTGGCGACGATCAGCATGAGCGCAAACGCAGCCAGACCGAGCCCGTGACCTCGCGGGCGAACGGCGGAACTGTCGGTGAGTGAAGATGCTTCTGGTGACATCCCTTTACTCCGTTACGCTCACGACGGCATCGCTCAGATCGGACCAGCGAGGGGGGCGCAGCGGCCACGCGTTCGCAACTGTCTTGTTGCCGAATACCGCAAGCCCCAATTGCCGTTCAGGGTCGACCCATACCAGGGTGCCCGATTGTCCCCAGTGGCACCAGGTCCGAGTCGACGTCAGGGTTCCAGTCCAGTGGCGTTGCTTTTCGCCCTTGACCTCCCAGCCGAGCCCCCAGCTTCCGCGCTCCCAGCGGACGCCGGCGGAGTTCACTCCACCCGGCACACCCCCAGTTTGATCGGTGGTCATCTCGCGTCGAGTCTCGGGAGAAAGCGGACTGACCAGCTCTGGCAAAAATGACGCGGCGAAGCGAAGCACATCCTGCGCCGACCCGTAATAGCCGCCCCAGGTGATGCCGAGGTCGCGCCAATACTGGCTGTTGTAGCTCTCGGCGGGCCCACTCTTGCCCGCGGCGTCGGCGACGATGGCGATCCGGTCGTCGAGGTTCGGGGCAGGGCGGGGAACGATGTTGTCGAGTCCCGCTGGCGCCAGGGTTTCGTCTTCGAGGATCGTGTGAAAGTCACGGCCATCGATAGCGGACGCGCCACGGGCGGCCAGAGCCAGGCCTGCGTTGGAATAGCGAAGTTCCGAGCCGGGGGCGGACTGCAATGGGAGGTTGCTCATCGCGTCGACGAGTTGGTCGAGTGTCGGCTGGTCCGACATCCTGATGCGTTTCATCCCTATGTTCTCCGGCAACCCGGACGTATGGCAGAGCAGGTGGCGGAAGGTGATGCGGTCGCGCAGGGCTTCGAGTTGCGGCGCAGCGTCGTCATCGAACGGGTCATCGATTGATGAAAACTCCGGCACGATCGCCGCAAGCGGCGTGTCCAGACCTGTGCCCGAGCTATCCAGCACATGCAGGACGGCGGCGGCGGTCATCGGTTTGGAGACGGACGCCAGCGCGAACAAGGTGTCGTCGGCGACTGGAGTGTGGGGCTGAGCCTCACCGGCCACACGCGAGGCGATGATGTCGCCCCTGTGCCATACGGCGGCGGCGGCTCCGTGGACGACTCCCGCGTCGACCCATTCGTCGATGACGGCGAGCGCGTCCTGTAACTGTGACATGGATGAGTCTCTTCCCTGGCGCATGGCGCGTTTAATGGCGAGTGACCGTCATTGTGGAACTGTCGTGATGATTGTAGCCACAAAGGCTCCTCACGGGCGACGATTGACGGTAGGATGCCCGACAGGATGGATATACGTCGATTGATACGACGTGGCCAGTCGACGTCACTGGCGGCGGAGGTGTTGGGCACATGGACACAACGGCAGGCAACGGGCCCTTTTCGCTGTCGGTGGTGGATTCGTATGCGGAGATGAGCAGCCAGGCGGCAGATGCCGTGCAGGAGGCGCTGGATCGCACGCCGGACGCGGCGATCACGCTGCCGACCGGCGGAACGCCAGTGGGCATGTATCAGGAACTGGTCCGTCGTCAAGCGGCTGGCGCGCTGGACCTGCATCGGGCGCAGATATTTCTGCTCGATGAGTATTACGGCGCGAGCCAGCATGACGAAGCCAGCCTGACCCGATGGCTGTTCGAGGTGTTCCTGATCCCGGCCAGGATACCAGAGCGAAACATCCATCTGATCCCGTCGGCGGCGGCCGATCCGATTGCGGCCGCAGCCGAGTACGAGGAGGAGCTGGCGTCGCTCGGCGGGCTGGAGCTGGCGGTGGTCGGGTTGGGACCCAATGGGCACGTCGCGTTCAACGAGCCTGGCTCGGCGCCAGACAGCCGGACGCGCCTGCTCGACCTGACCGAGGAGTCGCGGAATCAGTCGTCGGCCTACTGGGAGGGCGAGGCGAAGATTCCGGAGCAGGCGATGACGATGGGGCTGGGGACGATCCTGGAAGCACGCTGGATCGTCCTGATCGCATCGGGAATCGGCAAAGCCGGAATCGTGCGGAGATCGCTCGAAGACGCGCCGTCACTCGACGTGCCGGGGTCATGGCTGCCAAGCGCCGGCGAGCGGTTGCACGTCATTCTCGACCGCGAGTCGGCATCGGAGTTGACAACAACGACGTAGGAAGACGCCGTGTCTGCCCGAGTGGTCGCCGCCGTGACCGCGGGCCGATTCAGGATCGTCCACTAGGCAATGTTCGCGTTTCGGGTCGGGGGTGATGCCGGGAGCAGCGGCGCGAGGGCGTCAAGCAGCCGCTGATGCAGGTCTGGTGAGGCGCTGACCAGCAATCCGCTCTTCGGCCTCGGGCTCGGTTGGTTGTATTGATACCGGTTGCCGTAGAGATCGCTGAAGCAGCCACCGGCTTCGGTGACGAGCAGATCGCACGCGGCGAGGTCCCACTCCCGCACGGGCGAGTTGCCGTCCGGTCGCCAGAACCCGACGAACCCATCGAACCGGCGCCAATCGGGATCGAGTGCGCGTGGCTGGAATCCGACTGGCATCACCGGCGGGATCGCGGCGCCGAGGCGAAGCGCCACGGTGGTGATGGTGTCCGCGAACTCGACGGCACCGTAATATCGGGACGTGACCAGACGGGGAGGCTGTTCGGGAGCGGTGATCCGGAATGGCGTGACGTCACCCGCCGCGTCGATGATCCAGGCGCCGGATCCCCTGATCGCCAGCGTCAACCGGCCCGATGGCGGGTGCCCTGTCACGGATACCACCGGCAGATGATCCTCCACCAGCGCCATCATCACGTCGAACTCCCCGGTACGGGCTATGAATTGCGCGGTGCCGTCGATCGGGTCGGCGATCCAGCAGCGATTGCGACTCAGGCGCGCGGCGCTGTCGGCGAATTCTTCCGTCAGCAGGGCATCTTCAGGGAACGCGTCCCCGATCGCCTGGCGGATGAGTCGGTCCGCCTCGAAATCGGCGTCCGTGACAGGCGAGCCATCCTGCTTCAGTTCGACCTCAGAGGATTGTTGGTCGTACATCGCCTTGACCGTCAACGACGCGCGACGGACCGTGGCGACGGCCACCTCGACTTCTCGCGCATAGTCATGATTTCCGGGTAGCTTCATCGATCAGGCGCCTCGCTTGCTGAATCGACCATGGCCGCGGTCTTGCGAGTCTGGAAAACCGGAACCGACATATGGCATTGGTGTATGCTGATGGCATCGCCAACCTGCCAATGGTCGGCAACGTGACGGCTGTGCCGTCATTAGGGTATCGTATGTTCATCTGGATGGATCATTGCCCGACTGGACCCTGCGGAGGGCAGCGGTGATGCATCG
>JACCVC010000324.1 GCA_013698305.1 Chloroflexia bacterium
AACGCGCCGTCGTTGACGAGATCGGCACGTTGCCATACCCCGTCGTCGTCCCGAAAGTGGCGTTCGACACGCCTGGCGTCCTGATCGACGATGAGGTAGGCGCGCACGGAGGGAATCTGCCGGTAAACGAGGAGCTTCTCGCGCCGGTCGATCGACGCGGTGCCGCGCGACGTGACCTCGACGAGCAGGCAGGGATCCCGCCGGTAGATGGGATTGTCCGTGTCCGGCTCCTCGCAGGCGACCATCACGTCCGGGTAGTAGAAGACCTTGCCGATCTGCACGCGCATGTCGCTGATGTAGACCCGGCAGGGCGTGCCATCCAAGACTTGCCACAACGCCGCGAAGATGTTGCCCGCGATCCGGTTGTGACGGTCGGTGGAGCCGGCGAGGGCGTAGAGCGCGCCTTCGATGTACTCATGCTTGATGCTGGAGCCCTGCTCGAGCTCCAGATACTCATCAACGCTTAGGAGTGGGGGCGGTGTCGCTAATTCTGCCATGCCGCCAGTATAGCGGAGTCCAGGCGATCAAACGCGGTCGGGGATGCCGGAATCGTGGTCGAACGGTAGGTATACTGAGAATAAATGCAACTATACAGGAAGTTTGCCCTACACGCGGCTCAACCAAGCCGAATGATCGAGAAAATGGAATGAGCGTGTATCCGCCTACCGTCGTTCAATTGGCATTTCGCTGCCAGGGGCAGCCTGTTCCCTTGCCTGGTGGACAAGGCGAGGCGTTCAGGTGTGGAGATATCGTCCTGACACCGTGCCGGGACACAGTGGAAGCAAGCTGGGTGGATCAACTGCACCTCGATATACAGCAAGCCGGATTTCGGTTGCCGCAGCCAGTCCGGACGACTGACGGAGAGTGGATCGTTGATGGTTGGCAGGCCTGGACGGTCGTCGAGGGTGAGCATAGTCGGGAACGCTGGCGCGAGGTGATCGAGACGTGCCGCGTCTTCCACCGTGCGGTGGGAGACATCGCCGAACCGCCGTTCCTAGAGATGAGAGACGACCCCTTCTCCCGCGCCGATCGGATTGCCTGGGGAGAAGAGCGCGCTGATTGCCATCCCCATGTGGTTGCTGTGATCGAACGGCTCCAATCGGTTGTGGAGCCGTTCGATCTGCCAAACCAGGTCATCCATGGAGACTTCACTGAGAACCTGCTGTTCAAGGAAGGCCTTCCGCCAGCGGTAATAGATATCAGCCCGTACTGGCGACCAGCCGAATACGCCCAAGCGATTGTTGTGGTGGATGCGCTCGACTGGTGTGGAGCTGACGAATCGATTCTCCAATGGGTGGAAGATGTCCCCGATATCCTTCAACTGATGGTCCGCGCCGAGATCTATCGAGTCGCCATTTACGATGGTCTCTACAAGCAGGGGGTTGATACACTTGAGGCGACCAATGGGCACATACAAACCGTCGATATGCTGACTCAGCGGCTCAGCTAGTTCATGGAAGGTCGAAATAACGCGATCGGCATGCCAGGAGATGTGCGATGCGCACAGTTGAACGGCCACAAACGACCGAGAAGATGCTCGGATTCTGCGGTCTGCTGCTGGCGCTGGCAGGTACTGCCGGCATCCTCTACGTCAGCGAGATGGTCACTGACGATGGCTCTGGCCCGGCGTGGCCGGTAGCAATTGGACTCATTTTCCCGCTCCTGCTGGCCTGCGCACTCATGCTGCTGCCAGCCACGCGAAACAACTCGCTGATCTGGCTGGTGACGGGAGCGTGGTGCGGGTTCATGGCGGCGCTGACGATCTGGAGCGTCGGGGTCGTCTTTCTGATCGCGACAGTGCTGCTGCTGGCGGCGTTCCTGAACGCGGCTTGGGGCAATTGACAGGATATCTCAGTCTCCATACCCTCCACGTCGCACGGAACAATACAGCCAAACGTTCGTCATTTCACAACTGCCAGTTCTGGAGACTGAGATTTCTCGACAAGCTCGAAATGACAATAGGTAGGATATCTCTTGCGTTCTGACGTGGTTGGTGACGAGAGTAGGTGCATCGACCTATCTGTTGTCGCTCAATGCAGGCTGTGTGTGCGGCTACGCATCTGCATCCTGTAATGTCCGTACACGCTGACGACAATCGTGCGACAATACGGAAAACAGGTACTAGCGGCAGTGATGTTGGCGCCACTTCAGGTGCAACGATCCAGAGCATGACGAGAGGTAAGGCGTAGTGCGTATCACGGTGGTTGGGGCAGGCGCCATGGGAACGCTGGTGGCGGCACGCCTTTCGAGCGCAATCACCCCCAACGCCACCGACGAAGATGATCCGGGCGCGCGTCCGAGCCAGGTGGTGCTGTATGGGCGGCCATCCGCGCACCTTGACACCATCGCCCGGGACGGCGCCACGCTGACCGAGCGCGACGGCTCGACCAGCGTGATCAGGATTCACGCGACCAGCGATCCGGCCGAGGTCGAAGGCAGTGATCTGCTGATCTGTCTGGTGAAGGCATGGGCGTCCGGCGAATCGGTGGCCCCGCTCAAGTCCTACCTCACCCGCGACACGATCGTGCTGACGCTGCAAAACGGGCTCGGCAACGCCGCGCAATTGCGAAGCGCCCTGCTCCACGATGGCGTCCGTCCCCATGTCTGGCTGGGCGTCACGACACAGGCGGCGATTCGCACGGCGCCTGGCGCGATCACGCACACGGGTTCCGGCATCACCGTGATCGGGCGGAAGTCGAGCGAGGTCAACCCGCGCCTGCGAGAAGCCGCAAGCACGATGACCAACGGCGCCTGGAAGACGGCGGCGGTCGAGGACATCCATCGCTGGGTCTGGCGCAAGCTGGCCGTGAACGCCGCCATTAACCCGATCACCGCGCTGGCGGGGGTGCCCAACCGGGCGATCCGCGAGAACAGCGAGCTGCAGAAGGCGGCGAAGATCATTGCCAGCGAGGTCGCGGCGGTCGCCACCGCGCGGGGAATCTCGCTGGACGCCAGGGAACTCATCGCGGCGGTCAATGGTGTTGCCGAGGCCACTGGCGACGACCGCTCGTCGATGCTGGTCGATCTCGAGCATGGATCGCGGACGGAGATCGAGGCAATCAATGGCGCGATCGTCTCCGAGGCGCGGCGCGAACGGATTCCGGTCCCGGCCAACCAGTTGATGACCGCGCTGGTCCGGGCACGCGAGCGTCACCAGGCGGCGAAATAACATCCGTATGGTGCTGTACCCATGACGCATTCCTCCCCGACGACACCGGGTGCGGCGCTCTCGCCCGCGAGCGGCTGGCGCGTGTGGGCGCTGGCGGCGCGCCCGAAGACGCTGCCGGCGGCGATTGCGCCAGTGGTGGTTGGCTCGGCGGTGGCGATTCACGCGGGTGAGTTTTACGCCGTGGTGGCGATCCTGGCGCTGTTGACCGCGTTGCTGCTGCAGATAGCGGCCAACTTCGCCAACGACGCGTTCGACTTCAGGCGCGGCGCCGACACGGATGAGCGGCTCGGTCCGACCAGAGTGACCGCCGCGGGACTCTTGACGCCGGAGTCGGTGTTGCGGGCCACACGCATTACCCTCGCGCTTGCCGTTGTCTCCGGCACGGTGCTGGTGGCGCGAGGCGGCGCGATCATGCTGCTACTCGGGCTGGCGGCGATCGTCTGCGCGGTCGCCTACACCGGTGGCCCATTTCCGCTGGGCTACCTGGGGCTGGGTGAGGTGTTCGTCTTTGCGTTTTTCGGACCGGTCGCGGTGACGGGCACAGCCTGGCTGCATACCCTGGAACTAACCCCGCTGGCGGTCACCGCGTCGGTGCCGGTCGGGGCGCTGGCGACGGCGATTCTGGTGGTGAACAACCTGCGCGACCTGCCGACGGACCGGAGTAGCGGCAAGTACACCGTTGCGGTGCGAATCGGTGCTGGCTGGACCCGGATCGAATATGGCGCGCTGCTGCTGGTGGCGCTGGTGAGCCCGATCGGATTCTGGCTGATCGGCTGGCTGGACTGGTGGTGGATACTGACGGTTGCAAGCTGGCCACTGGCGTGGCGGCTGTGGGGTCAGATCCGGCGCAGTCAGGGTCGCGAACTCAACCGGACGCTGGGCGCCACGGCGCGGATGCAGTTGATCTACAGCGTGTTGCTGGCGGCGGCGCTGGTTCTCAGCTAAAGCGGGTGGACCGACACCTGTAGCCTTGGACCTTGTGTCCGAGGTTCGTCGGTCCCTACGGTTTGACGGTAGAGGATACGATCACGATGACCGAGCCATCACCGGAGAGACCGAACGAATCGAAGCGCCGGGGCGCCATCCAGAGCGGGCAGCAGGTACGGCAGATGTTCGACCGCATTGTGCCCCGCTACGACCTGATGAACCGGATCATGACCGGCGGGCGCGACGTGACCTGGCGAACGATGGTGGCGAAACAGGCGGCTGCCTGTGGGCATCGCGTGCTCGACATCGCCACCGGCACGGGCGATCTGGCGTTCGCGATTCGCAAGGCGGGTGCGACCGACGTGATCGGCGCCGACTTCTCTGAGGAGATGATCGAGGCCGCCAGGAAGAAGGCGCCCAAGCACGGCAAGGACGTCAGTTTCGATGTCGCCGACGCGCTGGACTTGCCCTTTGAGGACGAATCGTTCGATGCCTGTACGGTGTCGTTTGGGCTGCGCAACATGGTGGACTACGACGCGGCGTTGCGGGAGATGCGACGGGTGTTGCGACCGGGCGGCAGCGCCATCATTCTGGAGATGACGCCGTTTCGACGCCCGTTCCTGGGTCCATTTTTCAAGGTCTATTTCGAGAAGGTGATGCCGGTGGTGGGCGGGTTCCTGAGCGGCGACCGGAAGGCGTATCGCTACCTGCCGAGCTCGGTGGAGGCGTTCCCTCTGGCGCATGAGCTGGCGGAGATGATGCAGACGGCGGGTTTCGAGGACGTGACCTACCAGATGCTTGGGTTCGGGACGGTGGCGATCCACAGCGGCGAACGTGAAGCCCCGTCAACGACAAACCGGTCCGCCGACAATGCCATTGAAGGCGTGTCGGACGAACCGGTTCGTGAATAACGCTGCCAAATTCGTCGTGATCTAGAGGTCGGCGACTGAGGCCAGCGTCAGGATGCGGTCACCGCCTGGGGACCAGAAAAGATGGTCCAGCTGTTGCCCGGCAAGCACCTCGAAGACGACGAGGAATGTGACAGACTCGCCGGTGGGCAGCTGCTGGTCTTCATCGAGCGGAAGCAACGTGGCTTCCTCGGGAACGTCAACCCCGACGCTATCCCACATGAACCCGGCATTGTCCTGTAGCCGGAGATGGGAATCACTCACGTCGAACGAGCCTCGGGCGATCGTGCTGTCGACCGTTACCGTGACGGCGACGTACTCGTAGCCGCCTTCTGGCTCGTCATCATCGTGATCCTGCCAGCCGCGCACCACATCGTCGACCGTGATGTCGGCAATGCCGTTTCCGTTCTCGTCGAGATAGGTGACGGCATCACCAACTTCCGGACCGGTGGAACTGTCTTCAACAGCTCCTGTTTCGGGGGTTGCGGCGTCCTGCATTGCGGCGCCAACTGTTGGCAATACCATGAATGCGATCAGGCCGAAAATGGAAAGCAACCTGGTTGCGCTTCGCATGACGTTCCTCCTTGTGTGCGTCTCTTAAGGACCTATTCACCTTGCGACGTGGCAAAGATCGCTCCGCCATTCTATACGGACTGCGCCGGTATAGCTTGGCGCGGATCAACACAGGCGATTCGACCGGCCTACACGCCTTCGAGCGAGGCGAGGGTGATCAGGCGACCGGTGTCCGGCTGCCAGAAGAGGTGCGCGAGTTCCTGGTCCTGAAGCACCTCGAACACCACGAGGAAGGTGGCCGACTCGCCGGTGGCGAGCAGGAGATCGTCCTCAAGCGGAGTAAGCTCGACACCCTCGGCGGCGTCGACGAAGGACGTGCCCCAGAGGAACCCGGCGCTATCCTGCAGCGTGAAGTCGAAGTCGCTCACTTCCACTGCGCCGCGAGAGACGACACTCTCGACGGTGACGGTGAAGGCGACGTATTCAACGCCTGGATCCGGCTCGTAGAATTCACCGAAGTCCTGCCAGTTGCGCTCGGCATTATCGACGGTAACATTAGCGACCGGGTTGCCGCTGACATCGACGTAGACAGCGGTGTCGCCAAGCGCGGGATCGATCGCGCCGCCCGATACCGCGGCATCGGCAGCCGCGGGCGAAGCAGCCGGCGTGGCGGCATCCTGCGCCATCACGCCCAACGCCGACAAACCGAAGATGAGCATCGCGCCCACCACTGCAAGGAGTTTTCGCATGGTCCCATACCCTCCAGGGCCAGCGTCTTCGCCGACCGTTCTGACATACCGCGAACGCGAAAGATGCCGCGTTCGCCTAACAGCACTGCTCCGGCACAGTTCCAAACGACTGCGCAGCCATTGTGGCAGTGCTCGGAGAAGGTACCAGACTGCGTATCGCAAGCTCCACTTGTCAGACGACTCTCGTTGATATACGGCTACCTGAAACTAGGTACGGTCAGGCAACTCTACACCGCCGTTTCGATGGAGCGGGATACGATACGGTATCTCGACAATGGGACGAGGTACGCCAGAAAGCGGGCTAGTTGGAGGAGAAACGCAACGCATGGAAGGACGGCTGCGCGCCTGGCTGGCAGGGCAAGGATTCCCGAAACCGAGATCGATCACGCCGGTGAAGGCAGGACTTGGCGACACGACCTTATGGAAGATTTCACAATCTGATGACAAGGGTGACCTGCTGGTCAGCATATTCGCCGCCGGAGCGGGGGATGGCGCTGATCGCGAGCGGGTCGCGATGGAGGCAGCGGCACGGCAAGGCATTCCGGCGCCGGAAGTCGTGCTGCTCGACGACATGGACGGCCAGCCGGTGCTGGTCACGACCTGGTGTCCCGGTAAGCCGGCGCTTCAGGATCTGCAACGATCACCGGGAGATGCTCACCGGATCGGCATGGCAATGGGTGAGACATTGGGGCGGCTTCACCTGGTCGCTGCGCCAAAGAACCTTGCCCCAGCGAATCGCTGGATCGCGCTAGGCGGCGAGGCGCTGGAGCAAATTTCGCGTCAATTGGAACTCGTGCCGGAGGCGAATCGGTTACTTCACCTAGATTATCATCCGGACAACGTGCTGATCGACAATGGTGGGGTGTCGGGGGTCATCGACTGGGCGAACACGTTGCCAGGACCGCCGCATATGGACGTGGCGCGGTCGCGGGCGATCCTTCGGTCGGTGCGGGTTGGCGGGCTGATGCCCTCTTCGCTGACGACGGCGCTGGACGCGTTCGAGGAGGGGTTGGTGGCCGGGCACGCCGGCGTGATCGGTCCCGATCCGCATCCAGAACTGTCGGCGGCGTGGGGTATGGCGATGACGGTCGACGATCTCGCCGGCCAAGTCGGAAAGCCGGAGAGCTGGGCAACAGAGGCGGTGCTTGATCGATTGCGGGAAGAGCGGGATCGGTTGATTGAACGAGCCGAGACCACGTAACGGCCGATCCTGAACTCCGGTATCGGCCCAGTCAGACGTTTTCGTCACAATTGCAGACACGGAGGCTGCCGCTACGCAGCATTCACCCCTATGTCTGCCTGCCGGGCATGGCGCAGAACATCCATCCCGATGCGTTCTAGAATATAGAACATTTGTTCTTATCTGAACTCCAGGGAGCGATCCAGCGATGATGACCGCCCACCGTTGCCAGGCGTCCGGGTGCGGTCGATTCGTCCGCGCCGGGTCGTCCTTTTGCGGCAAACACAATCCATTATCCGACGTTGCCGTCGCGCTGGCCGATCAGTCGGAGCTGCGGTCGAAATTTCGCGAGCGGGTGGAGCGAGGTGACTACGCCGGGCTGTTCGACGATCACCTGAGCCAGGTGATGCGTCAGGCAGCGACGGCGGTGGCCGAGCGGGGACTGACCGACGAGATCGGTGCGTTGCGGTACGTGCTGGCGCGGCTGTTGATGGAGGAAGACGACCTCACGAAGCTGGCGGCCAACGTGACGCGAGTGGCGAGCGTCGCGGTGCAGGCGGCGCGGGCGCAACGAGCGATCAGCGGCGAGGTGGCGCAGGGGCTGACGAGCGCGTTGACGCAGATCCTGACGGAGCTGGATGAGGGGTAGATGCTGTGGAGGATCGGATCAAGCATCTACCCGTACCGTGTTACTGGCCTGTTGTCATTCCGAGCCGCAGGCTCCGGCTCGGAATGACGACAACTATTGAATTGACAAGAGATCGCTCACCGACCGTTCACGACGCATTGTCCGTCTGCGGCGGGCCGGGTGGGTATCCTTCGGAATCCGTTTCTAGGATATTACGTAATTGGAAGATCACTCATGACCGACACACGAGACGGTGCCGATCACGTTGCCGAGGCGCTGCGCGAGCAGGTTCGGCGGATGCGTGACCGGGGCCAGAACGCGGCACGGAGCCGGGACCACCCCACCGGCTCCGCCGGCGGCGTCGATACTGGCCCTTCCTCCACGTACGAGGTCATCACCCGGCACCTGGTCAGTGACCTCGCCGAGGACCTGCGGGAGATCAAGTCGCGTCTCAACACGCTGATCTTCGCAATCCTTGGCGCGATCCTGCTCGACATTCTCGGCCGGGTGATGCACCTGTGACGTCCTCCCCCTCCCCCGCTCTGCGCCGGGCGCTGACCGATGTCGCCGCCTTCTCCCACCTGTTGCTGCCCCAGTGGCCGTTGCGCCCATACCAGACAGCTCCGGCGCAGGCGATCTTCGACCGGGTGCTCCGCCGCTCCGGCGACCAGCTCGCGATCGTCTTCAGCCGCCAGAGCGGCAAGGATGAGTTGCTGGCGCAGGTGCTGGCGGCGCTCCTGGTCCGATTCTCCCGATGTGG
This sequence comes from Chloroflexia bacterium, assembly GCA_013698305.1. Classification (GTDB taxonomy): domain Bacteria; phylum Chloroflexota; class Chloroflexia; order Thermomicrobiales; family UBA6265; genus JACCVC01. Next base: position 8,835 of record JACCVC010000324.1, read on the forward strand.
CGGAACGATCGTCGTTGCCGCGCCCACGCGGCGGCCCCAGGCACAGATCAGCCGGGACCGACTGTGGTCCCGCCTGATGGGCAACCCACTGCTGGCGTCGATGAGCGAATCGCACGACGCGACGATCATGATCGGCAAGGCGCGAGTGACGTTCATCTCGGCCGCCCCGACCGCCAACGCTCGCGGGCAGACCGCCGACCTCCTGCTGGTGGCCAACGAGGCGCAGGATATCGAGTCCGATGTCTGGGACGCGGTCTTCGACCCGATGGCCGCAAGCACCAACGCGCCGACGCT
>JACCVC010000327.1 GCA_013698305.1 Chloroflexia bacterium
GGCGCCAGTTGCAGGAATCCGTACGAACTCGACACCATCGACCCCCACGACGGCGATGGTGGCCTGTTGCCCAACCCGAGGAATGCCAGCGACGCCTCCGCCAGCACCGCGAAGGCGAAGTTCAGCGAGGCATGGACGATCAGCGGCGCGGTCACGTTCGGCAGCACGTGCCGCCACATCACTCGCGGGGTTGTGCCGCCGACCGAAATCGCCGCCTCCACATAGGTCGTCCGGCGCACCGATAGCACCGCGCCCCGCACCACGCGCATGAAGGTTGGCGCGTTGACGATGCCGATCGCAATCATCACGTTGGTCAGCGAGTTGCCCAGCATCGCCATGATCGCGATCGCCAGCAGGATCGTCGGAAACGAGTAGAGGACATCCATCAGCAGCGAGGCGACACTGTCGATCCAGCCGCCGAAATAGCCCGCCACCAGCCCGATGGCGATGCCGATCACCGCTGAGATGCCGACCGCGATCACGCCCACCTGGAACGAAATCCTCGCGCCATACAGCAGCCGGCTGAGGATGTCCCGACCGAACTCGTCGTTCCCGAACAGGTAGTCATCGCTCGGACCCTGGAGCCGGAACTCGGAGAACTGCTCGGTCGGTCCGTTCGGCGCGACGACCGGGCCAATCAGCGCCACGATCGCGAAGAATCCGACGATCACCAGGCCGATCACCGCCAGCTTCTGCCGCAAGACCGCCCGCCACAGGGATCGGTCCGCGCTTGAGCGGCCTTCGGCGGCGATCTCATCGGGTTCCGTCGCGTTGCGGGCGAGGGTTTTGGTTTCGCTATCCGACATGGCGCCAGGTCCTGTTCGTGATGTTCAACATCTGTTTGCGCCACATCGTCATTGGGTCCTCAATCGCGGGTCGAGGACGGCGTACAGCACATCCACCACCAGGCTCACGATTACGAAGATTGTCGCCAACACCAGCACCACGCTCTGCACCACCGGATAGTCACGGTTGGCAATCGCATCGTAGATGTAGCGCCCGACGCCTGGCAGGCCGAAGATCTGCTCGACGATCACGGTCCCGCCAAGCAACGCCGCGACCTGAATACCGGCGATGGTCAGGATCGGGATGCCGGCGTTGGGCAGGATGTGCCGCATCAGCACCCGCCGCTGCGACAGCCCCTTGGCACGAGCCACCCGCACATAGTCCTGTGACACTACTTCCAGCACGGAGGACCGCGTGAACCGCATCAGGATCGCCATGAACGGCATCGCCAGGCTGATCGCGGGCAGGATCATCGTCTTCAGATTCTGGACGGGGTCCTCAGTGAACGGCACATAGCCAACCGGCGGCAGCCACCGCAGATGAAACGAGAAGACCAGCACGAGCACGGTCGCCAGCAGAAAGTTCGGCACCGAGATGCCGATCATCGTGAACGCGGTGGTCATCCAGTCGAAGCGAGTGTTGCGTTTCATCGCCGCCGCGACGCCAAGAATCAGCGCCGGAATCGCGCCGATGACCGCCGCCATGATCGTCAGTTCGGCGGTCACTGGGAGTCGCAGTCCAAGCTCGGTGGTGAGGGGGCGGTCGGTGCGGAGGGACGAGCCGAGATCGCCTTGCAGGATGTGCCCCATCCAGTACAGGTACTGCACCGGCAAGGGCTGGTTGAGGCCGTAGGACTCCCGGATATTGTCGATCTGCTCCGGTGTCGCCTGCTGATCGAAGCCGATCAGGATGCGGACCGGGTCGCCGGGAATCGACCGCACGATGATAAAGGTCACCAGCGAGACCCCGATCAGGATCGGGATCATCAGCAGCACCCGGTTGATGATGAACTTCAGCATGCGCTCAACTATTCTCCACGAGATGCATCAATGAAGCCAGTCATCGCAACATAAGTCCGTCTTTCTGAGCGGAGCGGAGCTTGTCCTTCGCGTTCGCTCAAAATGACGGCCTGTGATGCGTTGATTCCATTTCTACCCTTCCAGCCACGTCTCCCGCAGCGCGTAAAGGCTTCCCGACAGGTAATGCGTGAACCCTCGTACCCGACCGCTCGCGCCCTCGAACGTCGATGACGTGTACAGGTTGATCCACGGCGCGTCCTCGATCAGGATCTGCTGGATCTCCTGGTAGATCGCCGCCCGTTCCTCCTGATCGGTCGTCGCCAGCCCCGCCGCCAGCAACTCGTCGATCTCTGGATTCGCGTAGCCCGAGGTGTTATTCACCGCCTCCGATGAGAAGCTCTGCTGCAGGAAGTCGTTGGGATCGACGTACCCCGCCGCGCCCATCACCGCGATGTCGAAATCGTAGCTGTAGAAGCGCTCGACGTAGGTTGCGTTCTCCTCCGACTCGATCTCGCTTTCGATCCCCATCTGGTTGAGCTGTTCCTGCACCACCACAGACGTGCTTGACAGGAACCCGTATTGCGACCATGTCAGCAGTCCCGGTCGGAAATCATCGGACAGCCCCAGTTCGGCCAACGCCGACGCCGCGCCCTCCGGGTCATGCTCGGGAATGTCACCCTCGTAGCCGAACCAGAACGTATCGGGGTACATGCCGACCAGCGGCTCGCCGTAGCCGAACACCGCCGCGTCGATGATGGGCTGCCGGACGATGCCGCGGGCGATCGCCTGTCGCACTTCGAGACGGTCGAATGGCTCGCGTCTCAGGTTGAACACTAGCCAGCGGAGATTGGTCGTGACCCCGCCGATCAACTCGACGCCATCCGTCCCCTCCAGCAGCTCGATGTCCCGATGCGGAACTTGTTCGATCAGCTGCACCGTGTCCGACACGAGCGCCGTCGTTCGCGAGGTGTCGTCTGGCACGATCAGGACGTTGACGCCTTCCAGATACGGTTTGCCCTCGTCCCGATAGCTCTCGTTGCGCTCCAGCGTGACCTGCGTGTTCGGAACGTACTCGACGAAGCGAAATGGACCGGACCCAACCAAGCGCTGGCTGAGCTCGCCGTCCTGCTCGGCGATGTCCCGCGGCACGATCACCAGCCCCTTGAGCGTCAGCCCCGCCAGGAACGCGGCGTCCGGCGCGGCGAGCGTGAACACGACCGTCGCCTCGTCGGGCGCGTCGATCGATGCGATCCCGTCGGTGTAGGGCAGCCAGGGTGACGCCGTCTCAGGATCCATCACCCGCTCGATGCTGAACACAACGTCGTCCGCTGTCAGCTCCTTGCCGTGATGGAAGGTCACGCCCGGCCGAAGATGGAAGGTGTAGGTGAGTCCGTCGTCGGAGATCTCCCAGCGCTCGGCGACCGCCGGCTGTGGCAACAGCTCGGGACCTTCATGGACCAGACCCTCATAGACGAGATCGACGATGAGGGTCGCTGCCGCCAGGTTCGTGCGGGCCGGATCGAGCTCGGTTGGGTCACCCTGCACCCCCACGCTCATCGTTCCGCCAGGTACTGGCGTTGCGGCGTCCTGACGCGACGCGTGTGTGAGCGACGGGGAGAGCGCCGTGGCAGCCAAGGCCGAACCAGTCCCTGCCAGGAGCAGGCGACGGTCGAGCATGGGTGATCGGGATTCAGGACGGTGTGCGGTCACGAGGGTGTCTCCTAGGATGGTTTTCGTGCCGGAGGATCAACATGAAACGGGGCCGGGAAGAGATGTCCCGGCCCCACACATCATGATCCGTCAGGAAGACGGCCTCGGCAACACTGATGCTACGTGTTCAGCCAGACTTCCTTGATCGAGCGATTCGAGCCTGTAGGGATATGGACGTAGCCTTCGACGTAGGTCTTCATCGCCTCGTACTGCTCGGCGATGAAGAGATTGATCCACGGCAGGTCTGCCAGCAGGATCTGCTGGATCTCGCCGTAGATCTCGGCGCGCTCGTCCTGGTCGGTCGTGGCGATGCCGGCGGCGATCAGGTCATCGACCTCCTGATTGCTGTATCCGCCGCCGTTCGATGCGGCGTCGGTCATGAAGTTGGACTGCACCACGTCATTCGGGTCGACGTAGGCGCTGGTGCCTGTGACCGAAAGATCGAAGTTGCCGCTGAAGTAGTTTTCTAGCAGCACGGCGTTCTCCTGCAGGTCAACCTCGCTCTCGACGCCGATCTGCCGCAGCTGTTCCTGGATCACGATGGCCGCGTTCGACAGGAACGGGTACTGCGCCCACGACTGGATTTGTGCCTCAAAGCCGTCACCGAGTCCGACCGAGTCCAATAGCGCGATCGCGCCTTCGATGTCCACCGGCGGAATTTCGGACGGGACGCCTGCCCAGTAGCTTTCGGGAAACAACATGTTTGTGGGTGTGCCGTATCCGAATACCGCCGAGTCGATCACCGGGCCGCGGTCGATCGCCATCGCCATCGCTTGGCGCACCTCGAGTTGATCGAATGGCTCGCGGCTGACATTGACGCCCATGTAGCGGATGTTGGTGTTCTGATTGCCCTCGACCTTGAGCGTCTCGTCCGCCTCGAATATCGGCAGGTCCTGCACCGGCGCGTACTCGATGATGTCGACGGTGCCGGTTACCAGCGCGGTCGTGCGGGACGTATTGTCTGGGATGACGAGAATCTCGAGACCATCCAGGTAGGGGAAGGGGCTGTCCCAGTAGTCCGGATTGCGCTCCAGTATGACGTTGGTGTTCGGCACGTATTCGACGAAGCGGAACGGACCGGTGCCGCTCATCACCTGCATCAGGTCGCCGTTTTCCTCGACCACCTCTTGCGGCACGATCGAGATCGACGAGCCCATCAGCTTCGCCAGGAATGACGAATCGGCGGTCAGGAGATTGATGGCCACGGTGTAGTCGTCGACCACGTCGATTGTGTCGATCGAGGCGAGCTCATCGACCACTGGCGATGCCGTGGCGGGGTCGAGAATGCGCTCGAAGCTGTATCGCACGTCATCGGCGACGAACTCGCGACCGTTGTGGAACAGCACGCCCTGGCGCAGATTGAAGGTGTAGACCAGCCCGTCATCGGAGACGGTCCACTCCTCGGCGAGAGCGGGGAGTGGCGCGAGGGTCTCGTCGGTCGTCACCAGCGTTTCGTAGACATGCTCCAGCACATGCCAGGCGGCGGTGAGCGAGGTCATGTGCGGATCGAGCTCGGCAGGATCCGCCTGGACGCCGAGTGTCAGCGTGCCGCCCGCGACCGGCTCCGCCACCGGAGTCTGAAGGCTGGACGCCGAAACGCCGGTGACGCTGGCCAGGCCGTTCAATGCCATGATTGATGGCAGGGACAGTCCCAGCGCGCCACCGCGCAGCATCGCCTGGCGACGGGTGAGCTGACCGCTGCGGATGGCGCGGGCGAGGCGCTGGACGTCGGATTGTTCGGTCCCGATCGATCGAGTTCTGGACATGGGAACTGCTCCAATTCTACAAGAAGCCGCGGGAACGCGGCTCCCGACAAGCGCCAGCGCCACTTTGGGCAGATGATGAGCCCTGGTGCATGGCAAACGTTGACGACACGCGAGCGCGCGCGGCCAAACCTGATGCGCCACTCCGTTGAGGCGCGCTGGTTCCGGATGGCACCAGTATACGATTGAACGCCGTTTCCACAATGCCCTGCTGGCCCGGAAAACGTGATACGATGCTGCCTTCGTGACGTCTGACGTCTGCTGATTCAGCGTGTCGGCTTGCGATATCGGTAATGAGGCTAGTGGGAGTACAACATGTCATCCTATTCGATTCCACGCCGGGGTTTGCAACAGGAAATCCAGGCCATCGTCAAGCGATACATCATCGACCATCGCTTCCAGCCGGGAGACCTGTTGCCGGGCGAGGGCGAGCTTGCCCGCCAGATGGGCATCAGCCGCCCATCCCTTCGTGAAGCCATGAAGGTATTGCAGACCATTGGCGTCGTCGTAACGCGGCATGGGTCCGGCACGTATGTCGGATCGCTGTCGCTCGAGCCCTTCGCCGATGGCATGGCCTTTCAGATCCTGATCGCGTCGCAGCAGAGTCCGGAGCCACCGCAGGATCTGCTCGATCTCATCGATATTCGCGAGGCCATCGAGACCACCAGGATCCGGCAGGTGGTTGGCCTCCACTCCTGCGAGCAACTCAGGGAAATTGAACAGCTGTGCGATGAGATGGAGTCCATGGAAGTTGGCGCCGGGGCGTTCGGTGACCTCGACCAGACGCTGCATCGCGCCTTCTATGCACCGCTCGACAGCCAGGTTTACGATGAGTTCGTCAAGGTGTTCTGGACGATCAGCAACGCCACCATCCGGCCCTACGCCGACCAGTTCCAGCGTGACGCCAACGCGGAGCATCGGGTGATCGTCGACGCCATCGTCCGCCAGAATGTCGACGGCGCGACCGACGCCATGCGCGTGCATATCCGGAATATCGCAAATGACCTTCGCCGAGGCTTCGACGCCGACCGTCTCCGGGAGGATGCGCTGAAAATCGAGGAGGTCTCGTGACCTGCCCATAGCCTCACGGCGCGCATTGTGCGACGATCAGGGGAGAAATCGCATCGGACGTCACTGATGTCCGCATGACGTGGTGATCAGGGCGTCACATCGAGGAGAACGACCATGGAACTTTCTGGTGAACACACATTTGCCGCCCCACGCGAGCAGGTGTGGACGTTTTTGCTGGATCCGGACACGCTCCAGTCCTGCCTGCCGGGCTGCGAGGAGCTCGAGGTCATCGGCGAGGAGGAGTATGCCGCGACGATGAAGATCGGCATCGGCATGATCAAGGGAACCTTCAAGGGCAAGGTCAAGATCAGTGACAAGCAGGAGCCCTCCAGCTATCGGATGACGATCGAGGGCAAGGGGCCGCAGGGCCAGGTGTCCGGCGACGGCGTCCTGGAGCTTGTTGAACAGGACGGCGGCACGCTGGTCAAATGGTCTGGCGACGCCAACGTGCGCGGCATGCTTGCCCGCATCGGCAGCCGCGTGATCAAACCCGCCGCGACGACAATCGTCGGGCAGTTCTTCGATTGCCTCGAATCGAAGGCAGCCGCTGCGTCGTAGCGCCCTTACGCAGGAACCCAACGGATTCGCCAGAAACAGGTTGTCATTCCGAGCGCGGTCGAGGAATCGCAATCTCAATGGAACTCAGGTAGCGGCGAACCGCGTCCATTGAACCCAACAGAGGAGAAACCCGGTGTCACCAACGACTATCGATGTCGCAATCAACGTGAATGGGGCGACGCATCAGTTCGATGTCGAGCCCCGTACCCTGCTGGTTCATTTCATCCGCGAGAAGGCGGGACTGACCGGCACGCACACCGGCTGTGAGACCGGGCAGTGCGGCGCCTGCACGGTTCTGCTCGATGGCCACGCTGTCAAGAGTTGCATGGTGCTCGCCGCCCAGGCGACCGGGCACGAGGTGATGACGATCGAAGGTCTTGCCACCTCCGCCAATGAGCTGCATCCGCTCCAGACCGTCTTCTGGGAAGAGCACGGGCTTCAGTGCGGGTACTGCACGCCGGGAGTGCTGCTCTCCAGCCTGGCGCTGCTTCGGCACAATCCGTCCCCGGATGATCATCAGATCCGCCACGCATTGGAGGGCAACATCTGCCGCTGCACCGGCTATCACAACATCATCAACGCGGTACGGGTGGCGGCCGAACGCCTGACTCCAGACCAGCTCAACGCCCATGCGGCCACGTCGGAGGTGCGCTAATGTATCCGGCTCCATTCGACTATCATCGCGCCACCTCGGTTGATGACGCGCTCACCCTGCTGGCGGAACACACCGACACCGCCAGGCTGCTCGCCGGAGGCCATAGCCTGCTGCCGGTGATGAAGCTGCGCCTGGCCCAACCCGAGCTGCTGATTGACATCAACGACCTCGCCGAGCTGCGAACCATCTCCGTCGAGGGCGACCAGGTCACGATTGGCGCGATGGTCACGCATCACGCACTTGCCACCGACCCGGAGATCGCCAGCGCCGCGCCGCTAGTGGCCGAGATCGCGCACGTTGTCGGCGACCAGCAGGTTCGCAACCTCGGCACGATCGGCGGCGCCCTGGCCCACGCCGACCCTGCCGCGGACTATCCCGCCGGGATCTTGGCGCTGGACGCGACCATTGTCGCGATGTCCGCCAACGGCGAGCGGACCATCCCGGCAGATGCGTTCTTCACCGGATTCCTCACCACCGCGCTCGAACCGACCGAGATCCTGACCGCCATCCGGATACCGCGAACCGGTGACTCGGTCGGGGTCGCGTATGAGAAGCTGGCGAATCCTGCCTCCGGGTACGCGACCGTCGGTATTGCCGTCGCGCTCACCACTGACAGCGCCGGGAAGATCGCCAGCATCCGGGTGGGCGTTACTGGCACTGGCCCTTCGGCCTATCGCCCGGAGTCGGTCGAGGAAGCGTTGACCGGCACTGCGGGGGACGACGCCACGCTGAAGGCGGCGGTCACGACCGCGACCGACGGTATCGACGTGATGGAGGACAAGCATGGTTCAGCCGGCTACCGCGTCCGCGTCACCCAGAACCTGATCCGCCGTGCGGTGACCCGCGCCCTCGCGACCGCAAACGGGGCGT
>JACCVC010000109.1 GCA_013698305.1 Chloroflexia bacterium
GCATCAGCATCTCCTGGCCACCGATCGCGTCCATCTCCTCGCGGACGATCTTCTCGATCTTGCGAATCACCCGGTAGCCCAGAGGCATGAGGCTGTACAGGCCGGCGCCGAGCGGGCGAATCATCGCTGCCCGCACCATCAACTGGTGACTGGGGATCTCGGCGTCCGCCGGTGCATCCCGAAGCGTCCGTCCAAACATGTGCGCCATTCGCATGGGTATTGGTGTCCTCCGTCGTCATCTCACATACAATTGCGAGATCATGCCAGGTGATGCGCTCAACGGAGCGTCAAATCCAGATCGTCATTCTGAGCGCATGCGACGAACCCCCGCGCGACAGCGAAGCTGGCGCATCTCCCAACGCGGCCATCGGTGTACGCACTTTTGCGCGCCGGCTTCGCCTGGGTTTCCTTCGCATGCGTCGAGGATGACGGAAGGGTGTTTAGAGATTCCTCTGTATCGTCGAAACCGCTCTAGCGAGTCAAGAGCCTGATGTTCTCGTCAGGATACAGGATTCCACCCTATTCGCGTGCCTTACGACGTTCGGACTTCGCCAGCCTCGGACCGTCATTCGACGCCAGGTCCTCGGCGCGGGCGATGATAAAGAGTAACGTCGACAACCGGTTCAGGTACCGCAGGATCTCCGGGTTGAGCGTATGTCGCGAAGCATCCAGGCCCACCACCTGCCGCTCGGCCCGTCGCACGACGGTACGAGCGACATCCAATGCTGCCCCCGCCACGGTATCACCGGCAATCACGAATTGTGGCGGCAGCGTCACGGTCGCCTCGACCTCCGCGATCGACGCCTCCAGCCAGTCAACCCGGTCGTGCTTGAGCCGATACGCATCTGGTCGAATCTCGTCGACAAACGCCAGCTCGGCCATCACCTGATACAGGTCACGCTGCGCCTGGATCAGCAAGGGCCTCCAGGCGTCGATCGTCGCATGCGCCCGTCCGAGTCCGATCGATGAGGTCGATTCATCCAGCGCCCCCATCAGGTCGATGCGAGGATCGTCCTTGCCCACTCGTTCGCCCAGCAAGTCCGTGGACCCCTTGTCGCCTTTCGCCGTGTAGATTTTCACTCCATTCCCCCTCCTTGGAATCGTCCGGATTCGCGGGCCATCGTCACATTTTCCCGCGTACAAACGCACCCCATGACAACGATGATATGACTGGTATGTGATAGCCTATCATCCACGGACAGAAGCTCGCGCATCCCGTCGCAGCCAGCCAGACAAGCGTCGCCGTATCGCCATCAGCATTGTCGCATTGCATCTTCATGACAGCATCGAGGAGCGGTTTCCGTGTCCTACATGTCGCGCGCATCCAGCTTTGCGCCCTCCAGCCCGACAATCGACCCGGATCGGCCCGTGGGCATCGCCATCATCGGCACCGGCATCGGCGCATCCGTCCACATCCCTGTGTTTCGGGAGATCGAGGACACCGAAATCGTTGCGCTCTGCTCGCGCCGCCTCGACCGCGCAAAGGAACTTGGCAACCGCCACCGGATCGAGATCGTATCCGACGACTATAGGGAAGTCGTCGACCACCCGAATGTCCACGCGGTCGTGATCGCCACCCCACCCTACCTCCATCACACGGTCGCCATCGCCGCGCTCGAAGCCGGCAAACACGTGCTCTGCGAAAAGCCGATGGCACGGAACGTGGCCGAAGCCCGCGACATGGTTAACCTCGGTCGCAACGCCGGTGTAGCGACCGTAGTGAATCACGAGTACCGATACATGCCCGCCCGCCGCCACGTCAAGACCGCTATCGACGACGGGTACCTCGGCACGCCCCAGTCTGCGTCCATCGTCGTCTTTCGATCCAGCCTGACCGACCCCAACGGTCGACCGTTCAGCTGGCTGATGGAGCGCGACAAGGCCGGCGGGATGCTGGCCGCCTCCGGATCCCATTACATCGACCTGCTTCGCTGGTGGTTTGGGGACATCAAGGCCGTGGCGGGGTTGACCGCGACCATGGTGCCGCATCGCCGCCTGCCCGATAGCTCGGAAATGGCCCATGTCGACGCCGACGACAACTTCGCCCTCATGCTCAGGTTTCAGAACGGCGCGATTGCGACCGTCCACGTCTGCGCCACCGCCACCGCGGATGCTGGCGAGGAAATCACCCTGTCGGGTTCAGAAGGCATGTTGCTGCTGCAAGGTGACGGCACGCTGTTCGGCGCTCGCAAGGGCAACATGGCGCTCCACGAGGTCGATGTCCCCCGTCCCGGCCCCACGCCCAAACTGCCGGAGTTCAGCCATATCCTGGCTCGCCCCACCGCGCTGCTGGCCTCGGACTGGATCACCGCGATCCGGACCGGCGAGATGCCGGCCGATGCCCCGACCTTCGAGGACGGCGCTCGTGTGCAGGAGATCATCGACGGCGTCCACAGGTCCACTGCCCAGGGACGCTGGATCGACACCAGCGGCACCCGCTGGCCGGTTTCGCGCGGATTTTAGCAAGTGTTCGCATAACCATCGTCTTCTATGCTCATGACCCGTGTACTATGGTGATCCAGAATTGCACCGTACCCGCATTTGGATGTTTTCGGGACGTCACAAGCTCGTCCACTATACGTTGGCTCCTGGTCAACAAAGACTGGTAAGCCATCTCATAGGAGGTTCGCAATCGCATGGTCGCCACCGCACAGTCCGCCGAGTTGATCCTCGCCCCGAATGCCGATGTTGAGACTCCCGCACTCGTTGTCTCCGAAGAGATACTGCATGCCAACATCGCCCGGATGGCCGCCTTTGCGAGAAGCACCGGCGTTGGGCTGCGTCCCCACATCAAGACCCACAAGACACCCAAGATCGCCCGGCTCCAGCTCGCCGCCGGCGCGATCGGCATCACGTGCGCCAAGGTCGGCGAGGCCGAGGTGATGGTGCGCGAAGCCGGGGTGCAGGATGTGCTGATCGCCTACCCGACGGTCGGGGCCAGCAAGTACGAGCGGCTGGTGGCGTTGATGGACCACGCCCGCATCATCCAGGCGGTCGATTCCCTGGCGGCGGCGAAATTGATCTCCCACACCATGACGAAGTTCGACGCCCATATGGATGTCGCGATCGAGGTCAACACCGGCCAGAACCGCAGCGGCGTTCCCTATGGGAAGGACACGATCGAACTGGCGAAGGAAATTGTGCGGCTTCCCAACCTTCACCTCGTCGGCATCATGACCCATGAGGGGCAGGCCAACAGCGCCCCACCCGACGAGATCGAGGGGATCGCGATGACCGCCGGTCGCAACATGGTCGAGACTGCCGGGGCGATCCGGGCCGAAGGCATCGACCTGCCCATGGTCAGCGTCGGTTCCAGCCCGGCGGCGTTCTACACGCCAAGGGTCGAGGGCGTCACCGAGATGCGGCCCGGCACCTACGTCTTTAACGACAACTCCGCTCTGCGGTATGGGCAATTCGCCGTCGGCGACATGGCCGCCCGGTTCGTCGCCACCGTCGTCAGCCGCCCCGCGGAAGATCGAGCGGTGCTGGACACCGGCTCGAAGTCGCTAGCAATGGACCCGAGCAAGGCGCATCCTGGACACGGCTACATCGTTGGGCATCCGGAAGCCGTGATCGTCAAGCTCAGCGAGGAGCATGGCGTGGTCGAGCTACCGGCGGGAGAAGATGATTTCAACGTCGGCGACCGGGTTGAGGTCATCCCAAATCACATCTGCCCCACCGTGAACCTGATGGACGAGCTGTTCATCGTCCGAGACGGCCACATCGTCGACGCCTGGCCCATCGCCGCCCGCGGCAAGGTCAGGTAGCCCCGACTTGTAGCGTCGGACCTCGTGTCCGATGACACGTACAGGCGTCACCGGGCACAAGACCCGGTGCTACACTTTCCGCTTTATCTATGCAGCTCAGCCATGCGACTGCAACGGATCGACCCCTGGCACCCGCTCGCCCTTGCCGATCCGACGATTCCCGTGAATCCTGGCGTACTGACCGATAAGCACCAGGTCCTCCGACGACGGGCCATCAACGTCCAGCGGTTCCCCGATCACCGCGCCGCCGCCGATGACCACGTGCCGGTCGATGATCGCGTACTGCACCTCTGCGCCCGCCTTGATCACGGTGTCTGGAAGGACTATGGCGTTGCGGACCACCGCGCCCTCCTCCACAACCACTCCTGGCGCCAACACACTGCGCTCCACAGCGCCGCTGATGTCGCATCCGGGCGAGATCAGGGAATCGCTGATGGTCGCGCCGTCCCTGATCCGGGCCGGCAACCGTTGGTGCTCGAGCGTGAGGATCGGCCAGGCCCGATCATCGAGATTGAGCTCGGGAGCGTCGGCCAACAACTCCATATGGGAGGCAAAGTACGTCTCCGGGCGACCCATGTCCTTCCAGTACCCGTCGAGTGGACAGGCAAAGAGGTGGCCCCGCTCGATCAGCGCCGGCATCAACTCGTCGCCGAAGTCACCTAGTCCTTCATTGCCGTCTCTCTCCAGCGCTTCCAGCGTGTCGATCAGGATCGCGGGGTTGTAGACGAAGATCTCCGTCGTGACGACATTGCCGGCTGGCGAATCGGGCTTGTACGAAAAACCGGTGACGCGGCTATCGTCGTTGACCTCGCAGACGCCAAAATTCGACGCCTCCTCAATTGGCACCGTCGTCGTCACCACCGTCGCATCGGCGTTGCGCTCAAGGTGCTGGTCGATAGCCGTGAAGTAGTCGAACGTGTAGACGTGATCCGAACTGAGCACCAGCAGCACATCTGGCGCGAATTTCTGGATGACGTCGAGATTGTCGAGGATCGCGGCGGCGTTTCCGTCCGGCACGATCTCCTCGTCGGACTCGTCGCCGCGTCGTTGCTGCGGTGGCACAATCTGCAGCCCGCCAGTGGTGCGATCCAGGTCCCAGGGCCGCCCGTTGGCAAGCTCTTCCATGATCGTCTGCGCCTGGTACTGCACCAGCAGCTTGACATCGCTGATGCCGCTGTTGCGGAGATTGCTCAGCGAGAAATCGATCAGCCGGTACACGCCCGCATATGGCAGGGCAGACTTGGCGCGATGGTCGGTCAGTACCTCCATTCGGCTGCCCCGGCCACCGGCAAGGATCAGCGCAAGAATCTTCGGTCGTGGCATCTTCTCTCCCTGATTGCATGCCTAGTCCGCCAGACAGGCGGCAAGGACAACTTCGGTTCCCGCAGGGGTGAAGCAATGTCTGTGCCAGCAGCCAGGCAAAATGGCATGAAATGGAGAAACCTCGGCCACTTTCGGGCCGAGGTTACGTGGCCTTTGGAATGCTGCATGGTAATTCTCTAGTCCGCCGCGCCGGTGCCGGCATTCTCTTCCTTGACGTCTGCCTGCGCCAGTTCCAGCGCCGCCAGCGGTTCGACCCGCCAAAACGCGCTCGACTGATTCGCCCAGTCGTCGAGAATCGACTGGCCCCGAACGCTGCCGGTCGCCGCGACGTGACGCTGGATCAGGGTCCGCAACTCGTTGATTTCGGCGCCCGCGCCGCGTCTGGCCTCGACCGACGCCGGATTGATCCGGAGCGGGAACAGCCCGGCGGGATCCCACACCCAGGTCTCGCCGTTGGACATGCCCGCGCCGAAGTTGAGCCCGGTTTCGCCAAGCACCACGACCTTGCCACCAGTCATGTACTCGCAGCCGTGATCGCCCACGCCCTCGACGACTGCGGTCGCGCCACTGTTGCGCACCGCGAACCGCTCGCCGACCGTTCCCGCCACGAACAGTGCGCCTCCTGTCGCGCCGTAGAGAATGGTGTTGCCGGCTATCGCCTGCGGTTCGTCGTAGGTTGCTTCCTTGGCGGAAATGATCGCGATCTCGCCGCCGCTCATGCCCTTGGCGACGTAGTCATTGGCCTCACCGTACAGCCGCAGGCTCAGGCCGGCGACGTTGAACGCGCCGAAGCTTTGGCCGGCGCTGCCCTCGAAGATGCAGGAGACGCGATCCAGCGGGGTCGGCGTGTTCTCGCGCAGCACGGTCATCCGACCGGCGATGCGTGCGCCAACCGTGCGGTTCTCCGTCCGGATCTTCCTGTATACCTCAGCGGACTCGCAGCGTTCGAGGCTCGGGCCGATTTCCGCCAGGATGCCGTCGTCCAGCGTCGGCACCGCGTTGTGGTCGATGTCGAGCGTCTTGCGGCGAGCCGATTCCTCGGCGGGTTCCGCCATGAGCCCGCTGAGGTCGAGCATCTCCGCCCGGCCCGGCGCCTCATTCCGGTCCAGCAGGTCCGACCGCCCGACGACGTCATCGAGCCTGCGGATACCGAGCGCGGCCATCAGCTCGCGGGTTGCGGTCGCCAGCTGCTCGAACCAGGTGACCACGTGCTCCGGGGTTCCGGCGAACTTGGCCCGAAGGTCGGCCCGCTGGGTGGCGATGCCGGTGGGGCAGGTGTTGAGATGACATTGCCGCGCCATGTCGCACCCGATCGCCACCAGCACCGAGGTCCCGAAGCCTATCTCCTCCGCGCCGAGCAGGATCGCGGTGAGAATATCGGACGGCGTCTTGATGCCGCCATCGGTGCGAAGCTTGACACGAGATCGCAGACCATTCAGCACGAGCGTCTGCTGCGTCTCGGCCAGGCCAAGCTCCCATGGGCAGCCAGCGTGCTTGATCGACGCCAGTGGCGATGCGCCAGTGCCGCCGGAATGACCGCTGATCAGGATGTAGTCGGCGCGCCCCTTGGCGACGCCGGCGGCGACGGTGCCGACGCCTGACTCGGCGACCAACTTGACGCCGATTTTTGCCCTCGGGTTGACCTGACGCAGGTCGTAGATCAACTGCGCGAGGTCCTCGATCGAGTAGATGTCGTGGTGCGGCGGTGGCGAGATCAGCGGGATTCCAGGGACCGCATGGCGCATCCGGGCGATGAAATCAGTCACCTTGTGACCGGGGATTTGACCGCCCTCGCCAGGCTTCGATCCCTGCGAAATCTTGATCTCGATCTCCTCGGCCTTGCTCAGGTAGCGCGACGTCACGCCGAACCGCCCCGAGGCGATCTGCTTGACCTTGGAGTGCGACCGGTCCGGTCCTGGCTCGTCGTACCAGTGCGGGTCCTCGCCGCCCTCGCCGGAATTGGACCGCGCTCCAAGCCGGTTCATGCCGATCGACAGCGTGCGATGGGCTTCCGGACTGAGCGCGCCCAGCGACATGGCGGTGACAACGAATCGCTGGATGATGTCGGCCCCGGATTCGACCTCGTCGATCGAGATCTCCGGCCCCGCCGCCTTGAGCTTGAGCAGATCACGCACGGTCGTGGGTGGCTGCTCCTTGACCTTGTCGAGATAGGCGTTGAAGTCGATCGGGTCGTGCGAGTGACTCGCCGCCTGGATCGCCTTGGCGATGATCGGCGAGTAGCCGTGATTCTCGCCCTCCTTCTTGTACTTGATCAGGCCGTGATCCGGAAGCCGCTTGGCCGGAGCGGCGTACGCCTCGGCGTGGCGGTCGACCAGATCCTGCTCGATCTCAGCGAAGCCGATCCCGCCCAGCCGGGACATCGTGCCGGTGAAGGCACGGTCGATGACGTGCTGCCCGAGGCCGATCACCTCGAACATCTGGGCGCCGCGATAGCCGGTAGCGGTCGAGATGCCCATCTTCGCGGAGACCTTCAGGAAACCGTTCTCCAGCGCCGCAAGGTAGTTCTCTCGGAGTTGAGGCGGGGTGAGCGCCTCGTGACCGCGCGACCCGGACAGCGCGGCGGCGGCCTTGAGCGCCAGCCACGGATGCACGGCCGAGACGCCGTACCCGACCAGCACGCAGAGCTGATGCACGTCCCAGACCTCGCCGGTGTCGGCGATCAGGTCGGCGCGGGATCGCAACCCGGCGGCGACCAGGCCATGATGCACCGCGCCACAGGCCAGCGACATCGGTACTGTGAGGTTGTGAGCGTCGACACCGCGATCGCTCAGCACCAGCACGCCCGCGCCATCGCGCACTGCCGCCTCGGCTTCGGCGACGATCCGGTCAAGCTCGCGCTCGAGCGCTCCATTATGAGCGCTAGCATCGGCGGGGAACACGGTCGAAATCGACGCAACTTTCAGCGTGCCGTTGTCCCTGATCGCGTCCAGGGTCGATTGATTCAGGACCAGACTCTTGAGGTGAATCAGGCGAGCCTGCTCCGGCGACTCCGACAGCAGGTTGCCACGCGGTCCGACGAAGGCATCGAGCGCCATGACCTTCTTCTCGCGGAGAGAGTCGATGGCGGGATTGGTCACCTGGGCGAACCGCTGCCGGAAGTAGGCGGTCAATGGTCGCGACCGTTCCGCCAGCACCGCCAGCGGCGCGTCGTCGCCCATCGACCAGGTGGGTTCCCTGGTCTCGCCCGCCATGGGCGTAACAATCAGGCGGATATCCTCGGCGGTATAGCCGAACGCCTGCTGTAGCGCGATGGCGTCGGGGTTTACTCTGGTCGCGGCGGTTCGGGTTTTGAGATCGGCGTCGACGGGGATGGCGAGCGGCTCATTGGCCTCCGGCGCTGGTTGTAGCGTGACCCGATTGGCATCGAGCCATTCCTGATAGGGCGCCTGCACGGCGATCTCGCGCTTGACCTCGTCGTTGTGCAGCACCACGCCCCGGCTTGTATCGACCACGATCATCTGACCGGGACCGAGCCGACCCTTTTCCACGACCTTCGACTGGTCGATCTCGACCGTGCCCGCCTCGGACCCGGCCACGAACAGGCCGTCGCTGGTAATCGAATAGCGCAGTGGCCTCAAACCGTTGCGGTCCAGGCTGGCTCCGGCGATGACCCCGTCGCTGAACCCGAGGGCGGCGGGACCATCCCACTGCTCCATCAGGCCGGCGTGGAAGTCGTAAAACGCGCGGCGGGCCGGCTCCATCTCCGGGAGCTGTTCCCACGGCTCGGGCACCATCATCATCAAGGCGCGCGGGAGCGAGCGGCCACCGTGGTGGAGCAACTCCAGCGCATTGTCGAGGCTGAGCGAATCGCTGCCCTCCATCGACACGGCGGGCGTCAGCTGAGTCGGATCGACACCCGCCATCATCAGGTCGGGTTGGCGCGACGCCATCCAGCGGCGATTGCCATCGACTGTGTTGATCTCGCCGTTGTGAGCGATATATCGGAACGGCTGCGCCATCCCCCAGGTCGGGAAGGTGTTGGTGCTGTAGCGCTGGTGGAACAGGACGATGGCGCTCTCGACCCGGTCGTCCTGGAGGTCGCCGTAGAACACCGGCAGGTCCTCGGGGAGGCAGAAGCCCTTGTAGATGATGGTGCGGGCGGAGATCGAGGCGATGAAGAACTCGCTCATCTGCCGCGCGGCGGCCTCGCGCTCAGCGGCGCGTCGGACCAGCATCAGCTCGCGCTCGAACTGGTCAATGTCGAACCGGTTGGGGCGGCGAATGAACGCCTGGCGGATCGTCGGGCGGGTGCGGGCGGCGGTGTCGCCGAGCCGGTCGACATCAACCGGCACATCACGCCATAGCAGCAGGTCCAGGTCGTGCGCTGTCAGCGCCTCGTCGATGATCGCCTGGGCCTCATTCTCTCGACCATCGCGGGGCAAAAATGTCATCGCGACGGCGTAGTCGCCGGGCGAGAGGGGTTCGACTCCCGCATCCCGCAACACGTCAGCGAAGAGACGGTGCGGTAGTTGGAGAAGCACGCCAGCGCCGTCACCGGTGCGGGCATCGGCGCCGACGCCGCCGCGATGGGTGAGGTTAACGAGGCCGGCGAGCGCCTTGACCACGATCTCACGCGATGCCCGTCCCTTGATGTCGACGACGAGACCGACGCCGCAACTGTCGCGTTCGTACGTCGGCGAGTACATCGGGGCGTGCGTCCGTGCGTTGACCTGTCCCATATCCGTCGCTCCTGTTCTGTGCCTGATCTTCCGACACGGGCAGACACGGGGTCTGCCCCTACGCTGTTGGTGACCTATAGCGGCGCAAATGGCGCAGCGCCCTATGGCTCTGCGCACAAACGCCCATGCATTGATTGACTCTGTGGTTGCGTCATTGCACC
>JACCVC010000145.1 GCA_013698305.1 Chloroflexia bacterium
AGCGCATGCTGCAGGAGCGCGTTGGGAAACAGGAACCCACCGCTCAGCTGCACGACCCGGAACGCTTCGCGAAGCTGGTCACGATCCGGCATCGTCGGGGGCAGCGCGATGTAGCCAATGCGCTGTCCTGGCGTCAGCAGAACCTTGCCGTACGAGTAGGTCATGAGCGAGTGAGGGTAGAACGCGAGCGGCGTATGAAAGGTATTGCCCTCGAAGACGATGCGGCGATATGGCTCGTCCGAAATGAGGTAGATCGGTCGACCGTGGCGGTGTGACGCCTCGGTGAGCATGGCCGCCAGGCGCTCCAGCGTCTCCGGCGGATAGATTCTGCCGGTTGGATTGTTCGGCGAATTGACGATAATCGCGCGGGTCCGCGGCGTTATCGCGGCCTCGATGGCGTCAAGGTCGAGATCGAATGTCTCCAGGTCGACCGGAACCTTGACCGGAACGCCCCCGGCGTTGACCGTGAGGCTTTCGTACAAGAACCAGGGTGGCAGGTTAAAGACCACCTCGTCGCCGGGGTCGACGATTGCCTGAATCGCGACGGTCAGCGCGCCGAACCCAGCGTTCGTCATCGCGATATCGTCCGGCTCGAACGGAATGCCGAACTCCTGGCGCAACGAGGCCGCCACCACCTCCTGCGACTCCGGTTCACTCAGCTTGTAGGCGAACCAGTCCTTGTCTCGCGGCTGTGCCGCATTGGTGATCGCGTCGACGAAGGCGCCGAGCGGCATGTCCTGTGGGTTGCCGAATGCAAAGTTGTTGACGTTCGGGTCGCTGGATCGCTCGAAAAACGATGAATCCTCCAGGTACCTCGTAAAAGGCAGGATCGCATGACTGAGCGCCGCGACCCGGCTCGCAACCGGTCGATCCATGAGCACCTCCGTCCAGGGCTGCTTGCAACATGACCAAGGGGTAGGTTCGGACCCGGTGCGCGTCCCTGCCGATGTCTTGCGGCAGAGGTTGATATGACGTTCGGCCAACATCGCCAAGCTGAGAGTTGGAAACATTCTAGCATCAAGAAACCCCCTTCCGGCGACGCGATGTCGCCAGAAGGGGGCTCGGAATCTCTTCGCGCCGGTTGACGGCGCGAAGAAGAGATGTCACATGAGGGAGACTGCCTAGCTTTCGCCTTCGATCAGCCCCTGGTCGGTGAGGAAGGTACGGGCGACTTCGATAGGCTCCATGCCATCGACATCAACCTGCGCGTTGAGGCTGGCCATTGTGCCGTCGTCAATCATGCCCGACAACTGGTTCAGGATGTCGGCCACTTCCGGCGACTGCTCCAGCAACTCGCCGCTCACGACCGGCGCCGCGAAGTACGGCGGGAAGAAGGCCTGGTCGTCCGCAAGGGTGACCAGATCAAGCGCCGGGATACGACCGTCGGTCGCGAAGGCGGAGATCACATCCACGTCGCCACCATCGACCGCGCTGTAGACCAGCCCTGGGTCGAGGCCAAGCTCGTCACCGAACTCGAAACCGTACGCCGCTTCGAGCCCTGGCAGGCCGTCCGGTCGCACCAGGAACTCCTGGGTGCCGCCGAAGGTCAGGTCGCCCGCGACCTCTGCAAGGTCAGACGTGGTCTCAAGACCGTACTCATCAGCCGTTTCTTGCGTCACCGCGAGGACATAGGTGTTGTTGAAACCCCATGGCTCCAGCCACTGGAGGCCGAACTGCTCCTCGTACTCGGCCGACACGATCGTGTAGACCTCGTCCACGCCACTGGCGGCGGGTGTTGCGCCAACTGCCGGTGTCGCGGCGGCGGGCGTTGCCCCCGCGGTCGGGAGGTCCATCCCCAAGATAGCCAGGAGGCCAGTGCCGGTGTACTCGACGTAGATGTCGATGTTCCCATTGACCAGTGCCTCATGCGCCACGACGGTACCGCCGAGGTTCAACTGACGCTCGACCTCATAACCGGCGTCCTCAAGCAGAAGCGCCACCATCTCGGCAAGCACGATCGACTCGGTGAAATCCTTCGAGCCGACCGTGACCGTCGGCATGTCTCCGTCCTGCGCGGCAACGTTCGCAACGCCAGCGATTGACCCGAGCATCATCCCGAGCGCGACCAGCAACAGCGCAGACATCTTCATAAATCGTCCCATAGGAAGATTTCTCCTT
>JACCVC010000148.1 GCA_013698305.1 Chloroflexia bacterium
GACCACCAGGGCACATCCAGCACCGTATCGGCAGCCATGCCGGACAACCCATGGAGGCCAGAACCACGCATCAGGTGAAGCAACACCGTCTCAGCCTGATCGCGGGCATGATGTCCCAGGAGGACCGCATTCGCTCCCACATCGCCAGTGACGTCGCGAAACGCCTCGAACCGCACCCTCCGCGCCGCCTCTTCGATGCCGACGCCAGGGTACAGCGTTGCCGGGTGGTCGGATGCCCGCCTGACAATCACATCGACGCCCAGTGACCGGCAGATCGCAGCAGCCCGACCCGCATCCTGTTCTGCCTCATTCCTGAGCCGATGATCGACATGCACCGCAGTGAGGGAACACGCGCCAACCCGCGCCAAATCTCGCATGACGAGGAGCAATGCCAGGGAGTCGCCACCACCGGAGTAGCCGACGAGCAGGCGCGGCTGCGCGGCCTCAAAGCGATCGACGATGAACGCGCGCGCGCGTTGAACCACCCCGACCTCGCTGGACCCGAGAGGTCGAGAGATCGGCGGGATGTCATCCGCGGGGTGATTGGACATGTATGGGGAATCCTGAATGGAGGCGTTGGTGCCGACGGGTGGAATCGAACCACCGACCGAAGGCTTATGAGTCCTTTGCTCTGCCGCTGAGCTACGTCGGCGCACGCAACGCGGAGAATCCTACCAAAGCCGCCCCTCCGAGGTCAAATCTGTGTCCTCGTTCGAGGCGTCAGGATCGAAATCGGCAGCAAACCAGTACGCTACACTTTCACGATGATGCCCGCTTCGTTCGATACACTCCCCTGACTCATTGCTCGAATACCCGAAGGCGCTTATAGATTCATGCAAACCGAGACGCACCCACTCCTCACCAGCCTCAATCCGGAACAGCAACGCGCCGTGGTCACCACCGACGGCCCGGTGCTCGTCGTTGCCGGTCCCGGCTCCGGCAAGACTCGCGTCCTCACCCACCGCATCGCCTGGCTGCTTGAGCAAAAGGAGGCGCCGCCGGAATCGATCCTCGCCGTCACTTTCACCAACAAGGCGGCCAACGAGATGCGCGAGCGCATTCGACGCCTGGTCTCCGACACTGCCGCCAGCGGGCTGGTGATGGGCACGTTTCACTCGCTCGGCGTCCGTATCCTGCGCCAGAACCCCTACCGCGCGGAAGAGTTGATCGACCTCAAGCCGAACTTCCTGATCTACGACACCGCCGATCAGCTCAACGTCGCCAAGGAAGCGATCATCCACGAGCGGATGGACCCCAAGCAGATCCAGCCGCGCCGGATGCTCTCCGGCATCTCTCACGCCAAGTCGGAAATGAAGACCCCGGCGGATGTGACCAACGACGCGATGTCCTACGACCAGGAGCTCCTGGCGCGCGTCTACCACGAGTACGAACGGCGGCTCCGCGACCTGAACGCCGTCGACTTCGATGATCTGCTGACGCTTCCGTTGCGCCTGTTCGACGCCGATCCCAGGATTCTCGAGAAGTACCAGGCGCAGTTCCGATACATCCACGTTGACGAGTACCAGGACACCAACCGGGTGCAGTACGTGATGGTGACCGCGCTCGCCGAAGTCTGGCAAAACCTGTTCGTGGTCGGCGATCCCGACCAGTCGATCTACGCCTGGCGCAACGCCGACATCACCAACATCCTGAACTTCCAGGACGACTACCCCGAAACCATCCAGATCAACCTGGAGCTGAACTACCGGTCGACCGGCCACATCGTCCAGGCGGCGGACCGCCTCATCCGCGAGAACAGGGACCGGATCGACCGTCCCATCCGCACCATGAATCCCGATGGCGACATGATCATGCTGCGTGAGCTTTCCGACCAGAACCACGAGGCCAGCTTCATCGTCGATGAGATTCGTCGCCTTACCCAATCCGGGCGCACCCGACCCGACCATGTTGCCGTGATGTACCGGACCACCGCCCAATCCCGCGTGCTGGAGGAGGCGTTCCGGCGATCCGAGGTGCCGTATCGCATCATCGGCGGCCTGCGGTTCTACGAGCGCAAGGAGGTGAAAGATATCCTCGCCTTCTTCAAGCTGCTCTACAACCCGGCGGATCGAATCGGGTTGGAACGCATCATCGACAACACCCCGATCGGTCGTGGCTTCGGGCCACGCGCAATGGAAGTCCTGCTCGACTGGGCTCGGGAGCATCAGCGATCTCCCGTCGATGGGCTGGTCAGCATGGCGCCATCCATCTCGCCACGCTTCAAGGACGTCAGTCCGCCCGAAATCACCGGCTCCGCCCGCAAGGCGGCCGAGCGGATCGGCGCGACGCTGGCGATCCTTCAGGAACGGCGAGAGAAGTCGACGCTGAGCGAGCTCTTCGACGAGATCATCGAGGTGAGCGAGTATCGTGAGCAGTTTCGGAATGGCGCCGAGGACGACCTCCAGCGCTGGTCCAACGTCCAGGAGCTTCGCACGGACATGGAGCGGTTCGACACGCTGGATCCGTCAGAAGCGCTGACCCAGTACCTCGAGTCGGTGTCGCTGGTGAGTGACGTCGACGCGATGGACGAGGGCGATGCCGGTCAGGTCACGCTGATCACGCTGCACTCAGCCAAGGGGCTGGAGTTTCCCGTCGTGTTCATCGCCGGCGTTGAAGAAGGCTTGCTTCCGATCAGCCGCGCGATCGAGGCGGAGCCGTTCGACCGCAAGCCGTTGGAGGAAGAGCGCCGCCTCTTCTACGTCGGCGTCACCCGAGCGGAACGGCAGCTCTACCTCACCTGCGCCACCTCGCGTATCTCCTATGGCCGATTCGCCAACTCCGAGCCGTCACGTTTTCTCGCCGGCATACCCGCTGAGGCGATGAAGTCCGTCACCCGCCGGGATAGCGTCGGCAGCGCCCGGACCGGGCGGTTCAGCGGCAGGCAGTCCGGCTCGCTGGCGAGCCGGGTGCAAGCGCCTGTTTCGTTCGACCCACCATCCTCAAACGAGCCGATGCACGTTCTGCCGGAGTTCAAGGTCACCCAACGCGTCTTTCACCCGAAGTTCGGGTCGGGTCTTATCACCGAAGTAACTGAGCTCAAGAACGATGTCGAGCTGGCGGTCGAGTTCCAGCGCCACGGCAAGAAGCGGCTGATGGCAAGTCTCGCCAACCTCGAGATCGTCGAGTCGTAGGCTGGAGAGAATCGGCATGGTGACTACCACCGCCACCAGCGACAGTTCAATCCGCGCCATGCTCGAGCGCTTCGAGGACGATCGCCTCGTTCCGCTGGCGACACGGAGCAATCAGGCGACCAGACCTGTTGAGGAAGACGAGTCGCCGGTCCGCATGGCGTTCCAGCGCGACCGCGATCGGATCATCCACTCCAAGAGCTTCCGGCGCCTGATGCACAAGACGCAGGTGTTCATCGCACCAGGCGGCGACCACTATCGCACCCGGCTCACTCACACGCTCGAAGTGGCTCAACTCGCCCGCACCGTCGGTCGGGCGCTCCGGCTCAATGAGGACTTGGTCGAGGCGATCGGCATGGGCCACGACCTCGGACACACCCCGTTCGGCCATGCCGGGGAACGCGCGCTGGCAGAAGTCTTTCCCAACTTCCGGCACAATGAGCAAAGCCTGCGCGTTGTCGACATCCTCGAAAAGGATGGCGCCGGCCTCAATCTCACCAACGAGGTACGAGACGGAATCCTTCGCCATTCCAAACCGAGGGAGTCGATCGAAGGCGCCGTTTCCGGCCATCCGTCCACGCTGGAGGGCATGGTGATCAAGGTCGTCGACAGCATCGCCTACATGAATCATGATCTGGATGACGCGATCCGATCCGGGTTGCTCAGCTATGCTTCGATCCCGTCTCGGATTACCGAGCGTCTCGGTGACACCCACCCTACGCGGATCAACTCGCTCATACTCGACCTGATCGATCACTCCCAGGTGGAGCAGCCTCCGGCATCAATCGAGCTTTCTCCGGAAATGCGACAGACGGCCAATGAGCTTCGTGGCTTTCTCTTCGAGCGCGTGTATGATCCGATCAACCAGCGAGACCAGACCCGCGAGGCGAGAGACATCGTCCTTGCCTTGTTTGACTGGTTCACCCAGCATCCCGAAGAGATTCCCGCCACCATCCCTGAGTTGCCAGGCGAGTCGCTGGACCGGCGGGCGGCGGACTCGGTCGCTACCATGACCGATCGCTACGCGTTGGAACTCCATCGACGCATTGCGCCACATCAGGTTCTCGTCCCGTAGCGGCGAAAGAGAGGCTCGACATGGCAAACGACGCCGTCGCGGAAATTCGGGATCGACTCGACATTGTCGATCTCGTGCAGCAGTACGTGCCCGGACTCAAGCGAACCGGACGAAGCTTCAAGGGGCTGTGTCCCTTCCATCAGGAGAAGACGCCCTCGTTCGTCGTCTTCGCCGATTCACAGAACTTCCACTGTTTTGGATGTGGCAAGGGTGGCGATCTCTTCACCTTCTTCATGTTGATCGAAGGCGTCGAGTTCCGCGAGGCGCTACGCGACCTGGCGGTACGAGCCGGCGTGGAGTTGCAACAAGGAGGCTTCGTCACACCACAGCACGATGAGGATCGCGCCAAGCTCATCGGCGCCAACGACCTGGCGGCAACCTGGTTCCACCATATCCTGACCAAGGCGCCGCAGGGAGAAGCCGGGCGGAGGTTGCTACAGGAGCGCGGGATATCCGACGAGATGGTGGAGCGATTCCGGCTTGGATTCGCGCCCGACTCCTGGGAGCTTCTCCTGAGCTTCCTCGGCTCTCGCTCAATAGAACCGGAACTTGCGCTCGAAGCGGGCCTGATCCAGGAGCGTCGCAGTGGCGACGGCCACTACGACCGGTTTCGGAATCGGTTCATGTTTCCGATCAGCAATCGAGATGGAGAGGTCGTCGGATTCGGCGGGCGCGCCATCGGCGACGACATGCCGAAGTACCTCAACAGCCCGCAGACCACGATTTTTGACAAGGGTTCGCTGGTCTACGGCCTCGATCTCGCTCGCGAGTCGATCCGCAAGGCCGAGGAAGTGGTGATCGTCGAGGGGTACATGGATGTCATCGCCGCCCACCAGTTCGGGCACGAGAACGTCGTGGCCTCCATGGGCACGGCTCTGACCGAGGCGCAGGTGAGCCAGGTCAGGCGAGGCGCAAAGCGCATCGTCATGGCGCTCGACGCCGACGCCGCCGGCCAAATGGCGACCCTGCGTGGACTCGAGACGATGACCGACTCGATGGGCAACGAGGACGAGCAACAGTCGACCAACGCCTTCGGCATCGTGCGTTTCGAGCGCAAGCTCAAGACCGAGATCGCCATCGCCCAGATGCCCGAAGGGAAGGATCCGGACGACATCCTTCGCCAGAGTCCGGATGATTGGCCATCACTCATCAAGCGTGCCCAGCCGTTCCTGGATTTCACCATCGATATCCTGACCGGGGATGTCGGCGCCGACGACGCCCGAGGCAAATCCGAGGCCGTCCATCGAATTGCGCCGCTCTTCCGGCAGATCACGGACCGGGTGGTTCAGGCGCACTATGTCGGTGAGCTCGCTCGCAAGCTCCGGCTGGACGAGCGCATCGTCCTTTCAGAAATCCGCAGGACCAACATGGCGGGCAGGGAACGTTCTCTGCGCCAGCAGGTGTCACGTGAGTCCGAGCAGGTCGACGGTCGCGCGAGGGAGCGGACGAACGAGAACTATCTCACTGCCCTCCTGCTGCGACACCATCAGCTGACTGCAGACATCGTCGCTGCTGTCCCACTCGACGACATCCATGACGCCAGAAACCGCGCGATCCTCGGGACCATAGCGTCTGAAGACCTAAGTGGCATGACCGCAGAGCAGTTCGTCGTCGGACTCGAAGAAGAGATCGCCGACCACGCCGACTATCTGTTGAACTCACTTGAAGGACGTCCGGAGCAGTTTCCGGGGCAAATCAGGATGGAGACGACCCAGATTCTCTCCAACCTCGGCAAGGAACGCTTCGGGTTCCTGCTACGAGAACTGCAGAGTGATCTTCGAGAGGCAGAAAAGCGAGAAGACGGCGATGCCATTGAACTGCTCAAGGAGCAGCTGCGATCACTTGCGGAGCGACACGGTCGTTATAACCCGCCGGTCAGCCCGTACTTCAAGGACAGTCGCAGCCCCGCGCGTTAGGCTGTCGGTGGAGCTACCGTTCAGGTGCTCCTCCCGCCCCGCATGAGCCAGGACGCAGACGCGCAGCGACCCATGAATTAACCCCAGTCCCTTGGTCACCTATTCGCTGGAAGAAATGGTCGACGATGTGCAATGGCGACAATTTATCCGGCAACAACCGCCGTGCTCCGCGAACCCGATTTGGGTGTATGATGACGATGGGTCCCAACCTTTTTCATCACATTCAACCCGAATGGGAGGTCGTCAATGGCTACACCGGACTCTCTCATGGGCTCTCCCGATGACCTTGTGGAGCGGCTCTTTGCCGCGACATTGGGGGCCATGGATCTCTTCTCTGTGTATTTGGGAGACCGCCTCGGCTACTACCGGGCGCTCGCCGAGGGTGGTGCGGCGACGAGCGCCGAACTCGCGCAACGCACCGGAACGGCCGAGCGCTATGCACGCGAGTGGCTGGAGCAGCAGGCGACCACCAGTATCCTCAGGTGTGAGAATCCGGAAGCTGAGATGTCCGTGCGGCGCTTCCAGCTACCGGTCGCGTATGAGGCGGTGCTCATCGATCCGGACAGCCTTACCGCGATGGCGCCGTCCGCCTTGGTCTTCGCGGGCTGTGTGAAGCCGTTGCCGCAGCTCCTTGAAGCCTTCCGGACCGGTGCAGGTGTCCCGTACGAGGACTACGGTGCTGACATGCACGAGGGAATTGCTGCATTCAATCGCCCCGGGTTCGTTCATCTCCTGACCCAGGTTTGGCTGTCAGCGATGCCCGATGTCCATGCTCGTCTGCAGGCCGACCCGCCCGCGCGCGTTGCCGACATCGGTATGGGGCTGGGCTGGTCGAGCATCGCCATCGCCAAGGGATACCCGAACCTCCAGGTCGACGGATACGACCTCGACGAGGCGTCGGTCGCGGCAGCGCGAGCTAACGCCGAGGCAGCCGGAGTCGACGACCGCGTCACGTTCCATTGCCGGGACGCTGGCGACTCGGACCTCGTCGGGCTATACGACCTGGCACTGGCCTTCGAGTGCATCCATGACATGTCGAATCCCGTGGCTGTGCTTGGATCTATGCGAAGGCTGGCTGGGGACTCCGGGGCTGTGTTGGTGGCCGACGAGAAAGTGGCTGACCGATTCACCGCCCCGGGTGACGAGGTCGAGCGCTTCATGTATGGCTTTAGCATCCTCCACTGCCTGCCGGTCGGGATGGCGGATAAGCCATCGGTCGGGACGGGGACGGTAATCCGCGAGTCAACGATGCGTCGCTATGCGGTGGAAGCGGGATTCCATGAGACCGAGGTGCTGCCGATCGAGCACGACTTTCTCCGCTTTTACCGGCTCCACTCGTGACACCGGACTAGCGGAAATCGCAGCGAAACCGTCGCCTGGATTCGTCGGCGACATGGGCAGACATGTCGGTCAGCTCACTAATCGCCTCCCTACGCACCAGGTAAAAAACTCTCAAACGCCCTGGGTAGATCGCCGTCTGCTCCATGAGGGCTGGACGTCCGTTGCTAGCAGCGAGCAGCATGAACTCGCCGGACGAACGTTTAAGGCGGGTCAACCATTATGCACACCGCTGTAAGCACACGGGGATACGAGTGCGTTCCCCATCGACTCCGTCAACAGTTCATCGTCTCGAGGCATAATCGTCCGCAACTCGACCAGGACAGCGTTTTCCTCGATCCGCCCGAACACTGGCACTGGCGTCGCCTGCCGGAGAGACCGGGCAAGCTCTGACACCTCTCCGGATGTCGAAGCCTTGAGCCTGACCGCATGTCCCGCCAGTGACTGGCCCGGCAATGAACCGCCACCAACGAAGTTGACAGTGGAGACACTGTCGACCTCGATGCCGTTCGAACCCAGCAATGCGGCGATGTGCTCGGCGCGATGCCGAAGCGAGGACTCGGAAGCAGCGATGGACATCCATACCGGAACCGACCTCTCGTGATCACCGCGCAGGTAATGCCGCAATGTCTCCGCTAGTCCCGCCAAGGAGGTCTTGTCGGCGCGGACCGCGCGTGCCAGCGGATACGAAGCGATCTGATCGATCAAGCGTCGCTTGCCGCAGATGATGCCGGCCTGTGGACCGCCCAGCAACTTGTCGCCGCTGAACGTCACAACGTCCGCTCCCGCTCCGATGGACTCCTGCACCGTCGGCTCGTGATCGATGCCGTACGTCTCGGTCCCGACGAGCGTGCCGCTGCCCAAATCCTCGATCAGAATCGCTCCTGTCAAATCGGCAATACCCCGCAACTCCGCCAATGATGGCGAGGCGACAAATCCCTGAATCGAGAAGTTGCTCGGGTGAACCTTGAGGAATAACTCTGCGCCATCACTTGCTGCTCTGGCGTAATCTCGCGCATACGTACGATTGGTCGTGCCGACCTCCATCAGCGCCGCGCCTGACTGGGCGAGGACATCCGGAATCCGAAAGCCTCCCCCGATCTCGACCGCCTCCGACCGTGAAACCGCGACCTTCTTCCCGTGCGCCAGCGCGGTGAGCGCGAGCAATACAGCAGCCGCATTGTTGTTGACCACCAGGCTCTGTTCCGCTCCGGCGAGGATCAAAAGCAGTGTCGAGATCTCGTCCATGCGACCGCCGCGCTGGCCCGACACTGGATCGATTTCAAGGGCGACCGAACTCGATGCCGCCATGCGCATAGCTGCCGCGGCGCGTTCGCTGACCGGTGCCCGTCCCAAATTCGTATGAACCACGATGCCCGTGCCGTTCAGCGCACGACCCAGCCTGGGAGACGAGAGAGTTTGAGCCAACTGTTCCAGCCGCCGCGCCACCAGCAATCCGGGATCATCCTGTGACCCAGACTGGAGTTCCTGGCGAATCTGGTCTTGAACTTGCCTGGCGAGCGTCAGAGCAAGTTCAGGCGCGATTACCCCGGCCATCCGTTCGGAAATCAGGTCGGCGATTGCGTTGACCGGCGGGATAGATCGGAAGGCGTC
>JACCVC010000160.1 GCA_013698305.1 Chloroflexia bacterium
GTTGACGATGCCCTCCTTCGGACCATCACAGTGCTGGTCATCTCCTGCCCTCATGCGCTCGGACTCGCCATCCCGCTGGTGATCGCGATGTCGACCTCGGCCGCAGCACGACAAGGCGTGTTGATCCGCGACCGCAAGGCGCTGGAAACGATGCGCACCATCGACACGGTCGTCTTCGACAAGACCGGCACGCTTACCCGTGGCGAACATGCGGTGACCGGCGTTGCCACGTCATCCGATGACGACGACGCGCTGCTGGCGCTAGCCGCCGCTGTCGAACGCGAGAGCGAGCATCCGCTGGCTCGTGCGATTATCCGGCAGGCGCAGGAGCGCTCACTCACGATCCCGTCGGCGGAAGGCTTCGCCTCAGTCGCCGGTCGAGGCGTGTCCGCGACGATTGATCGCGAAGAGATCGCCATCGGCGGACCTCGCCTGCTGGAACAGCGCGGACTCTCGATCCCGGATACGTTGGTGGACAAGCAGGACCAATGGGCCGACCGCGGAGCCGCCGTACTGTCGGTGATCCGGGGCGGAGAAGTCATCGGGCTGATCGCGCTTGAGGACCAGGTGCGCGAGTCGGCGAAGCAGGCCATAGCCTCGCTCAATCGCCGAGGCGTCCGGACGATCATGATCACCGGGGACGCTCGCAACGTCGCCGAGCATGTGGCGGCGCAACTCGGCATCGATCAGGTGCTGTCGGAAGTCCTGCCAGAGAACAAGTCAGCGGAGATCGACAAACTTCAGCGCGACGGGCGCAAGGTCGTGATGGTCGGCGACGGCGTCAATGACGCCCCGGCGCTGGCGTCAGCGGACGTCGGGATCGCGATCGGAGCGGGCACCGATGTAGCGATGGAATCGGCGGGCGTCATCCTCGCGTCCAGCGACCCTCGCTCGGTCGAGAGCGTCATCAAGCTCTCCCGAGCCAGCTATCGCAAGATGATTCAGAACCTGTGGTGGGCAACGGGATACAACGTCATCGCGATACCTCTCGCCGCGGGCGTGTTGGCCGGAGTCGGGATCATCATGCCACCGGCGATAGGAGCGCTGTTGATGAGCGTGTCGACCATCATCGTCGCCATCAACGCGATGACGCTGCGGTCGCTCGACCTGTCGCCGGAATCGTAGGACTCGACCTCATGTCGTTCCGCGAGAGGGCGAACACAAGGTTCGCCGCTACCGAGCGTCCCATCGGCTGCGCCGATGCGAGGACGGAGACAATCAGCGATACTTGAAGCAGTCAGCAATAAACCTGACTCGTAGGGGAGGACCGTGTGCCTTCCGCGCTTCGGGCCGACACCTGTAGAGGTCTGTCGACCCCTACGAGTTTCAACTGAGGAGGCCACAGGTGAGCAGCAAGGCTACGAGTGACGAACGCGCGCACGGTGAAGCCGACCCCCATGAGCTGATCGAACAGGTGTTGGCCGAACGGCAGCTCATCGTCGCGTCCAACCGGGGACCCGTCACCTTCACGCAGCGAGCCGATGGCGCCTTCTCGTCGCGTCAGGGCAGCGGCGGGCTGGTCACCGCCGTGAGCGCCGTGCTGCAAGGACAGCATGCGATCTGGATCGCCGCCGCCATGACCGACGGTGATCGTGCCCGCGCCGCCGCGGCAGCCGATGCGGGCGAAGCGCTGATCGAGCCTCAGGGGAACGACTCCCGGTTCAAGCTGCGCTTCGCGGTGCCGTCGCAGGAGTCCTATCACCAGTACTACAACGTGATCTCAAATCCCCTGCTCTGGTTCCTGCAGCACTACCTGTGGGACACCCCTCGCTCACCAGATATCACGCATGAGACGTGGTCGGCCTGGCGTGATGGGTACGTGGCCGTGAACCGGATGATCGCGGATGAGGTGCTGCTCGCCTGTGTTCAGACTGACGGCGAGCCGATTGTCATGCTCCACGACTATCACCTGTACTTGTGCGGCAACATGATTCGTGAACAGCGTCCGAACGTGGTCATTCAGCACTATATCCACATTCCCTGGCCCGATCCCGACTACTGGCGGCTGCTGCCGCTCGAGATGCGACGGGCCATCTGTGAGGGCTTGCTTGGGTGCGACATCGTTGGGTTCCAGACTCCGGAACACGCTCGCAGCTTCATGCACACCTGCGAGGCCTATGTGCCGGATGTCGACATCAGCTACGGTGACAACACGATCTCCTGGAACGGTCGCATGATAGCGATCAACCACTATCCCATTTCCATCGATGCGGAAGCCGTGCGGCGAACCGCCCACAGTAGGGAAGCGCGCGCCTACGAGCGGTATCTCCCTACCCACTTCAACGAGTTCACCATATTGCGGGTGGACCGCGCCGATCCGAGCAAGAACATCGTGCGCGGGTTCCACGCCTTTGACCGTTTCCTGGAAGCGTATCCGGAATTCAAGGATCGGGTCAACTTTATCGCCGTCACCCAACCATCGC
The DNA here is from genome assembly GCA_013698305.1 of Chloroflexia bacterium. Taxonomy (GTDB): domain Bacteria; phylum Chloroflexota; class Chloroflexia; order Thermomicrobiales; family UBA6265; genus JACCVC01. The sequence goes on from JACCVC010000160.1 coordinate 2,424, forward strand.
GTCTGGATGTCAAGGAATATCGGGAGTACCTCGACGACATGAGCGCGACGGCGGGGCGGATCAACGCCAAGTACGCCAACGTTGAAACTGGCTGGCAACCGATCCAGATCATCATGGGCGAGAGCTATCCGCGGGTGCTGGCGGCGATGCGCTGGTACGACGTCTTGCTGGTCAACTCGATCATCGACGGCATGGCGCTGGTCGCCAAGGAGGGAGCGCTGATCAACGAGCGCAGCGGCGTGATCATCCTCTCCGAGGGAGCCGGAGCGTCGTTGCAGCTGGGAGAGCATGCGCTGGTGGTAGCACCCGCCGACATCGAAGGCACCGCCCAGGCGATTCACCGGGCGCTGACCATGCCCTTCAGCGAGCGCCAGCGCCGGGGCCAGGCGATGCGAGCGGCGGTCGAATCCGAAGACGTCTCCGTCTGGTTCCAGGACCAGCTCGCCGACATTGCCGCCAACATCACTGGACGGAAACACCAGTCGTAGGGACGGCACTACGTATCGAGGCGCGTGACTCTACCCCTTTGTCGCGCCCGCGGTCATGCCCGAGATGTAGTTGTCGACGAAGAACGAGTACGCGACAGCGACCGGCACGGAACCCAGGATTCCCGCCGCCATCAACGATCCCCAGAAATAGACGTCAGCGCGGATCAGGTCGGTCACGACGCCGACCGGCACCGTCTTCATGTCGCCGGAGCTCATGAACACCAGCGCGTAAAGAAACTCGTTCCATCCCAGCGTGAAACAAAAGATACCCGCCGAGAGGATACCCGGCATTGCCAGCGGCAGCACGATGTGCCGCATCGCCTGCAACCGGGTCGCCCCGTCAACCAGCGCCGCGTGCTCCAGGTCGATCGCGATCGTCCGGAAGTAGCCCATCAGCAGCCAGCTCGCGAACGGGATCAGGAAGGTCGGGTACGTAAAAATCAGCGACCAGTAGGTGTTGTAGAGGCCGAAATCAGCGACGATCTGGGAAAGCGGGATGAACAGCAATGTCGGCGGCACCAGGTAACAAAGGAAGATCAACGCGCCCATTAGCGTTCCACCCCTGAACCGGAACCGGCCCAGCGCGTAGCCGATGAATATGCTCGCGCTCAGCGCCAGCAGCGTCGAGCCAACCGTCACCACGAAGGTGTTCAACGTGTATCGCATGAACGCCGTGTCGGTAAACAGGTAACTGTAATGATCCAGCGTGATGCTGTACAGCAGGAACGGATTGAGATCCATGTTGAGCAGATCAGTGTTCGGCTTCAGAGAGACGATGAGCATCCAGTAGAACGGAAACATCAGAAAGACCATGAAGAACGTGAGTGGCAGGTACAGGCTGAGCCATCGGCTCCGCCGTACGTTTGATCCGACCATTGCCATGCGTGTTGTCTCCCGTGAATCTCTCTAATCGTCCCGCCGCACGTACCTGAGCAGAATCACCGCCAGCACCGCCAGCATCGGGAACATATACAGCGAAATCGCCGCCGCCGTGCCGATATCGGTGTAGCCGAGCGTCTGGTATGAATACGTGCCAAAGATATGCGTCGAGTTCGCTGGTCCGCCTTTGGTGAGCACGTAAACGAGCTGGAAGTCGGCGAAGGTCCAGATGATCGAGAACAAAGTCGCGATGAGGGTGATGTTCCGGATCACCGGCCAGGTCACCGCCATAAACCGCTGCCAGGCGTTTGCGCCATCGAGCGCGGCAGCCTCGTTCAGGTCGTCCGGAACCGCCTGCAGCCCAGCCAGGATCGAGATGCCAAAGAACGGAACTCCGCGCCAGATGTTGGCCACACAAAGGGAGACGATGGCGTTGATTGGATCACCGAGGAAATTGATGCTGCCGCTCACGATGCCCCAGTCCTCCAAAACCCAGGAGATCGGGCTCATCACGCCGTTGAACAGCATGAGAAAGGCGAGGCTGCTGATCGCCGTCGGCACGATCCATGGCAGGAGCAGGAATGCGCGATACAACCGGCTGAACCGGAATGTCTGGTTCAGCACCAGCGCCAGACCAAGACCTAGCGCGAGCTTGAACGGCACCGTGCCGACGCCATAGACGAACGTGTTGCGAACGGTTTTCTGGAAGATCGGATCGTCCAGCAATCGGCGGTAATTCTCGAGCCAGATGAAGTTGCGTTCGGCGAAGCCAACGAACGCATCGGTCAGCGAGATATAGATGCCGTAGGCGAACGGATAGGCAATGAACAGGATAAGAATGAGCAGCCCCGGCGCAAGGAACAGCCACGCAAGCGAGGATTCCCGGCGCTGGAAGCGCGTCCAGAACCCCTCCTGCACATCCGGAACGATCAATCGCTCACTCGGCCGGGTTTCTTGCAGCGTGCTCATTTCAAATCCTTGGAAGTCGTCATGCGCCATCCTCGTCTTCGCGGTTGGCGAGTGAACGGGAATCTCCCGTCCACCCGCGATATGCCGAACGAAAAATCGGAGTACCGCCGCTATCGGCTGTAGATCCGCTCGAGCATCGCCGCGCCCTGTTCGATGGCTGTCGCCACATCACCGGTTTGTATGGCGTTCGCAAACGTGTTCACGATCACGTATTGCGAAGATGCCTGAGCCGCCTTCAGGTTCGACGGACCGGCGTAGCCCTTGTTTCGGGCAATATCGGCAATCTCGAGGTACGCCGCGAGCTTTGGATCGTCGACATAGACCGGCAACTCAGTGAAGGTTGGCCCCGGCGGAAGGATATACCCTTCGAACGACTCCAGCCACGCCTGGAACGGCTCGGCTGAGAACCACCACTCCAGGAACGCTTTCGCTTCGTCCTGATTGGGCGAGTAGTCCATGATTCCCATCGAGCGGCTGCCCAGCATGGCGAACTGGCCATCCGGCCCACTCGGCAAAGTTGCGTGGAAGGTGTCTTCCGCGATCTCCGGATTCGAGTTTTCGCCTTCGGGATCTGACGCCGCGAGGTAGATGCTCGATCCGTTTTGCGTTGCCGAGAGTTGGTCGGAGAGGTAGGCGCTGTTGTTGGTCGAGTCGTCCCAGCCGAGTCCGGTTTCGTCAAAGGCCTCTGGCCACGCGTTCACGAAGGTTTCCATACCCTCGCGAAAGCCGTCGGTGTCGAACGCGACGGTCGTGCCGTCCTCTTCGATCTCCATCGAGCCGTGTGACCACATGTACGGGTAACAGAAACCCGGCGGGTCACCGAGGCTCTGGCCGAGCGCCTGGCCGAGAGGTTTACCGACCTCCTCCTTCAGGATCTTGCCCACCTCGAACAACTCCTCCCAGGTCGCCGGGAAGTTGTTTTCCGGATCCGTCACTCCGGCCTGCTCGAAATAGCTCTTGCGGTAGGCCATGGCCGCGCCCGAGTTACCGTGCGGAATCGACTTCCACTCGCCATCGACCGCAGCGGATTTTACTACCCAATCGAAGTAGCCTCCCTGTACCTCCTCGGCCGCCGCGGCGATGTCGCTCACATCGAGCAGGCTCTCGGAGAACAGGTAAGGGATCGCGTCCCACATCTCGACAATGTCTGGCCCTGCACCGGCCTGGACCGCCGATGTCGTTCGGGGTTGCAAGTCCGGCCAGTTGATGAAGTCGACCGTCACGTCGACACTGTTGTCCTCACCCCAGGTGGTGGCTTGTTCATTGAAGAAATCCTGGGCGGCAGGGACAAACGCGGTGCTGATCAGCATGTTCAGGCTACCGCCCTGAAGAAGTGCTGGAGCGCGGTTCGGCGCGGCTGAGACAGCGTGTCCCGTTGCGGTCAATACGGATCCAAGAGCAGCAGCCGAAAGTCCCATCGCCGACGCGCGTTTCATGACGGTGCGGCGTGAATACCGCATCGCCTTCGCTTCGGCAATCAACGTAGCAGAACGATCCTCGGTCATGTCTAACCTCACTTCTGGCGCCGCGCGTTGCGCGATCACTGGGAATCGGTCGGTCATTCTCGGTGTTGAGGAATCTGTACGATTGTGGTTCGGCGGCTACTCTCCTCTCTGACCGGTTCACAGCCGTAAAGGGCAGATCGCGAAATGGAAGATAGTGAACTGTATCAGGTGTTTACGATGTTGGCGATAGCTGGGTTGCCCCGTCCTCCCCGGTTGGGGCCGCCTCGGGTAACTACCCTCGATCTTCGTCTGAAGGAATCGTTGTCTCATTGTGACAAAGAACGAGCGATTCGCCAATATCGTGCTTTCTTTCACAATCTTGATCGCGTTTCGTCGCTTTCAGACCATTCGCTGATGCCTTGCATACACTTCGGCTTCGCTCAGTGCAGGCTCCAGGTCCGCCGCTCCCTTCCCCGATTTGCGGACATTTGCTACTCTGCCGCAAGCGTCAGGTTTGCCGCCAAACATCCAAAGGAGCCAGCATGCGCATCAACCACGTTCGTCGCCGCCTCGAAGCGGGAGAGCCTTCCATCGGCACATGGCTGTCTCTGCCATCTCCGGAAGCCGCCGAGTACATCAGTGAGCTCGGGTTCGACTGGCTGGTGGTCGACACCGAGCACAACGCGATCGATATCACCACGCTGTCGCGCATGTTCGCCGCGATGCGATCCTCCGGGATCGCCCCGATGGTGCGGATTCCCTGGAACACGGCAGAGAACGTCAAACGGGTGCTGGACGCCGGCGCCTGGGGCATCGTCTTCCCAATGATCAACAGCCGAGAGGAGGCGGAGCAAGCCGTCGAAGCCGCTCGCTACGGTCCGGCCGGCAACCGCTCGGTGGGCGGTGGTCGTCACGCGATGAGCTTCGAGACCACCGGCGCGGAGTACTACCGCCACGCCAACGACCAGGTGCTGGTCGTCGCGCAGATCGAGCACATCCAGGGTGTCGAGAACGCCGATGAGATCCTGAGCGTCCCTGGCGTCGACGCCTGCTTCATTGGTCCCAACGATCTCGCCGCCTCGATGGGCCTGGGCCTTGGCGTGCCACTGGAGAGCGACATGCCAGAGCTGGTCCAGGCGATCACGACCATCCGCGAAGCGTGCAAAAAGCACGGCGTGGCATCCGGTATCCACACGACCGGCGCAGCCGCCGTGCAACAGCGGATCAACGAAGGATTCCAGTTCTGCGCCATGGCTAGCGAGATGAAGTACATGGTGGGCAACCTGCAGCAGGACCTCGCCACAATCGACTGGTCCGCATCCGACCGCACCGCCAGGGTCGGCGGCGCCGAAGCCGAGGCAGGCACCGTCGTTCGCTACTAGAAGACCCTTCTATTCGTAGGGGACGACCTAGTGTCGTCCCATCGTCTCGCCAAGGAGAACGACCACGCGATGGCTCCACTCAAAATCGTGCTCTGTTCCCAGGAAGGGGAACGCTTCTTCAGCCGGCTCGACGATCTGGACAACGTCGAGATCGTCTCGTGTACGGAGGACCAGCTCCACCAACACGCTTCCGACATGGACATCTTCTTCGGGAAACCGTCCGTCGAGCTGATCGAATCGTCGCCGAAGCTCAAGTGGATTCAGGCTCCCAGCGCGGGCGTTGAGTTCGTCGCCAAAATCCCAAAACTGGCTGCCTCCGACGTGCATCTCACCAACACCCGCGGTGCCCACGGCCCTTCGATCGGCGAGCATACGATCGCGCTGTTGCTGGCTATGACCCGCCACATTCCGGAGAGCGTCCACCAGCAGTCCCAGCGCATCTGGGACCGCTCCGTGCTGTACCGGACCGCACGCGAGATCGGCGGCATGACGATGGGCATCATCGGCTTCGGCGCCCTTGGTCGCGGCATCGCCCAGCGCGCCACCGGGATGGATCTGGAGCTGCTCGCTGTCGACGCTCAGGCCGTCGATGGCACCGGGTTGATCGACGAGGTGTGGCCGATCAGCCAGCTGGACGATTTGTTGGAGCAAAGTGATGTCGTGGTCGTCGCCACGCCCCTCACCGACGAAACGACGGGCATGATCGGCGCGGTCGAGCTTGCACGAATGAAACCGGATGCGTACCTGATCGTCGTGTCGCGAGGAGGCATCGTCGATGAGCAGGCGCTGGTCGAGGCGCTGAAGAATAACCAGCTGGCGGGTGCAGCGCTGGATGTGACGGAGCCCGAGCCACCTGGGCCAGAAAGCCCGCTTTGGGATTGCCCGCGGCTCCTGCTCACGCCGCATAC
>JACCVC010000162.1 GCA_013698305.1 Chloroflexia bacterium
ACCGACTCGCCCTCGACCACGAACAGCGGTGCGACCATGTCTCCGGGATCGAGGTGATGCTCGCGAACAAATGCCCTGAGCGTCTCGGTCATCCGGGTTCGCCGCGTCCGCGCATACCCTCCAAATGTAGAAGTGTCGATCATGTCTGGCTCCCGTCACCACGCGCTTCAACTGTGTTGCCCCAAAGATACGTCGCCAGCGCGTCAACCATGGTATCTGCGCCGGGAGTTTCGGGCGTCGCATGTACCGGCAGCCCAGCGGCGAGCATCGCGTCCGCTGTCACCCCGCCGATGGCGACGAAGCTCGCCCCGGATAGCGACGGCAGCAAGTGCCCCGCCTGCGCGATAAACCCCTCGACTGCCGATGGAGACGCCAGCAATACCGCGCCGATCTCTCCCAACGCCATGTGATGTTCCAGACCACGATCAATATGGCCGATGATGTGCGTTTCATAGGCCGTCACGACATTCACCTCCGCGCCCAGCTCGGCCAGCCCCTCCGCCAATACTGGCCGCGCTCGATCCGACAGCGGCAGCAGGATACGGTCGCCAGGCATAAGGACAGTCGCCATCGCGGCCAGCAACCCTTCGGCACGCGAATCCTCAGCGACGAGGTGTGGCTCAAGACCGAATGCCCGCAGCGCCTGGGCGGTCGCCTCGCCGACCGCCGCGATCCAGATCGCTCCAGCGTTCGGTTCTGTCCAGGCGTCCGCGAGCGCCTCAACAGCATTTTGGCTGGTCAACACGACACGGTCGAAGCGCCCATGTCGCAGGCTATTGACCGCCTGGTGCAACGGACGTGGGTCAAGCGGCGCATCAATCCGAATTGTCGGCATCACCAGCGACGCACCACCTCGGATGCGCACCTCGTCGGTCAATCGCGCAACAAGGTGGTCGCTGCCGGTCACGACGATCTTCATGCCACGAAACTGGCGCTCGCGATCACCAGACCCGCCGAACACGCGGTTAGGGTGTACTTCTCGGACCAGAAGCTTCGCCACCGAGAACGCCCCATCGCGAGCGAGGTCAGCCGTCCACTCGTCATAGACGCGGGTGAGGCCAGTGCCATCGTCACGGGCCAACATCCCCCAGAACCGGACCTGCTCCAGTCCGTGGACGGTCTCTATCACGGCGTGCGCGCCGAGTGGGGTGATGCAGCCGCCGCCGACTCCCCGTAGGAACGCTCGTTCGACTTCCAACGCCAGCCGCAGATGTGGCTGATCAATGGTGGCTACCATTGCAAGGGCCGGGTCGGGATGCTCACGCGTCTCGACTGCCAACGCCCCCTGGCCCGGAGCTGGCGTGAACTGGTCGACCGGTAACAACGTCGCGATCCGGTCCAGCCAACCCATCCGCCCCAGCCCGGCTGCCGCCAGGATCACCGCGTCATACGTCTCGGTCTCAGCCTTGGCCAACCGCGTATCGATGTTGCCGCGCAGATCGACGATGCGAGCGTCCGGTCGCAATGCCTGCACCTGCACCGCCCGCCGACGGGAGGAGGTGCCTACCACCGGGTTCGGCGGCAGATCCATGAGACCCACGCCATGTCGCGACACGACCGCGTCTCGCGCATCCTCGCGTTGCGGAAACGCCGCGAGCACCAGCCCCTGCGCCGACAGGCTCGGCACGTCCTTGGAAGAGTGCACGGCGGCTTCGACCTGAAACGCCGTCAGCGCCCGCTGGAGCGACGACGTGAACACCCCGCGCCCGCCGATCTCGGTCAGTGGCGAGCTTTTATCGAGATCGCCCTCCGAGGTCACGATCTGTACATGAATCTCTCGGCCCCCAGACACCGCTCGCAAGGAATCCGCCACAAAGTGGGCCTGGTGTAGCGCCAGCGCACTGCCCCGCGTGCCGATGACAAGCGGAGCGTCTTGCCTGGGCGACTTGGATCGCACGGAGGCCTGCGGGTTGGGGAGGAACTGCGTCACACGAGTACCCTGGTATGGGGGATTGAGTAGAGGAGCGATGTGAGGTTCCGCGACCGAGCTGCCACGGCCGCAATACTTCAGCAGATTCGCTGTCTCGCCGAGTGTAGGCAGCCATCAATGAGGGAGTCAAGGCAACCGCCGCTGCCGTCCGGCTCCGCTTGCCGAATATCGCGATCTGCACCAATGCTGTGGTACAATAAGCCGTCTTGGGTGCCATACGCACCCATATTTGTGTGCATCCTGAAGGATTGAAACAGCCTACGTTTGCCGTGACAAATTTCATCTATGGCGCGCACCCAAGGGTTAAGTCGCCAGGCGGGAAGAGTCGTCCGGCGACCTATGCAGAACGGGTTGAGAGCGATGAGTGACGTAACGCAGGAATTCACGCCAACAAGCACGGTGGCTCCCTACGCCATTATCCAGACCGGCGGCAAGCAGTACCGGGTCAAGCAAGGCGACAACATCACCGTCGAGCGCCTTGCCGCTGAGGCCGGTGAAGACATCGTCATCGACCGCGTGCTGATGGTTGGCGGCGACGGTTCCACCCGCATCGGCACACCTGTCGTCGACGGCGCCACGGTGACCGCTCATGTCGATGAGCACTTTCGTGGCGAAAAGCTGATCATCTTCAAGTTCAAGGCGAAGAAGCGCTACCGCCGCAAGACCGGCCATCGCCAGGAGCTTACCCGGCTCACGATTACCGGCATCTCGCCCTGATCTTCGGTTCACCGGGCGTAGATCCAGACCCATGAATCGCACGTAGATTCACAGGCATGAAAGGACATCATCATGGCACATAAAAAGGGTATGGGCAGTACGCGTAATGGTCGCGACAGCGAGTCGAAACGCCTTGGCGTCAAGCGCGCCGATGGTCAGTTCGTCCGTTGCGGCACCATCGTCGTTCGCCAGCGCGGAACGCAGTTCCACCTTGGCAACAACGTCGGTATCGGCAAGGACCACACGATCTACAGCAAGATCGACGGCGTGGTTCGCTTCGAGCCACTTTCCCGCAATAAGCGCAAGATCAGCGTCTACCCGGAAACCGTCTATCCGATCGGTGGCGGCGAGATGCTGCCAGCTGTCGAAGCCGTGAGCGCACCCGCCGCAGACTAAACCTCGGCGCGTAAGGACCGACCTCGTGTCGGTCCGGTTCCAGATTTCACTAATGGAGACCAGTCAAACCATGAAGCAGGGCATTCACCCAAATTACACCGAAGCCACCGTGATTTGTTCGTGTGGCAACACGTTCCAGACCCGGTCAACCAGGCAGAATCTCCGCACCGACCTCTGCAGCGTGTGCCACCCGTTCTACACCGGTGAGCAGCGAATCGTTGACTCCGCCGGTCAGGTAGAGCGATTCACCCGCCGGATGGAAGCCGCCAAGGAAACCGCCGGTCGCCGCTCGAAGCGACAGCGACGGATCGATGCCCGCCTCCAGGCGTCCACCGACCCGAACGCTGAAGCTGCCGAGGCAGATGACACAGCCGAGGAAACCGCCGACGAAGCGTAGCCACTGCTGAGAGATCGAAGGATCGGTATTGTCACCGCGCTTTACGCAATCGAGAACGCGGCACCGGAAAAATCCGGTGCCGCGTTTTGCTTGCAGATCGCTCAACGCACCTTTGGCGTCAATTCGTGTCCAGATCGAACAGCGTCGGTCCGGTCTGCACAGGGATGAGAGACGATTGCGAGCCCTCGTCACCCAACCCTGGCTGCACCCAGGTGTGCTCTTCCGCATGCACGAAGCGCGCGAACCGCATCACCTGGGTACGACCGCCATCGTCGAGATCGCGGAAGACCGCCAGCAGCCGCCGTTCGTCCGACGTGTGCCGTTCATCCAGCCCGCCCTCGATCATCCCCGCGGCCCGCAACAACTCGTTCCGCGATAACCCAAGCGCCGCCGACAGCTTGTCCAGTGTCTCCATGCTGGGCTGTGAGCCACGACCCCGCTCGATGTCGCACAGGTACGACCGGCTCAACCCGGCGCGATCGGCGAGACCACGCTGGCTCATAGCCTGCTCCGTGCGGACGCTCCGAACCCACGCTCCAAGTGGCGTCGGTCGAGGCGATTCGCGTGTCTTTTGGTCCTGTCGACCTTTGGCCATGTTGAACCCTTCAAACCGCTGGCGACCTTCCGCCGGCGACATCACGTCGCTTCGTTCTACCATCATACCGATTTCGGCCAGTCTCGGCACTTGCCTTTCCTGGTCCCTTGCGGTGAAGATAGGACAAATTCGCGAGCCACAACCCTGGAGGTATTGTGTCTGCAACTGTCTGGACCAACGGCGCCATCGTCACGATGAACGATCACCAACCCGTTGTCGACGCTGTGCTCACCTTCGATGATCGCATTGTCGCTACGGGTTCACTGGTCGACGTGCAAGCATCCGCGCCCGCGAAGGTCCGAACCGTAGACCTCGATGGCGCCGTCATGTTCCCTGGCTTTATCGAAGCCCATAATCACATGCTGATGTACGGCCTCGGCCTTGCGTCCATCGACGCACGACCCAATGCGCTGCCATCCATCGCCGACCTGGTTGGCGCGATCAGGGATCGTGCGGCGGTTTCTACCGAGGGCCAATGGATCGTGGCCAGGGGCTATGACGACAATCAACTTGCTGAGCGTCGCCATCCCACCCGCGAGGACCTGGACAGCGCGTCGTCGATCCATCCAGTGCTCGTCATTAACGGCTCTGGCCATCTCGCGGTGGCGAATTCCCACGCGCTGCAACTCGCGAAGGTTGCCACCGACACCGCTGATCCAGATGGCGGCCACATCGTGCGCGACGATCACGGCAGCGCTACCGGCCTGCTGCTCGAAACCGCACAGGAGCTGGTCAAACGGCACATTCCTCAACCTTCCGATGACGATCTCTACAACGCGCTCTCGGCTTGCCAGCAACGCTATCTGGAAGCAGGCATCACTTCGAGCCACACGGCGGGAGTCAACTCAGCTGCCGAGCTTCGCGCCCACCAGCGATGGTCCGAAGCTTCGGACCATCCGATCCGGGTAATCATGATGATCGGCCACTCGATGTTTCCCACCATTCGCGACACCGGGCTCCGCACCGGATTTGGCAATGACTCGCTCAGGCTGGGGCCGCTCAAGCTGTTCTCGGACGGATCCCTGATCGGACGTACCGCCGCGGTCAGCGAGCCGTTTCTCGATGATCCGCGCGACGACAACCTCGGCATGGAGATGATGCCGGCGGACGAGTTGAACACAATCGTCGCCGAAGGACACCGCGAGGGATTCCAGGTCGCGATCCACGCCATCGGGGATCGTGCAATCGAAATGTGTCTCGACGCCTTCCAGCAGGCGCAATCGGCCTCTCCCAGGATCGACCCACGCCACCGCATCGAACACTGTGGCATCCTGCGCCCCGACCTGATCCAGCGCCTCAGAGACGAGGCGGTGATTCCGGTTTCGCAGCCAGTGTTCATTCGTGAGTACGGCGACGGGTTCATTCGACATCTCGGACGCGAACGAACCAGGTTGGCCTATCCGTTCCGGTCGTTGCTCGACCAGAAGATTCCGCTGGTCTTTTCTTCCGACTGCCCGGTTTCAGCCGTCGCGCCGCTGAAATCCATACAGGCGTCGGTGAAGGAACTCACCGATCAGGGCACGGCATACGCTCCACAGGAGGCCATCTCCGCCCACCAGGCGATACGTTGTTACACGCGGAATGGGGCATTCGCGGGCTTCGCGGAACGCCAACTCGGCATGATCGCGCCGGGCTACCTCGCCGATTTCACGATCCTCGCTGATGATCCCGCGCTGGTTCGCCCCGAACAGATCGATTCGATCCAGGTCGTGGGAACCGTGATCGGCGGCGAGCTTGTCTATCAATCTCCGATGGTTTCGCCCGGGCGTGCCAACTGAGTCGCCCATCGAACGTTCAAACGCACGTCGCTTCGTGGTTGATTTGCGCCATATTCGTACGGATAGGATCAGAGAGCCCATGGCACGAATCGCCGCGATCGGCCTGATCGAACATGACACCTTGCTGCACCTCGACCGGTTTCCTGCATCCGGCAACTCCGCCCGGATCAGCGAGATCACGCAATCACCCGGCGGCGCCACCGCCAACACCGCCGTGGCGCTGTCACGGCTAGGCGAATCGGTCACGCTTCGCGCGGTGATCGGCAATGATGAAATCGGAGACGGGCTTCTCGGCCATCTTGCCGGCGAAGGAATCGACTGCGGCATGATCACCCGTGCCGAGGGACCGACCTCCACCTCGACCATCCTGCTGGAGACGGAAACCGGCGAGCGAACGATTCTCTGGCACGAAGGGGCGACGATCCAAAAGGGAGATCAGTTCGATATCGCCGAGCTGTTCAGCCATGACGTCGTGATCCTCGACATGGTTGATGAGCCGCTTCGCCGCTTCCTCACCGACCTGCCCGCCCATACCCGACCGGACGTGCGACTGCTCGGGCCGATCACCCACCTCGTCGATAACGCCGAACCGGACGCGGTCGAGATCGCCTTTCGATTCGACACCATCGTGGGCGCCGGGCGCCAGTTTCTCCAGCTCCTTGGCCTCGAACGTGTTGAGGAGATCGACAGCAACGTTCAGCGCCTCATGCCCGGCGCAAACCTCCGTGCCGCCATCGTCACCAACGGCGCTCAAGGCTGCCGCTGGATAACTCGCGACGAACGAGGCACAACGCCCTCCTTTGAAGTCGATGCCGTCGACACCACCGGCGCGGGAGATGCGTTCGCGGCGGGGATCGCCTGGAGCATGGCCCGTCGTCTGCCATGGCATGATGCGACCAGGTTTGCCAACGCCGTCGCCGCGCTCAGCACCCGGTCGGTGGGCGCGCAGGCTGCCTTGCCGGCGTTGAGCGAGGTCGAACAACGACTCGACGAATAGCGCTTTTCCCCCTAACCTATACTTGACCGCATGAATACGTCGCCCATGATTCCCATCTCACCAGTCACTGTTCACCAGGACGACGCCCTTCTGCAACGGACCGCCTGGGTCAAGAAGATCGCCGCCGAGGTCGGCCTGACCGTCAGCGCCGTCACCAGCGTCGACCCGTTTCCGGCGGTCGAAACGGTCGTCAACGCTCGCATCAATGCCGGTCATCTCGATGGAATGGACTGGTTCACCCCCAAACGCGCCCACGTCTCCGCCGACATCCGCAACCTTCACCCGACCGCCGAATCGATCCTCTCCGTCGGCATTGCCTACTGGTCCGGACCGTCCGAAAAGCCGGACGACGGCGTCCCGCGCGGGCGAATTTCCCGCTACGCCTGGGGACGCGACTATCACCGGGTCATCAAGCGCCGCATGAAAGCGCTTCATGCCCGGCTCGAAGAATCGTTCGGGCACAAGGTCGAAGCGCGTTTCCTGGTCGATACCGCCCGTGTGGTCGAGCGCGCCGTCGCGGCGCGAGCCGGACTGGGCTGGTACGGCAAGCACTCCTGCATCATCGTGCCCGGTCACGGATCATGGGTGCTGCTCGGTGAGCTGGTGATGGACATCCCACTGATGCCGGATCAGCCCCTGGACCGCAACTGCGGAAACTGTTCGATTTGTATGG
>JACCVC010000171.1 GCA_013698305.1 Chloroflexia bacterium
CGACTGAAGGGCGTGCGGCTGATTCTCCTGCCCAAATCTCTGCCAGACAATCCTGCCACGCCCGGCGGGCAGAATCGCGATCACCGAGAGCGCGGCTTTGACCCAGGGCGATGCTGTGGCCTCCAGCGTGGGAATGCCGATCAGCGGAATCCCTCGGCCCATCGCAAAGCCTTTCGCCAGGCTCATGCCGACGCGAAGGCCGGTAAAGGCGCCCGGACCCGTCGCAACCGCCACCGCCGCCAGGTCCGAGATCGTGAGGTTCGCCGAGGTGAGCATCTGCCGGATCACCGGCAACACCTGCGTCGTCTGCGCCCGCACCGATGGCCACTGCCGCAGGTGCATGTCCTGCCCATCGAACAGCGCCACGCCGGCGCGATCGGATGACGTGTCGATCGCCAGCAACCACCCCCCGGGGGATACACGCGCACCGTCGTTTTCTGGCATACTGGAGTTCGAAGTTAACATTTTGATCGCCATGTTCTTTCGGTTTGATCGTACGCTTGAAATCCCGGGTAAGAGCGCTCGGCGGTTCTGGTCATGAGTTTCACCGCGCGTGCGGCCGACCAACACCGACGAAATTGATGGCATGGATGGGACACACAACACGAGGTTGGGGATGGCTGAGACAGGCAGAACGGGGACCGCGGCCATCGACGAGTCGCTGGTGATCGCAAGACCCAGAGGCGGCAGAAATATCTTCAGCAAGGAGTGGATACTGTTCATCCTCTTTGTCGGCCCGAACCTGTTTCTCTTCTCCCTTTTTTCCTACTGGCCGATGATCGAGAACGTTCGGCTCAGCACCCAGCGGTGGGATTTACTCTCACCCGTTCGTCTCCCAGTGGGCCTCGACAACTTCGAGTATCTCTGGCAAAACAGCACATTCCACAAGGTACTCTGGAACACGCTCTACTTCACCGTAGCAGCTGTCGGCATCTCACTCGCCCTTGGTTTGCTGGTGGCGCTATTGCTCAATCAGCGTCTTCGCTGGCGAAATGGCGCTCGGGCGGTCGTATTCGCTCCGTTCATGCTTTCCGGCGCTGCCATCGGCATCGTCTGGGCCTACATCTTCGATCCCAGGTTTGGGTTCCTGGCCGAAATGCTTGGTTGGTTTAGTATACGCTCGCCCGACTGGCTCAATCGCCCGGAATGGGCCATGCCAGCCATCATTATCGTCTACATCTGGAAGAATCTTGGCTTCACCACCGTAATATTCCTGGCCGGTCTGCAAGGCATTCCGCAGGACCTCTACGATGCCGCCAAGATCGACGGCGCGAACGTGTTTTGGCGATTCCGCTCGGTAACGCTGCCGATGTTGTCGCCGATCGCGTTCTTCCTGGTGGTGACATCCATCCTCAGCACATTCCAGTCGTTCGACATCATCAGCGTGATGACCGACGGCGGCCCGGTGGACTCTACCAATACCTTGATCTACTACGTCTACGAACAGGGATTCGTGGCGTTCAACGCGGGACGGTCCGCCGCCGCTGCGCTCGTGCTGTTCGTCCTGATGATGGCGATCACCCTCGTCCAGCTTCGTTATTCGGAAAGCAAGGTGCATTATGGGTAATCTCAGCCCTCAGCAGCAGCTTGTGATCCAGCGGATGTTCGGATACGGCGCAATGCTCTTCGTCGTATTGCTTATCGGCCTGCCCCTTTTCTGGATGCTTTCCGGCAGTCTGAAGTCCACCCAGGAAATCTACTCCACCGACATGCAATGGCTTCCGAGCAGCCCGCTCTGGTCCAACTACCGTGAAGCATGGGAGGCGGCTCCGTTCGGTCGCTTCTACTGGAACAGCATCGTGATTACGTTGTTCGGAGCAGGGCTTGAGATCATCAACGCGACCTTCACCGCCTATGCGCTTGCCTATCTCCGTTTTCCCGGCAAGAATCTCATCTTCATCCTGATTCTCGCAGCGCTCATGATCCCGAATCAGGTCACCATCCTGCCGAACTACGTCTTTTTCGGATCGACGATGCAATCCCTGATCGGCGAAAGCTGGATCAACACGTACCAGGCGATCATCCTCCCCGGTGCGTCCGTGGCCTTCGGCACATTCATGATGCGCCAGGCGTTTCTCGGGTTGCCCCGCGAGGTGATCGACGCGGCAAAGGTCGATGGCGCCGGGCACTTCCGCATCCTCAAGGACGTAGTTGTGCCGATGGGCAAACCCGTCATCGTCACCTTCGCCTTGATCTCTCTTGTCGCCAAATGGAACGACTATCTCTGGCCGCTGGTCATCACTCAGACAGAGAACATGCGAGTGCTGACCATCGGCATTTCCTACCTCTTTGATGCAGAAGGGAACAACGAATGGGGTGTCATCATGGCTGCCACGTTCTTTGTGGTATTCCCGCTGCTGATCGTCTTCCTGTTTGCCCAACGGTTCATCATCGACGGACTTACCGCCGGTGCCACCAAGGGCTAGCGCCATCACCTGCGCGGGTGTGGCTTCGTAGCAGCACGCGATACCGAATACGGATCGCGAGGAGGATTCAACCGTGACCACGACGAAGATCAATCGCCGTTCGATCGTGAAGGGTGCAGCCGGGGCAGGAGCCGCAGCCGCAATTGGGTCCAAAGCCAGCAGCGTGTTCTCCGCTCCCGCCGTCAT
The DNA here is from genome assembly GCA_013698305.1 of Chloroflexia bacterium. GTDB lineage: Bacteria > Chloroflexota > Chloroflexia > Thermomicrobiales > UBA6265 > JACCVC01. Next base: position 2,613 of record JACCVC010000171.1, read on the forward strand.
CCAGAGCGGACCTCTCGAAGTCACCTACTGGACCTCGTTCGAGGGTGGCGCCAATGGCGACGCGCAGGACGAGCTGGTCAAGCGCTTCAATGAGTCGCAAAGCGACATCCAGATCAATCACGAGTTCCAGGGAAGCTATGAGGAGACCGCCCAGGCGTTGACCGCGGCGGTCCAGGGCGGCAGCACGCCCGACATGTCGCTGCTCTCCGACGTCTGGTGGTTCAAGTTCTACCTGAGCCAGCTGCTGCAGCCGCTCGATGACTACATTGCCGCCGGCAATGTTGATTCGGCCGACTATGTCGACAGCCTCTGGAACGAGGGAGTTCGCCAGGGAGCCCAATACTGGGTCCCGTTCGCGCGCTCGACTCCACTGTTCTACTACAACGCTGACGCGCTGAACGAAGCTGGGCTGGATGCCAGCATCTTCCAGAACTGGGACACGATCGTCGAAAACGCCGACGCGTTGATGGTCAAGGACGGCGATCAGACCACACAGTTTGCCTTTGGACACCCGAACGCCGCCTCGTACATCGCATGGCTGTTCCAGGGCGTCATCTGGCAATTCAACGGCGAGTACAGCGATCCTGATTTCACGATCAACATCGATGAGGACGCGGGCATCGAAGCCGGAAACTTCTATCGCGACTCCGTCGAGAATGGATGGGCAGGCGCGACAGAGGACCACGTCGCCGACTTCAATACCGGGCTGTTCGCCTCGATCATGGCGTCGACCGGTTCAATGGGCGGCATCCGCGAAAACGCAACGTTCGAATGGGCGACCGCCTTCCTGCCGGAGAAGTACACGTTCGGCTGCTGCACGGGCGGCTCCGGCCTGTCTATCCTGGCCAGCGCCGATGACGCCAACAAGGAAGCCGCGTTCGAGTTCATCAAGTTCAGCACGTCGGTCGAAAGCACCTCGTACTGGGCGCAGCAGTCCGGCTACATGCCGGTCCGCAAATCGGCCATCGACAGCGAAGAGATGCAGGCGTTCTACGATGAGAACCCGAACGCACGCACCGCCGTCGACCAGCTCCCACAAACAGAGCCGCAGGACTCCGCTCGCGTGTTCATCCCGAATGGTGACCAGATCATCGGTGGCGGTCTCGAGCAGGTGACAGTGAGTGGAGCGGATGCTGCCGACGCCTTCGCCGAAGTCGCTGGAATCCTTGAGGAAGAGGCGCAACCGATCCTCGAGCAGCTCGAAGCGCTCGAGGGGTAGGCCTGAGCAACCGCCTGAGATGCCCTGTATTTCGGGCGACAAGCAACAGGGAGGGCAAAATGCCCTCCCTGTCTCGTTAGGCGTTACATCGAACAATTACGCAAACCAGGCAATCACTATTGCTGATGAAGATACGGAGACCTCGCTAATGAGAGGCTCGCATCGACACCTCGCGCGCGTCTGGCCCGGCATGGGCGATCGACACCAGCAGGTACCGCTCCGGCAGCCAATCACCCGCCCGCTCCGGCCATTCGACGATCATCACGGAATCGTTGGCCGCGATCAGCTCGTCCCAACCGATG
>JACCVC010000186.1 GCA_013698305.1 Chloroflexia bacterium
TGGGCAATGGGGGAACCCCGGCGGCCACGCCGGCAGGGTAGGACCGGCAGGAATCAGTGCGTAGGTGTGTAGAGGAAGCCGCCGGCGCGCTCGACTTGGCCGACATCGTGCCGGTCGCCGATTCCGCCGAGCAATCGACCGATACCACGATGTGGATGCCGCTCACGCTCGAACCTGGAACCTACGTCGGCATCTGCTTCGTCCCGGACCCAGAGACGGGCCTGCCGCACGCGGCAATGGGCATGTACATCGTCTTCACCGTCGAGTAGGTCGGTAGCGGCAACCATTCACGGCAGCGGAAAGTCGACTGATCAACAGTGACGATGACCGGATTGTTGATACATCACGACACCGGAGCGTGTGCACGCTCCGGTGTCGTGACATTTCCGATCAGGGTCCCAACATAAAGTGACGTACTGCCTAACCTTCAGGCGTTGCCGCTGGGGCCTCGAAGGCCTCTTCGAATGACGCGACCGGGGTACCCATTGGCTCAACCGCGAGCTTCGTGCCCTCGGCCATGCCAGGTCCTATCTCGCCGCTGCTCGTTCCATCGGGATCGATGAATTCGAGCGTATAGGTGGCGGTGAGTGACTGTCCGTCCGGCGCGACCTCGATACTCGCGCGAATGATCCCCATCCCCTCTTCATCGATGAAACGGAATGTCAGGTTTGCGGTGCTATCGCCGGTCGGTTCCCAGACGCCCGCGGCGACGCCGTCGACATCCACCTCGATATACGTGCCATCCGCCGCGAAGACATCGAGTGATAATGGATTGTCCGGATTCTCGAGGTCCGTATCCAGCGTCCATGTGCCAACGAGCGGGTGCTCCGCCGAGGCCACAGGCGTGGCGTCCTGGGCGGCGGTGAACGTGCCTCCAGCAATCAGGGTCCCGAGCATCATGAAAGCGGCGAGCAGCACAACTCCGTTGCGGCGCATGACAACACTCTCCTTTGATTACCAGCTGCCTCCTGGCGGCTTGGACTCCCATGATAACGATGGTTCATAAAAATAGATAGCCCGGATTGTTTATGGGGCATGGCACAGGGCATTGCATGTGGATGTCACTGATGCTCGAAGCGGGAACCTATTCGGCGCTTTGCTTCTTCCCGGAGCCGGAAACCGGCATGCCGCACGCGGCGATGGACATGTACATGGTCTTCACCGTCGAGGTGGCTGAGTAACCGTCGTCACATGAATTGACGCCAGCGGCAGCCACATTCACCACGTCAGCGCTCGACAAGATCGAAAGCAACATCCAGCGAGGCCGCGTTCCGGGCAAGTTGCCGGTCCGCAGTGACGAGCCGAAGTCCGCCGCGTTGGGCCGCGGCGAGGTGCAGGGCGTCCGGTGATTTCAGCGGCAGGTCGAAGCGGGAGATAGCGTCTCGCGCCCACCGGTAGTGCTCGGCGCGCAGTTGCAGCCGTGAGTAGAGTCCGGCGTTCAGATGCTCGTCGAACAGCGTCATGACCTCTTCGCCCTGCGCGCGCTCCACGTCTCCTGTCCGGATTCGGAGCGAGAGGCCGGCGATGAGTTCCAACTCAACCAACTCACTGATCATCGGCGTGGTGAGGCGCTCATACATTGCCTGGACTCGAGCACTCTTCGCCTCAGGGACGTAGTAGGCGATCACCACGCTGGAGTCGAGATAGACCGGCTCTATCAATATCGAGTTTCCTCTCGCATCCGGATGATCGTTTCGCTCACCGACTCACCTCGGAGCTTGATCGACTTGCGAAACTCCGTCAGGTCCGGGAACCGCCCCGGCTCTGGCTCGGGTCGTGGCGGCACGATCCGCGCCACTTCCTTGCCGCGGCGCAGGACCACGATCTCTTCACCGGCTTCCGCCCGGTCGAGATATTCGCGCAGATTTTCCCGCATTTCCTTGATACCGACCTGTTCCATGACCTGTAATCGTCCTTTCCTTGCGGTGTACATGCCAAGTGTACACAATGCTCCCAGGGAGCGGAATGTCAACGGATACGAGAGACGGCGTCCATTCAGCGGGGTATCATGGACGCCTTGTCGAACTCGCAAGGAGCGTTGCATTGACCATCTCACACGGCATCAGACTTACCACCGTCACGCTTAACTCACCGGACCCTCCCGCACTGGCCCGCTTCTACGCCCAACTCCTGGGATGGACCATCGGGACCGAGGAGCCTGACTGGGTCACGCTCAACAACCCTGACGGCGGCATCGGGATCGCGTTTCACATCGAGGACATCTACGTCCGTCCCGTCTGGCCCGCCAAACGTGACGAGCAGCAGATGATGGCGCATCTCGAGATCCACGTCGACGATCTCGAGGCCGGGTGCGCTCATGCGAAGGCGTGCGGGGCGACGCTGGCCGACTACCAGCCCCAGGACGATGTCCGGGTACATCTCGACCCGGACGGCCACCCCTTCTGCCTCTACATTGGGTAACGACCGAGCAATCGACCGGCAGTGGTTCACGCGCCACCCGGTGGAGGTTGCCTGGGATCTGATCGGCTGCACCCTGCGCGTCACCCGGAACGGCGTGACGGTCGCGGGCCGGATCGTCGAGGCCGAGGCCTATGCCGGTCCCGCCGACCCGGCATCGCACGCGTCCCGTCTCAAAGTGGCGCGGCAGGTGATGGCCGGGCCGCCGGGCACGGTCTATACCTACCTCTCCTACGGAATCCATACGATGATGAACATCGTCACCCACGAGGACGGGCAGAGCGGCGCGGTCCTGCTTCGTGCGTTGGAGCCGCTGGAAGGGATCGATGTGATGCGGGAACGGCGCAACGGCGTTGCCGATGATCGGCTGGCCAATGGACCCGGCAGCCTCGCCAGGGCGATGGGCATCCGGCTCGCGGATATCGGCGCGGACATCCTCTGCTCGGAGGAGTTCGCGATTGTCTTTGGCGACGCCGAGCGACACATTCATGCCAGTTTGCGAATCGGCATCAGCCGCGCCGTGGACGCGCCCTGGCGGTTTTTCGAGCACCCGAGCCCATTCGTGTCAGCGCATCGGCGCGGGCGTGCCGTCGAGCGGCACGAGGTCGCGCGGCTGATCCCGCCCCCAGGAACGCCGATCGATTGAGCGATCCTTAGCGATCCATTCAGGAGGAACCATGAGCCCCATCGACGATATGAAGTCCTATTACGATCGACGCGCGCCGGAGTATGACGAATGGTTTCTGGGCACCGGCCTTCACAGTGCCAAGCATCGCCCGGGGTGGAATGACGAGCTGTGGGAAGTCCAGTGCGTCATTGCCAATCTCCCACCGGTCGATAACCTCGACGTCGCCTGTGGGACCGGGTTCCTGACCCGGTTTCTCCGCGGCCGGGTGACCGGTCTGGACCAGAGCCAGCGCATGATCGACATCGCCACCATGCAGGTTCCTGGGGGAACGTTCGTGGTGGGCGATGGTCTCGCGCTGCCGTTCGAGGACAACGCGTTTGGGCGCGTGCTGACCGGTCACTTCTACGGTCACCTCAATCCAGACGAGCGAGTGCGGTTCCTTGCGGAGGCACGGCGGGTGGCGCATGAACTCGTCATTATCGACGC
>JACCVC010000199.1 GCA_013698305.1 Chloroflexia bacterium
CTGATTTGCGGCGGAAGATCCTGTTTACGCTGGCGATGCTAGTCATCTTCCGGTTCATCGCCAGTGTCCCGCTGCCGAACGTAGATCGGGCGGGGCTTCAGGATTACGTCGCTGATAACCAGCTCCTAAGCATGCTGAATGTGTTCTCGGGGAGCGCGTTGGCCAACTTCTCGATCGCGGCGCTTGGGGTGTATCCATACATCACCGCGTCGATCATCATGCAGTTGATGACGCCGATTGTGCCCCGGCTGAACGAGCTATCGCAAGAGGGCGAGCAGGGCCGGAACAAGATCAACAAGTACACCCACTACCTGACGATTCCGCTGGCGCTGTTGCAGGGGTATGGACAGGCGCTGCTGTTCTCGCGGCAACCGAGCCCGAGCGGCGGCACGCTGGTCGAGGGATTCGGCCTGTTCAGCTCCGCCACGTTCCTGCCCACGTTGGCGATTCTTGCGTCGATGGTCGCTGGCACGATGGTGCTGGTGTGGATGGGCGAGCTGATCACCGAAATGGGTATCGGCAACGGCATCTCGATCATTATCTTCGGCGGGATCATCGCGTCGATGCCTGGAGCGGTACGAACCCTGGTGTCCGGGGCATCACTTGGGACGAATGTGATCGGGACGCTGGTATTCCTGGCAATCGGTCTGGTGACAATCGTTGGCATCGTGAAGATCAATGAAGGCCAGCGACGGATTCCAGTCCAGTACGCCAAGCGAATCCGGTCGGGGCAGGTCTATGGCGGCTCCACGACGCACATTCCGCTCAAGGTCAATAGCGCGGGCATGATTCCGCTGATCTTCGCGGTGAGCATCATGGTGTTCCCCGGCCTGATCGCCAACTTCCTGTCGGCATCGAATACGGAGTGGGTGCGGAACCTGGCGACGGAGTTGACGGTCTGGTTGTCACCGTTGTCGCTGCCGTACAACATCCTCTTCTTCCTGATGGTGGTGGGATTCACCTTCTTCTACACGATGGTCGTGTTTCAGCAGCAGCGGATTCCGGAATCGTTGCAACGGCAGGGAGCATTCATCCCAGGCGTGCGGCCGGGACGGAACACGGCGGGATTCCTGCAACGGGTGTTGTCGCGAATCACGATTGTTGGAGCGCTTTTCCTGGGGACTGTGGCGGTGCTGCCGGCGATAGCCGCCTGGATCACCGGAGTCGACACGTTGCTGCTCGGTTCCACCTCGCTGCTGATTGTGGTGGGTGTGGCGATTGACACGATGCGGCAACTCGAAGCCCAGTTGATGATGCGGAATTACGAGGGATTCATCAACTAGCACAGGGCTGGCATGCGCGAGGACACCACATCCGTGCGCGTGTCGGTGTGTGTAGTAACGGCGGGCAGACAGAGAGTCTGCCCGCTCCGTTCTGACCGGACCGACACAAGGTCGGTCCCTACGTGATGAGTTGAGCAGGTCAGTGTGGACCGGCTCCGACGTTAGGGTTGCTGTTCGTGAATATCATCCTGATGGGCGCGCAAGGGTCCGGCAAAGGCACCCAGGCCTCAGTGATTGGACCGCGGCTTGGGCTGGAAAAGATCGCGACAGGGGACCTGTTCCGCGCGGCGATTGCCAAGAAAACCGAGTTGGGCGTTAAGGTGAAGTCCATCCTGGAGCGAGGAGATCTCGTTCCGGACGAGCTCACCAACGCCATCGTCCATGTCCGGTTGCGGGATATGGCGCGACAGAAGGCAGAGGGAACGGTGCGAGGAGCGCTGTTCGACGGGTTTCCGCGAACGACAGGACAAGCTGAAGCGCTGGATCGCATCATGGCCGAGCAGGATGACCACATTGATGTGGTGATCGAGATTCAGGTTCCACGCGAGGATCTCGTTGCCCGTTTGTCGGGGCGCCGGGTATGCCCGACCTGCGGGTCGGTCTATCACATCGAGTCCGACCCACCCAAGACGCCGGGTGTCTGCGACAAGGACGGCACTCCACTGGGGCAACGGGATGACGACATGCCCGACGCGATCCGCCGCCGGCTGGCGCTCTACGACGAGCAAACCTCGCCGCTCTTGTCGTACTACGAGGGGCGAGGGATTGTCAGACGTGTCGACGGAAACGCGCCCATTGACGATGTGACAGACGCGATTCTGGCAAACGTTTCCGAAGAGAAAGTGTGAGCGATGGCGATTACGATCAAGAATCCCAACGAGATCAGCAAGATGCGAGACGCCGGGCACGTCGTGTCGGTCTGCCATCAGCAGGTCGAGGCGGCGATCGCCCCTGGCGTTACGACTGGCGATCTCGACGAGATCGTGCGTGACGTGATTGCCGGAATGGGCGCGACTTCCAACTTCTATGGCCACCACGGATTTCCGGGATACATCTGCGCGTCGGTGAATGACGAGATCGTCCACGGCATACCTGGGGAACGACGCCTGGAGTCAGGAGACATCATCTCGGTCGACATCGGTGCCATCGTTGATGGATTTCACGGCGATTCCGCCTGGACCTATGCGGTTGGTGACGTCTCCGATGAGACACAGCGGCTCCTGCGGGACACTGAGGATGCGCTTTACGCCGGAATCTCCGCGGCGCTGGCCGGACGCCGCATCGGCGCGATCGGCTCTGCGGTCGAATCGGTCGCCCGACCACTGGGATACGGGATTGTTGAAGGGTATGGCGGGCACGGTATCGGCCGTGAGATGTGGGAAGAGCCGCATATTCCCAATCTTGGTAGCCCGGACTCGGGACCGATGATGCGACCGGGGATGACTCTGGCGATCGAGCCGATGCTGAATCTCGGCGACCATGAGACAAAAGTGCTTGCGGACAATTGGACGGTGGTGACCGCGGACGGCTCCCGGTCGGCGCATTTCGAGCATACGGTAGTGATTACCGACGGAGAGCCGGAGATTCTCACCCGACGGTTGGTAGCCGTGGTAGAATGATGCATCGTGCCGTATGCCTTTTCAGGCATGCGCTATCGGCGTGTGCGCATTCATGTTCGCGACCACATCTCCACAGTGCAGGAGACCGCAATGCGACGTGGGCCATTACGACTGATGCGAACGATCTCACTTGCACAAGATGCGGGCGTCCGAGAGCCGGAAGCGCATTCCGACCATCGGCGTGCGCCCGCCCCGCTGGCCTGGTTGCTGTAGAGCGATGATTGAGATGACGGAGAGGTAACGAACATGAAGGTTTCTGCGTCGGTGACCAAACGGTGTGAACGATGTCGGGTAATACGCCGAAAGGGTATCGTGCGCATCATCTGCACGAACCCGCGACACAAGCAGCGTCAGGGCTAATCAGCTCGCGCGCTGAGCAGAGGATATTGGGAAGAGCACAAAGGATACGGCATGGCCAGAATATCGGGGGTCGACCTCCCACGCGAGAAGCGAATCGAAATTGCCCTGACATACATCTATGGCATAGGTCTCACCACCAGCCAGGGGTTGTTGGAGCGCACGGGGATCAGCCCGGACACGCGGGTACGTGACCTGACGGATGATGAGTCCAGCCGGCTGCGTGAAGTGATCGACAAGGAAATCCGGGTGGAGGGTGACCTTCGCCGCGAAGTGTCGATGAATATCAAGCGATTAATGGACATCGGATCGTATCGCGGGCTTCGGCATCGCCGCGGGTTGCCGACACGAGGTCAGCGCACCAAAACCAACGCGCGGACCCGGCGTGGACCCAAGAAGGCCGTTACTCGCAGGCGATAGACCAGGGCGCGGTCGTCCGGAACTCGAATCCGGATGCGGGATGATTGTGGAGGCAAAGACGCAGCATGGCAGAAACGCAGAGAAGCTCTAGCAAGGGACGAGTTCGAAGGCGCGACAGGAAGAGTATTCCCAGAGGGCGTGCCTATATCAAGGCAACGTTCAATAACACCATGGTTACCCTCACCGACCCAGCTGGCAATGTAATTGCCTGGTCGAGCGCAGGAGCGCATGGGTTCAAGGGTTCGCGCAAGAGCACGCCATTCGCGGCTCAGGTAACCGCCGAGGCCGCCGCCCGTCGAGCGCAGGAGCATGGACTTCGGCAAGTGGACGTCTTCGTCAAGGGGCCGGGGTCCGGGCGGGAGATGGCGGTCCGGTCGCTTCAGGCCAGCGGCGTGATGGTGATGTCGATCACGGACACGACACCGATTCCGCACAACGGTTGTCGACCACCGAAGCGACGCCGCGTCTAGGTCGACGGGTTCCGAGCGCGATGGCGAACAGGTTCGCAAGCAGCAGACATTGAGCATATCAGGGAGGCTCGAACACACATATGGCGAGATATACAGGTCCGAAGTGTCGGCTTTGCCGACGCGAGGGTATGAAACTTTACTTGAAGGGAGCGCGATGTCACACCGAGAAGTGCGGTGTGGCAAAGCGCAGCTTCGCCCCTGGGCAGCATGGCCAGCGGCGAACACGACGACCGTCGGAATTTGGGCTGCAGCTTCGTGAGAAGCAGAAAGTGCGACGTTACTACGGCGTGCTGGAGACGCAATTCCGCAAGCATTACGGCGAAGCGGTCCGGCGTGGTGGCGTGACCGGCGACAACCTGTTGCAGATCCTGGAATCGCGTCTCGACAATGTGGTGTACCGCATGGGATTTGCTGATTCGCGCGCGCAGGCGCGACAACTCGTGATGCACGGTCACTTCACCGTCAACGGGCGAAAGACCAACGTGCCGTCGTTCATGGTGAAGCAGAACGATGTCATCTCGGTCCGGCAGGAAAGCCGCCGCCGCGAGTACTTCAAGGACTTCAGCGAGGTATTGGGAACCCATCGGGCGCCGGAATGGTTGTCGGTGGACAACGGTAGCCTGAGCGGCCGTATCCTGAATCTTCCTGCTCGCGACCAGATCGAGGTACCGCTTTTCAACGATGCCCTGATCGTTGAGCACTACAGCCGGTAGTCGATGTGATCCGGATCGAATTGTTGATCCGGGCGCGGCGTGCCGCCGGGTCAGCGTGTTGACGCTGGCGGCTGGGAAGCGTAAGGAGGCGAGTCCGATTGTTGAATCAACCCGAATTTACCATTGAACGTGTCGAGTCAGGACTCAACTACGGGCGGTACGAGATTACACCGCTCGATCCTGGATACGGCACCACACTCGGCAATTCGCTCCGTCGCATCCTGCTCCGCTCACTGACGGGCGTGGCAGTGTCGCGGATCCGGATTGACAACGTGTGGCACGAGTTTTCGACGATGCCGAACGTCCGCGAGGATGTCACGGAGATCGTATTGAACCTCAAGGGCATCAATCTCAAGCAGATCGTGCCGTTCGAGGGGGATGTCCGCGGGCATCTATTCTACAAGTCTGACGGTGAGGGTGAGCACACCGTCACTGCGGGCGACGTGTCGTGGCCGGGCGAGATCGAGGTGGTCAACCCCGATCATCCAATTGCCACGATCGAGGGTCCGGACGCGGTGATCGACATGGACCTCTGGGTCACTGACGGCCAAGGCTACGAGACCGCCGAATCGCAGGAGTCATCGACGCTCGGAGAGATTCCGATCGACGCGATCTTCACGCCGATCGAGCGGGTGAACTTCGTGGTCGAGCACACCCGGGTCGGTCAGAACGTTGACTATGACCGGCTGATCCTTGAAATCCTGACCAACGGATCGATCGATCCGGAAGACGCGCTGACTCAGGCGGCGACGATCCTGACCCGCCACGCGCGGGTGATCGCGGACTTCAACCAGGTTGAGGTCACGGAAGACCTGGCTTCGGAGCTTCCGGAGGAGGTCCAGAACACGGCGTTGGCAGACCTTGGACTCTCGCCGCGGGTGCTGAATGCGCTGCGGAGCAAGCAGATCGAGAAGGTTGGCCAGGTGTTGGCCATGGACCCGGACGATCTGCTCTCGATCCGCAACTTTGGTCCGCGCTCGCTCAAGGAACTGCGGCAGGCGCTCAACGAAGCGGGCCTGATGCCGTCGGATGACTCGATCCTGACCGGCGGCGGCGATGATGACGTGGAAGAAGACCCCGAAACGCGCGAAGCCGCCGAAGCGATTGCATCGCTCGGGGGCTCCAGCGATGGGGACGATACTGACGAGGAAGATCAGACATGAGACACCGCAAGTCGGGACGGAAGTTCGGACGCAACCCAAGCCAGCGCAAGGCGTTGCTCCGGCAGCTTGCCGTTTCCCTGATTCTTAACGAACGGTTGACGACGACGGAGTCCAAGGCGAAGGAGCTCCGGAGTGTTGTAGAGAAGCTGGTCACGATCGCGCGAGACGACTCGCGTCACCATCGTGGTCTGGTGATGTCCCGCCTGGATCACACCCCATCCGTCGAGCGTTTGTTCACCGTCGTTGCTCCCCGGTACGAGGATGTCGACGGCGGATACACGCGTATTTCCAAGCTGGGCCCGCGCCGTGGCGATGCCGCGCCGATGGTGCTGATCGAGTTTGTCGTTTAGGGAGCGGGAGCATCGTCGGTGGAGACGCGGCTGAAGCTGACGATCGCCTACGATGGATCCCGGTTTCAGGGATCGCAACGACAAGCGGGGAGAGAAACGGTTCAGGGCAGGCTCGAAGCCGCTCTCTCCGAGCTCGCGGGTCACCCGGTCGACGCGATGCTGGCTGGGCGCACCGATCGAGGCGTCCATGCCGCCGGGCAGGTGGCGAGTTGTGCGTCGATCCGGCCGGAGATGCCATTGGAGCAGTTGCGGCGGGCGCTCGATCCATGGCTTGGCGATGGCCTGGCGATTACGAGGATCGAGCAGGCGCCGGCAGGCTTCCACGCGAGGTATGACGCGGCGTGGAGGGAGTATCGGTACCGGTTGTGGTCAGGAGCCCGATCACCGGTGATGGCCGCGACATCCTGGCACCGGCGGGGGACACTCGATCCGGCGCGCATGGCCGATGCGGCTGGTCGACTCGTGGGAACCCACGACTTTGCCTCATTTGTGGGAAGCGGCGAGGGAGTTCCCTGGTCGGCGCGGCAGGAGGCGACAAAGGGTACGATTCGTACCGTGCGTTCCTGCTCGGCTGACGATGTCGGCGCATGGTGGCCGGCAACTGATGGGTCGGGTCGGGGGATCGAGGTTCGCGTCGTCGCGGATGGGTTTCTCCCGCGAATGGTCCGCGGGTTCGTTGGCGCGCTGAGCGAGATCGGTCGATGCGCCAACGAACCTGAATGGATCGACGAGTTGTTGAAACAGGCGGACCGGCGATCGGGGCCACCTACCGCGCCGCCACATGGGCTGGTGCTTTGGCGGATAGGCTACGGCGATGAACAACCATAACGATATCCAGACAAGACGTGTCGGGCGACACCATATACCGGGTAACCGGAGTAGTACACAGGAGTTGGAACAAAATGGAACGACGAACGTATTCAGCGAAACCGAGCGAGATAGAGCGTTCATGGTTTGTGGTTGATGCCGAGGGCAAGACCCTTGGCCGGCTCGCGACCACGATCGCCGCCACGCTTCGTGGCAAGCACAAGGCGATGTACACGCCGCACATCGACACGGGCGATTTCGTGATCGTGATCAACGCCGGCAAGGTACGAGTGACCGGCAACAAGGATCGCGAGAAGATCTACTACCGGCACTCGAACTATCCCGGTGGCTTGAAGTCGATCACGTTGCGCGATCAGCGAGTCAAGTTCCCCGAGCGCATCCTCGAGGCTGCCGTCAAGGGCATGTTGCCGCAGGGCGCGTTGGGTCGACAGCAACTCAAGAAGCTGAAGCTCTACGCCGGCACGGATCACCCGCATGCCGCCCAACAGCCGACCGAACTGAAAGTCGACGACACGGCTGATCGCGTCTAGCGCGACGGCCCCGAGGAGAAATAATGAGCGAAGCAGCATCCAAGGAACGATTTCACTACGCTGTTGGACGCCGGAAATCGTCGATCGCCCGCGTGCGGCTGTACCCGGGCGAGGGCAAGATCACGGTGAATGGCAAGCCGAGCAAGGAGTACTTCGGCGGTCGAGAGCTACACCAGCTCACGATGCTGGCGCCGATGCAGGCGACGGGCACTACCGGCCAGTTCGATGTCGTCGTCAGCGTTGTCGGCGGTGGCACCAGCGGCCAGGCTGGCGCGGTTCGGCACGGTATCTCGCGCGCGCTGATCCGGTTCGACGAAGAGCTGCGCGATCCGCTCAAGAAGGGTCACTTCCTTACGCGCGATTCACGTGAAAAGGAGCGCAAGAAGGTCGGACTCAAGCGAGCCCGGAAGGCGCCTCAGTACACCAAGCGGTAGCCTTTGCCACCACCGCAATTTGCGACACGACAATACCCGGGCTCGGCAACGAGCGCCGGGTTTTGTCGGTCCATAAGGCAGACGTGATACCGAATCTGGCTGAATAGTTCGCGGAACTCCGTACGGGCGAGTTCCGTCAGGATACTCGCCCGGTTCGCCGATTGCGGCGGAAAAAACGTCGTGGCGGCGATGTCCATAGACACTTCGGACGCCCCAACCACTGAGCGCGCGTTGCGCACGCAGGGCGACTTCCCTGCGGGGAAGTCATCCCTACGCATCGAACCGCGTTGGCAGCGTTGCCTGATGGCTATTCGCGCCCGATATGAGAATTCGCGTCAGAATATCGGCCCGGAGCCGGGCACATGAAAGCGGCGGTTGGTCTCGAGTTGCTGCACGCGATCATAGTGCGCCAGTACATCGGCCCGGCTCATGGTGACCTCATGGAGCCCGGAGCGCAATGACATGGAAAACGAGCCAATGAGGGTTCGGCTGGTTTCGATGCTGATCGCGCCGCTGTAGGCCTGGTCGGCGAGCATGCTGGCGCTTCGCATGCAGATCCGGGCCGGACTGGCGCTCAGCGGCATTCCGTCACCGTCGAGCCATGGCCGCAGTCGCACCAGGGTCAGCCTTGGGAAGAGACGCATCAGGGCAGCTTCCGCCTCCCACTGATCGATGCCTGAAGCGGTGAGATCGAGCGCCATGTCGAGATCCCATTCTTCGGCTATGCGCCGCATGTTGGCTACACGCTCCAGGTGTGATCCGGATTGCTGGATCAGGTGGTCGGCGGGAATGCTGACCGCAATACGCAGCCCATACCAGTCGGCGAGCTGCTGCGCCATGCGTCCAAGCGAAATGCCCTGATGCCGGACGGGCGTGTTCCTGGGCAAGACGATGGTCTTCAGGTCGCGTCGGGTGGCGCAGAGGTTGAGAAAATCACGCAACCGCCCGGCTCGTTGTTCGGAGAACGGTCCCGCGTACTGCATTGGCAGCCACACCGATTTGATGCGGGCGGTGGGATGAAGCCGAACATTGTCGATCGATGGGGCACTCCACGCGCGCCTCAGATCGAGGTCGAGCCCGTACATTCCTGCCTCGATGGCCTGGTCGGGCGTCACCGACATCCGGCCGAATGCGGAACCTCTCGAGCCGACGAGCATGGTCGGTCGACGATATGGGGCGCCGGAGTCGTGCTGGCGAGTCGGGTCCATCGCGTCCTCGGAAAAGTCAGTAAGAGCCGTGTCGGCAACGCGTTACGAGCGGATCGAGCGCAGCCGGGATTGTGATGGCAGTGTATCAGACATGGAGGAGGTTTTAAGACACCGCGACAAGCTCGCGAATGGCGGATTCGACGGCGATTTCGGCGGCGAGCGCCACCCGATATGCCTGGCCGAGCCGGACGGATGATGCGTTGTCCAGACTGACCGCGAAGGCGATATCGCCGTCAACCATCGTGTGTGCCGGCACGATTGCCCGGGCAAGGCCGTCGTGCATGGCGACTGTGACATAGTGCAAGGCGTTGTGGTCGAGCGGGATGTCGGTGACACATGCCATCAGGGTGGTCGATTCGCCGATGGGTGGCACAATGGGTCGGTCAAGGATTGCCTGTCTCGGGTCATCCCGCGACGACTCGGCGCTATCACCGAAGGCATTGAGTACGACTACTACGGTGACGGTGCCCTGATCGAGCGTGATCTGCGAGATGGCAATGCCTCCCGGCTGAGACTCCCCCGGACCCCTGATGTTTGCATAGGTGGCGCCGGTTCCAGCGCCGACGGAGCCGGTTTTCACCTTGGAGAGTCTGGCCGCGGTGTCAATGGCCTGGTAGCCCGCGGCGGCATCGGGCCAGGAGGGTTCGCCAACCATGAGATCGAAGATCACCGCCGAAGGAACGATCGGCACCGGACCGGCAGGGGACGGGAAGCCACGATCTCGCTCCTTGAGCCATCGCATCACGCCATCGGCGGCGGCCAGACCGAACGCGCTGCCCCCGGTCAGCAGGATCGCGTCGGGCTGCTGCTCGGCGCGACCCGGAGCGAGCAGGGCGAGTTCCCTGCTGCCCGGCGCGGCGCCCCGAACGTCGCAGGCTGCGAGCGTTGGCCGGTCGAAACTCAGCACCGTGCAGCCAGTCCGAGCTTGTTCGTCGGTCCAATGACCGACCTTGAATCCTGAGACGTCCCTCAGCGGCGCCATGCAATCTTCATCCCCGGCGTGGTGCGAATCACGTCACCGTTGAACGCGGTTGTGGCTTGCTGGATTGAATCGGCTGGATCGTTTTCCTCCCACAGGTGCGTCAGCACGAGGGTGTGGGCGCCGATCCGGGCAGCCAGCTCGCCCGCCTCCGCAGGGGTGAGATGACCACGTGTGTCATACGGCTCGTCGTTGTTCTCACGGGCCGTGCCTTCAGCCAGCAGGACATGAACCCCTCGACCGAAGCCGTCCAGGTCAGCCGCGGGGCCAGTGTCGGCTGTGTAGAGGAGATCGCCCGAGTCGTCTGAGGGATGAACCCGAATCGCCCAGCAGGGAATGTAGTGGACGGTCGGGGCAAAGGTACAGGAAAACGCTCCAACCGCGACGCTCTGCGCGGGATCGTATTCCCGAACGTCGAAGGCGCTGGTGAACCACTCAATCCCGGTGCCGGATCCCTCATAGGCGGCGGCAATACGCTCCAGCGTCGCAATGCCGCCAGGCGGAAGGTGAAGCGGAATGAGACCTGGGGCGGAGACGGGGTTGTAGTTGAGCATGTAGCGCAGCGCGACCAGATCGAGGATGTGGTCGGCGTGAAGGTGGGAGATCACGATGCCGTCAAGCTGCCGGTAGTCCACGTGCTTCCGTAACTCAAGCAACGTATTCGGTCCCATATCGATCACCAGCGACGTGGCGGCGGCCCGGACGAGGTAGGACGAGCATCCCTGGCCGGTACCAACTCCCGCCGCGCTTCCGCCAAGTGTAGTGAGTTTCATGTGTGCCATCCTTTGTATACGTCAAGACGAGTGCTCTACGTCTCCCAGGTGCGACGTCTGATTCCAGCCGTCACATGAGGTGCCGTCGGCAGTCACAGTCAATCTCGAGATGGTGCAATTTCTGACGAGATAGGGAAAGAACGACATATCGCCCGACGCCACCAGGATCGCCCCCAGCGTGCCAATGACTCCGCCATGGGTGACGACGACCACCCGGCGATGATGGTGGTCGGCCATGATCCTGGCGAAGCCAGTCAGGATTCTGGTGACGAAGGAGTTTGCCGACTCGCCTCCCGGCCAGAAATCGTCGGGATGGGCCGCTCCCTGGATAAGCGAGCGGAGGTGCGGGTGAGCGCTGATCGCCTCGTGTTCGGCGAAACCCTCCAGCTCTCCGAAGCTGAACTCGGCGATCTCGTCGATGACCGTGGGCAGCAGCCCCGTCGCCGCGCCGATTGGCGCTGCGGTTTGGCGGGCCCGTTGCAGCGGGCTGGTGACAAGCGCGTCCGGCTCAAGCCGCTTAACCTCATCGGCGACGGCTTGTGCCTGCTGATGGCCGAGATCGGTCAGTAACACATCCTGCCGCCCGACCAGCAGCCCGTTGAGATTGGCTTCGGTCTGTCCATGGCGGACGAGGATCAACTCGGTGGACTCGCTATCGGGATGGTGGAAATTGTTGAAGGTTCGTCCGGTCAGGTCAATTCTCTCGACTGGTGGCGTACTCACAATGACTCCTGAGTGGGCATATCTCGCATCGGGGTCGCCGCGCCTGACAGACGGCACGGCCATGGGCGATGATCTCGACATGCAACCTGTACACGCGGTCGGCGTTGTCGCCGATCAATGACTCGAGTTTCGCATGCGCGGCGTTGGCTGTGGCGCCCGGTTCGATCAGCCCGACCCGGGTCGCGACGCGATGGACGTGGGTATCGACCGGCATCGCTGGCAATCCCATGCTGAACAGGAGGACGCAGGCGGCGGTTTTGGGTCCGACACCGTCGATGGACACCAGTTCGGCTCTTGCTGCATCGATCGGCATCGTGGCCAGATTATCCAGCGTGAACGTGCCATATCGATCCTCGATCTCCTCCAGCGCCGCCTGGATGCGCGGACCCTTGCGGTTCGCCAGGCCACCTGACCGGATCGCGTCGATGACGTCCTCGGGGTTCGCGCCGACGACATCGTTCCACGTGGGAAATCGGTTCCTCAGGCTGCGAAACGAGCGAGCGGTGTTGGTGTCTGAGGTGTTCTGGCTGAGGATCGTAGATACCAGCGTAGAGACCGGGTCACGGTCCGGGTTGAGCTGGCGGGGACCGTAGACCTCGTCCAGTATCGGTTCGATAGCATTGAGGCGGTCGGCTGGCGTCAGGGTCACGCTCATCTCCACATTGCGCAGGCGCTGCGTTCCGCGCTACACTTCATCGGTTTATGCAGACGGTCTCTTCGTGAGGTTTGGTATTGCGCGTGACGAATACACCCACAACGGCACAATCCGATTTTGCACCGCCCTCGGGTCTTTTCAGGACCGCGGGGGCGTCTTTTTGTGAGTATATGGCGCCTCAACCGGAGCGATGTTGGAGGACGGGCCGATGAGCGAGACGCTGATCCTGCGCGGTGGCCGCGTCGTGGATCCCGCCAACGATGTCGACGTCATCGCCGATGTCGTGATTCGGAACGGGACGATCCTCTCGCTGGGAGAAGTCGAGGGCGCTGACACGGGCAAAGAAGTCACAGTGCATGACGCTGCCGGAAAGCTGGTCACTCCCGCCTGGATCGACATGCACGTCCATTTCCGCGATCCGGGGTTCACCGACAAGGAGACGCTGACGACGGGATCGCTGGCGGCGGTGGCAGGAGGCTTCGGCACGGTTGCCTGCATGCCGAACACAAAGCCCGCGCTGGACTCGGTCAGGGCCATCGAGGATGTGATCGATCGAGCGAAGCGAGATGCTGCTTGCGCGATCCTGCCGATCGCGACGATCACCAAGGGTCGGAGCGGACGAGAGGCGGTCGACTTCGAGGCGCTTGCCAGGAGTGGCGCGATCGGCTTCTCGGACGATGGCGACACGACCGCCGACAGCGCGATCATGCGGAACGCGCTCGAAGCATCACGGAAGCTCAACGTGCCGGTGATAGTCCACTGCGAGGACAAGGTGCTGGCCTCCGGGGCGATGCACGAGGGTGAGGTCTCGCGTCGGCTCGGAATCTTCGGCATTCCGGCAGCGGCCGAGGAGATTATCATCGCGCGTGACCTGATGCTGGCAGATCTGACGGGCGGTTGGCTGCACGTCTGCCACGTCAGCACCGCACGCGGGATCGAACTCATCATGGAGGCCAAGGCGCGAGGCGTGCGTGTGACCGCCGAGGTGATGCCGCACCATATCGTGATGAGCGACGAATGGGTGGGCGGTGAGCGAGTGATGCACAACACCACCGCGCCTGACGGTGAGGATCTTGAACCGGCACACCCGTACACCAAGGTCAACCCGCCGCTGCGACCGGTGGCGGATACAGTCGGGCTGCTCAGCGCGGTCAAGCAGGGCCAGTTCGACATCTTCGGGACAGACCACGCGCCTCATGCCGACGAGGACAAGTTCGGTGGGCCGTACGAGGCGGCGGCATCCGGGATGACCGGAATCGAGCTCGCCTTTCCCTGCACCTATGAACTGGTGCGAGCCGGCCACCTGACGGTGAACGAGCTGGTTCGCCTCTGGACGCACGCGCCAGCGTCGATCTTCAGGCTTGATCGCGGCACGTTGACCCCCGGAGCGCCCGCCGATGTGACGGTGTTTGATCCGGAGCATTCCTGGGTCGTGTCCCGCGATACGATCCGGAGCAAGAGCGCGAACACGCCCATGATAGGAATGACGATGCGAGGGCGGGCGGAACTGACGCTGATCGATGGAGAGGAGCGCTATCGTGCCTGAGCGATTTCGACCACGTCACGACGCGGCGCTTGCGCTGGCTGACGGCCGGGTGTTTCGAGGCAAGGGCTTTGGCGCGGAGGCCGACGCCAGTGGCGAAGCCGTGTTCACCACGACGATGACCGGCTACCAGGAGGTCTGCACCGACCCCTCGTTTCGCGGGCAGATCGTCTGCATGACCTTCCCACTGATCGGCAACTACGGCGTCAACGACGACGACAACGAGTCGCGGAATCCCTGGATCGCTGGTCTGGTGGTGCGTGAGGTCGACGATCAACCTTCCAACTGGCGCTCGACTGGCGACATCGGCGCGTATCTCAAGGTAGCCGGCGTCCCGGGCATCTCAGGCGTGGACACGAGAGCACTGACGCGGCATATTCGCTCGGTGGGGGACACGCGGGCGGTGCTGGTCCGGAGGGCTTCGAACATCGAGGACGCTGATCTCGTTGAGCGCGCTCGGGCGGCGCAGCTACCCGGCGAGCAGGATGTCGTTGGCGAGGTGCAGGGCCGCGAGACGGAGCAGTTCGGCGACGGTGACGGTCCGCATATCGTGGTGATCGACTGCGGGGTGAAGCGAAACATTGTCCGCTCGCTGGTCAAGCGGGGCGCTCGGGTCACGGTTGTGCCGTACGGAACCTCCTATGGGGATGTCGAAGCCTTGCGCCCTGACGGAGTTGTCGTCTCGCCGGGTCCGGGTGATCCGGCGAATCTCGATCACGGCCTTGATATCGTCGAGCATCTACTGGAGGACAATCGTCCATACTTCGGCATCTGTCTGGGACATCAATTGCTGGCGCGGGCAATCGGCGCGAAGACGTCCAAGCTGAAGTTCGGACACCGGGGTGGGAATCATCCGGTCCGTGACGAAGTGAGCGGTCGGGTGTCGATTACCGCGCAGAACCACAGCTACCGCGTGGACGATGACACGCTGCCCGAAGGTGGCGGCTGGCTGGTAGGGCTGCGAAATCTTAACGACGGGTCAGTCGAGGGCATTCGGCATAGCGATCGTCCAGTGCTCTCGGTGCAGTTCCATCCGGAGGCATCGCCGGGGCCGGAGGACAACGGATACCTGTTCGACCGGTTTCTGGAAATGGTCAAAGGACGGGCGTCAGTGAATCGTTGAACCAGACACGAGCGGATCGACATGAGGTCGGTCCCTGCGCGAGTCGTCAAGTAGATAATTGGGCGGAAGGGGAACATCGGCAGCATGAAGACACCGGAGAGTGTGCTGGTCATCGGGTCTGGCCCCATCATCATTGGCCAGGCGGCGGAATTCGACTACGCCGGGACGCAGGCGTGCCGCGCCTTGCGTGAGGAGGGCGTGCGCACGATTCTGGTGAACTCCAACCCGGCGACGATCATGACCGATGAAGATATCGCCGACGCGGTCTACATCGAACCGCTGACGCCTGAGGTGGTTCGCCGCATCATCCAGCGGGAGCGACCGGAGGGGTTGCTGCCGACGATTGGCGGCCAGACAGGGCTGAACCTCGCGGTGCAGGTCGCTGAGATGGGAATCCTGGATGCGTATGGCGTGCGGATGCTCGGCACGCCCTTAGCGTCGATCCAGCAGGCAGAGGACCGGGCGCTGTTCAAGCAATTGCTGCAGCGGATCTGCGAGCCCGCGATCCCGAGCGCGATCGTGCATTCAATCGCCGAAGCCAGGATGTTTGCCAATGAGGTGCCGCTGCCGCTGGTGATCCGTCCCGCCTACACGCTAGGCGGGACAGGCGGTGGGGTGGCTCACACTGAGCAGGAGCTGGAGCATTTTGTCCAGAGTGGAATCACCGCGAGCCCGATCGGACAGGTGTTGGTGGAGCGGTCGTTGCTGGGCTGGAAGGAGATCGAGTACGAGGTGATGCGCGACAGCGCTGACACCTGCCTCACGATCTGCAACATGGAAAATATTGATCCGATGGGCGTCCACACTGGCGATAGCATCGTGGTTGCGCCTTCGCAGACACTTTCCGACCGCGAATACCAGATGCTGCGGACATCGGCGCTGAACATCATCCGGGCGCTCAAGATCGAGGGCGGGTGTAACGTCCAGTATGCGCTGGACCCCGACTCAATGGAATACGGGGTGATCGAGGTCAACCCGCGCGTGAGCCGGTCGTCGGCGCTGGCGTCCAAGGCGACCGGCTATCCGATCGCCCGCCTTAGCGCCAAGATCGCCGTCGGCAAGCGGCTCGATGAGATGATGAACGTCGTGACCGGCAAGACCACCGCCGCGTTCGAGCCGGCGCTGGACTATGTTGTGGTGAAGATCCCGCGCTGGCCATTCGACAAGTTCCCTCGGGCCGACCGCACCATCAGCACCCAGATGAAGGCGACGGGTGAGGTAATGGCGATCGACCGCTCGTTCGAGGGCGCGATCCAGAAGGCGGTGCGCTCGCTGGAGACGACCGGCAAGGACCTGGGCTGGGAAGAGCCATCGTGGGGCGACGATGGCTCGAAGATCAGCGAGCTGATCCAGCGGCCCAACGATCTGCGGCTGTGGGCGGTGATGGCGGCGCTGCGACGGGATGTGCCCGTCGAGGAGATTCACCGCCTCAGCGCAATCGACGAGTGGTTTCTCTGGAAGCTGGAGAGGTTGGTCCACCTCGAGCGCGAGCTGGTCGCGGATGATCTGACTGATGACCTGCTGTGGCGGGCGAAACGAGCGGGTTTCTCCGATGTGCAGATCGCCGACCTGACTGGACAGACCGAGACGTCGATCCGCGAGCGACGGCGCTCAACCGGCATGACGCCGGTGTACAAGATGGTCGATACCTGCGCCGGCGAATTCGAGGCGGCGACACCGTATTTCTATTCGACCTATGAAGAGGAGGACGAAGCCACCCCGCTCGAAGGCGACAGGGCGATGGTGGTCGGGTCTGGCCCGATCAGGATCGGGCAAGGAATCGAGTTCGACTATTGCTCGGTGCAGGCGGCGGCGGCGCTTCGCCAGGCTGGTGTCGCCTCGATCATGGTGAACTCGAATCCGGAGACGGTGTCGACGGATTTCGACGCCTCCGACCGGCTCTATTTCGAGCCACTGGACCGGGAGAGCGTCGAGGAGATTCTCTACCACGAGGCCGATGGCAAGGTCGAGGACTACCCGCCGCTGGTGTTGCAGTTCGGCGGGCAGACCGCGATCAACCTCGCCAGGCCGTTGAGCAGGGCGGGCGCGACGATTCTGGGAAGCACGGTGGATTCCATCGATCTGGCCGAGGATCGGGAGCGGTTCGAAGCGTTCCTGAACCGGCTGGACATTCCCCGGCCTGATGGCGCTACCGTGACGTCACTCCGGGACGCGGAGCAGGTCGCGGCGCGGATCGGCTATCCTGTGCTGGTGCGACCATCGTACGTGCTCGGCGGGCGGGCGATGGAGGTTGTCTATGGGGCGGATCAGCTGGCTCGCTACATTCGCAACCAGGCATCGCTGACGCCGGAGCATCCGGTGCTGGTCGACAAGTACCTGCTCGGCAAAGAGGTGGAGGTCGACGCGATCTCCGATGGCGAGGACGTGCTGGTTCCGGGGATCATGGAGCACATCGAGCGGGCGGGAGTTCACTCCGGCGACTCGTTCGCGGTCTATCCGGGGGTCAATTTGTATCCCGCCGAGGTCGAGCAGATCGTCGACTACACCACCAGAATCGCATTGGGACTCGATGCGCGAGGATTGATCAACATTCAATATGTTATTCAGAGCGGCAGGATCTTCGTGCTGGAGGTCAATCCACGGTCGAGCCGGACGGTGCCGTTCCTGAGCAAGGCGACCGGCGTGCCGATGGTGAAGCTGGCGACCAACATCATGCTGGGTCGATCGTTGCGGGATCAGGGCTACGAGGGCGGCCTTTGGCCGCGGCAACCGCTGACAGCGGTGAAGGCGCCCGTCTTCTCGATGGCGAAATTGCGAGGGGTCGACACGCATCTTGGCCCGGAGATGAAATCGACCGGGGAGGTGATGGGCATCGACCGAACGTTCGACTCGGCGTTTTTCAAGGCGCTGATCTCGGCGGGGTTGTCGCTGCCGCCTCGGGGGTCGATCCTGGTGACGATTGCCGACGAGGACAAAGCCGAGGCGGAGCCGATGATCTCGTCACTTATGCGGATGGGCTATCGTCTGTATGCGACCGAGGGAACGGCGGCGATGATCGAGCGGGCCGGGATGCCAGTACAGATGGTGACCAAGCGCATCGGGCACGGATCGCCGGATATGCTGGACGTGATCAGGGACGGCATCGTCGATGGCGTGATCAATACGCCAGGCCCGGCGGACAAGGAGATTCTGGACGGGATCGAGATTCGGCGGGCGGCGGTCGAGCGCGGCATTCCGTGCATCACCTCGCTGGAGACGGCGAAGACGATGGTCGGCGCCATGGAGCGATCCAACGAGAGCTTTACGGTCGAGCCGATTCAGTCGTATCGCGCGCCGGCGTTCGGGTATTAGGGTGGGTTGCGAGGCGCTGGAACGACACATGCCGACACCAAAGCGTAGCGGCAGACCTTGTTTCTGCCAAGGTCGAAGAGCGGGTGTACCGGATGGTAACTGGATTGTGAAAACAAGCGGCAGCTTGCTGCCGAGCGCTTCGCACGGGGGTCCTTCGCTTCGCTCAGGATGACGGCTTTGTTGGTTGGGGTGTGGTGATGTGTATGGATGTGATGGCGAAAACGGAATCAACCTTTTCAACACGCGAGTTCATGGGTGAAATCATCCGGATCGAGCCAGTCATGGGCGATGCCATCCTCACCACGTTCACGGCGCCGAAGAAGGCCGTCGCTGAGGCGCGGCCCGGCCAGTTCGTCCAGATACTCAGCCGGGAACCGACCGCTTACGATCCGCTGTTGCGGCGTCCCTATTCCGTGTATCGCGCGGATCAGAAGGCCCAGACCTTGACCGTGCTGGTGCGGGCGTATGGACGAGGCAGTGCCTGGCTGATGCGGCAACAGGAAGGAGTCTCGCTGGACGTGATGGGGCCGCTGGGGGCGCCGTTCACGGTGCGGCCCAAGACGGAGCGTCTGCTTACGGTCGCGGGTGGGGTGGGCGCCGCGCCGTTGCGGATGCTGGCGGAGGCAGCGATCCGGGACGGCAAGCAGGTGACGTACCTGATGGGCGCTAATGACGCTGACGGTCTTCTGCCGGCCAGGGAATTGCCGGACGAGGTCGAGTACGTCGTGGCGACGATGGACGGTAGCGCGGGTCACACCGGCTTTGTCACCGACATTATTCCCGCGTACCTGCAATGGGCCGATCAGGTGTTCAGCTGCGGGCCGGAGCCGATGTTCCGTACCTTGCGGGCGGTAATTCACCAGCATCGCATGGGTGATCGACCTGATGTCCAGATGGCGGTGGAGCGGGCGATGCCCTGCGGAATCGGCGCTTGCCTGGGGTGCGTGGTGGAGACCAGGCGCGGCATGAGGACGGCTTGCGTCGAAGGGCCGGTTTTTGAGATGGACGAAATGCTATGGGGATGACACACGCAAACGCTCCGGACATGGTTGTCGATCTCGCGCCCCGGAATCCACGGGAACTGGTGCTGCGGAATCCGGTGATTCCGGCGTCGGGATGCTTCGGATACGGGCAGGAGTTCGCGGGCTCGGTCGATGTGCAGCGGCTGGGAGCTTTTGTCAGCAAGGGCATCACGCCGAAGTCTCGCTCCGGGAACCCGATGCCGCGCATCACCGAGACGCCAGCCGGGATGCTCAATGCCATCGGCCTGCAGAATCCGGGGATATCGGGATTTATCCGGAAGTACCCTCCGATCTGGCTTTCGTGGGACGTGCCGGCGATCGTGAACATCTCGGCGAAGAGCGTCGAGGACTTCGCGATGATGGCCCGAAAGCTGGACGACGTGCCAGGTGTCGCCGCGATCGAGGTGAATATCTCCTGCCCGAACATCAGCGCGGGAGGATTCTGCTTCGGCTGGGACGCGGCGATGTCGGCGGACGTCACTCAGAAGGTGAGGGCGGCGACGACGCTGCCGATGATCGTCAAGCTGAGTCCAGGAGCGCTCGACATCGTTGAGATCGCGCAGGCGGTCGAGGCTGAGGGCGCGGACGCGGTGTCGCTGATCAACACGCTGGTGGGCATGGAGATCGACATCCAGCGGCAACGACCGGTGCTTGCCAACGTGACGGGCGGGCTGTCGGGTCCGGCGGTGCGACCGGTCGCGCTGCGGATGGTGTACCAGGTGGCGGGTTCGGTGGATATCCCGGTAATCGGGATGGGCGGGATCGCGACCGTCGCAGATGCGCTCCAGTTCTTCATGGCGGGGGCAAGCGCGATCCAGGTGGGGACGGCGGCGTTCGCGCAGCCTCGCGTGCTGATGGACCTGATAGACGGTATCGAACGCTGGCTGGCGGCGCGAGGACATTCTTCGCTTGGAGGCATTGTGGGCGTGGCCAATGAGCGATACCAGCTTCGGCGGCAGACGCCGCGCGCCGAGGACTTGTTGACGATGGAAAGCGAGTTCACCCGATGACCGACCTCATGGAGCAACTGCGGCAGATCGGCGCGCTCAAGAGTGGGCATTTCCTGCTGGCGTCGGGCCGCCACAGCGATGTCTATCTCGAAAAGTTCGACCTGCTGCGAAATCCCGGCGCGACGGAGATCGTGTGTGCGAGGTTCGTCGAGGCGTTCGGCGATATTCCGGTCGACGTGGTGGTTGGGCCGACGACGGGCGGTATCCTGCTGGCGTTCGAGACGGCGCGGCAGATGGGTCTGCCCGCTGCCTATGCCGAGCGGGCCTCGGAAGGTGTCGAGACGCGAGAGATTCGCCGCAGCACCACGTTTGCCGAGGCGGCGAGGGTGCTGGTGGTTGATGACATCCTGACGACTGGCGGCTCGATTCGCGAGACGTTGGGCGCGTTGCAGGTGCATCCCGTTGAGGTCATGGGAATCGGGGTGCTGGTGGACCGCAGCAACGGGAAGGTCGAGTTCGGTGATATTCCCCTGCGTCCACTTGCGCGGCAGAACGTGGAATCATGGGAACCGTCGGAGTGCCCGATGTGCAGTTACGGTGAGCCGCTGGTCAAGCCCGGCACCACCGTCGCGCAGAACGCGCTACAGGGAACCTGAGTCCTCGTCCGACGCGTCCTTGTTGCGTCGGGCGAGATCGTCGCGCAGCCGGATCATGTCGTCGAGACGCTGCTCGATCTGGAGGAGCGTGTCCTCGCGAGGGCGCTCGACATACTCGTCGCGAAGCTCGACGAGCATCTGGGCAATCCGGGCGATGGTCCGCACGGTCTGAACATGGTCGTTCTCGCGACTTGACGCGGTGAAGCCGTTCATTCTGTTCTCCATGCGACATGCAACCGGATTTGTGATGCCGATACGGAGTCGGCGCCACGAGGCGGGGCGTTGTCGTCAGGATAGCATGAATGCGGCTCAGGATTCCGCGATTTCGGCGGGGATTTCGCCAGTAAGCAGTGTCGCCAGATCGTCCTCGCTCAGGATCGGGATGTTGAGCGTGCGGGCTTTCTCGGCCTTGCTCCCGGCGGCCTCGCCGGCGACGACTGCCGTGGTCTTTTTCGACACCGAACCGGAGACACTTGCGCCGAGCTTGCGGAGGGCTTCTTCCGCTTCCAGGCGGGTGTGGCGGTCCAGCCGACCGGTAAGCACCAGTGTCTTGCCGAGCAACGGACGTGGTCGAACCTCGCCGTCGGCGTGCTCGCGGGTGCGAAGGCCAGCCCCTTCGAACTTCTCGACGAGCCTACGGTTGGGTTCCTCGCTGAAGAAGTCGACGACACTGGCCGCAACGATGCCGCCGATGCCGGGCACATCGTTGATTTCCTCATGTGTTGCCTTGCCCAGCGCGTCCAGTGACTCGAACCGATCGGCCAGCAACGTCGCGGTTAGCTCGCCGATGTGCCGGATGCCGAGCCCGTGAATTAGGCGCCAGAGTGGCTGTTGGCGGCTTCCGTCAATCGACTCGCAGAGGTTGGCGGCGCTCTTCTCCCCCAGGCCTTCCAGTGCTGCGACGGCTTCCTGGTCAAGGGTGTAGAGGTCGGCGGCGTCGTGGACCCAGCCCATCTCGACGAAGCGGTCGGCGAGCCTCGCGCCGAGGCCGTCGATGTCCATCGCCGACCGACCGATGAAATGGTGCAGTCGTTCCAGCAGCTGAGCGGGACAGGCGGCGTTGGTGCAGTAGCGCATCGCCTCACCGGGCTCGCGATGGACAGGTTGACCGCATGACGGGCAGTGGGTTGGCATCTCCCAGGGTTGCTCATTGCCAGTGCGCCGGTCCTCCATCACCTTGACGATCTGCGGGATGACGTCGCCGGCGCGCTGGACGATGACGGTGTCGCCGATGCGAAGGTCCTTGCGGGCGATCTCGTCCTCGTTGTGGAGCGTGGCGCGGCTGACCGTGACACCGCCGATGTTTACCGGCTCCAGCACGGCGAGGGGGTTCATCGTGCCGGTGCGACCGACATTGATCAGGATGTCGAGCAGCTTCGAGGTTTGCTGCGCCGCTGGGAACTTGTAGGCGGTGGCCCAACGAGGCTCGCGGGCGACGAAGCCGATCTCCTCCTGCTGATCAAGGTCGTTGACCTTGATCACCATGCCGTCGATCTCGAAGTCGAGCGCGGAGCGGCGGTCCAGCCAGAATCGGCCCCGCGCCCAGACATCGTCGACCGAGTCATGTAGCACGGACTCCTGCGATGTGGCGAACCCGAACTCCCGCAGCATCTCCAGCGATTCGAAATGTGAGCGTGGCTGGTGGCCGTCTTCGATATAGCCGATCTGATAGGCGGACAGGCGCAACGGCCTGCTGGCAGTAATGCGGGTGTTCTTCTGGCGGATCGCGCCGGCGGCGGCGTTGCGCGGGTTCATGAAGAGCTTGCCTCCGCTCTCGGCCATGCGGTTGTTGAGCGCCTCGAAGTCCGAGCGGCGCATGTAGATCTCGCCGCGCACCTCGATCCTGCCGGGGATGTCGAACCGGTCACTACGGCGAAGGTTGAGCGGGATCGACGGCACGGCGCGGATGTTGGCGCTGATGTCATCCCCGATGAATCCGTTGCCGCGAGTGGCGGCGAGCTCGAACGTGCCGTTGCGATAGGTGATGGCGACGGCGAGCCCGTCGACCTTGGGCTCGGTGACGTACTGGAGGTTTTCCGCACTACTCATGCGGAGTGCCCGTGCAGCCCATTCGGCCAGCTCCTCCTCGTTGTACACGTTGCTGAGGGAAAGCATCGGGCGCGCGTGCTGCACCTGACGGAAAGTCGATTGAGTTTCCGAGCCTACCCGCTGCGTGGGGGACTCCGGCGTGATCAGCTCGGGATGCTCCGACTCGAGGCACCTAAGTTCATTGAACAGCGCATCGTACTCGGCATCGGTCGCGGTTGGGGCGTCGAGCGCGTGGTACTCGTAGTTGTACCGGTCGATTAGTTGCCGCAGTTCGTCGAGCCGCCGCTGGACCTCTTCCGTCATGCACGATGCTCCTTTGTCCACCAGTCACAAAATAGGCTATAACCGGGTCACGTCCGCGGGCGCCTAGCTTCACGGGCACAAGACCCGGCGCTACGGGGTCGGCGCGACGAAGTACCTATGATTCCACATTTCGCACGCATCGTACGACTGGGTCTGTCTCATGCATCACTTGGATTCCATAGCATCCGAACAGGCACCGGATGGCAACCGATACGAGGCGTTGTGCGACCGCGCGATCAGTTTTCTCGAGCAGCACAATAGCTCGGCGCACGAGGATGCGCTGGTCGCGTTCGTGTTCGGAAAGTCTGCATCACCGGCATTGTGGCGACCATTGCTCCACTCAGCGCTGGAATCCGAAGAGCGGCTGGAGTACCTGGCCGATGGCACGTGGCGGCTGACATCGGCTCTTTCGCTGAATGTGGAGATTACGGAAACCTTGCTTCCGGCGTTCGTGGCGATCGATATCGAGACGACGGGGCTGAAACCGTCCACGCAGCGCATGATCGAAATTGCGCTGATCCGGTATCGACAGGGTGAGGAAACCGATCGCTACAACCGGATGCTCAATCCGGGACGTCGGATTCCGGTCTACATTACCAAGCTGACCGGTATCCGGGATGAAGATGTTGAGGACGCCGCCCAGTTCAGCGAACTGGCGACGGAGATCGTCGAGTTCATCGGCGACGACGTGCTGGTGGGGCACAACGTCGGGTTCGACATTGGATTTCTCAACGCGGAGCTTCAGCGGGCACGGCATGCCAAGGTGATCAACGAGTCTATCGACACGCTGTCGCTGGCGACCAGGGTGCTGCCGGGCCTGAAGCGACCTGGTCTCGACCGGGTGGCGCGAGCGTTGGGTCTTTCGCCTCGCAAGATCCACCGCGCCGGCGTCGACGCCGAGATCACCGCGCAGGTGGCGTTTCGACTGGAGGCGGAGGCTCGACGCCAGGGGGTTGACTCCTTCGATGCGCTGAAAGTCATGGCCTCGGTCCGCGAGCGCCGACCACGAGAGCATGTCGGGCGAGGACGATCCCTGGTCGACCGCAGTCTGCTCGAAGGCATCCCTCGCAAGCCCGGCGTGTACCTGATGCGTGATCGGAATGGTCGGGTGATCTACGTCGGCAAGTCCAAGAACCTGCGGGAGCGGGTGGGATCGTATTTTTCGCAACCGCTCGGTTACGCCCGGAAGATGGACGGGCTGCTGGAGTCCATCGGCGCGATCGATACTGAGGTCGTGGGATCGGAGCTGGAAGCGCTGCTGCTCGAATCGCAACTCATTCGACGTCATGCCCCGCGCTACAACACGATGATGCGGTCGTTCGAGCACTACCCGTACATTCGCGTCGATCTGGGCAACCGGTGGCCGAAGATCACGCTGGTTAAAGACCGCAAGGATGACGGCGCCCGCTACTTTGGGCCATACCGGAGCCGAAGTTCCGCCAGGAAGACGGTCGATGTGATCAACGATGTGCTGCCACTGCGCACCTGCACGCGGTCGTTCAAGAACGCCAGGAGTTACGGCAATCCCTGTCTGCGGCTGGCGATCGGCAAGTGCCTGGGGCCGTGTGTCGATGTCTCGATCGCCGGAGAGTACCGCGACATGGTAAGGCAGGTCGTCCGGTTTCTCGATGGCGAAGACGACGCGTTGTACGCGGTGCTTTGGGCGGGGCTGGAACGCGCGGCGGACGCGCAAGATTTCGAGCGTGCGGAGAAGCTGCGCCGGAACTTGACCGTTGTCAACGGCATCGTCGCGGGACAGCGGCAACTGCGCGACGCGGTGGAGAGGCATCATCTGATGATGGCGCTACCTGGCCGGGACGCCGGAACGCGAGAGTTGTGGATGGTGCTGGAGGGTCGAACCTGGTCCCGGATGGTAATCGAGGCAGCCGATAGTGGGGACGTGGTCGCCGGCGCCGACACGACGTTGACAGTCGGAGCGCCATCCGAAGGAGAGGATCGCGTCATTGACGTGTCAGTGATACATCCAGGCACACCAGCCAACGTCACGGAAAGCCCATCCCATCAACTGAAGCTGGCGTACCAACGGTTTCGAGAGAATGGGTTGCCGCCGGTGGGATACGACAGCCTGGACGACGCGCACATCCTGAACCGCTGGATCGCGGGGAACGACGGGCACCCGGCGATCATTCCTTTGGACAGGGAAGCGGTGCTAGATGATGAGTACTGGTCGGGAATCGTCGAGCGGGCGATTCGCCTGAGTGATTCCGACCTAGAAATGCGCCCTGATCGTCGTCCAGCGGAGGTCGAAGCGGTATAACGTCAGCAAAGGCGAGCACGGCAGTCCCCGTAGTCACGCTGTTTGACGGAGTCACTTCCGTATGTAAAGATTTGGGCATAGTCGGTACATAACGAAGCGCCGAGGCGCACTCAGGCGTCCATCGGCACATATCCGAGAAAGGACTCTCCGAAATGACCATGCAACGTCGCACACTTCTGAAGCGAACCGGCGCGGCTGCCGGGCTCGCGGCCCTGGGAACCACTGCGCTGCCTTATGGGCCAGCCGTCCTTGCGGCCCAAGACGATATGACCCTGGAGTTCTGGGATACCCTCAACTCCGATCCGCGCCAGACCATCGTCGAAGATCTGGGGGCGTCGTTCGAAGAGGAAAACGAAGGTATTACGGTCGAGCACCGTGGATGGACGCTGGAGGAGCTTCAGGACACGTTGCCGCGGGTCGTGGAGAGCGATCAGGGACCGGCCGTCGCGCAGGTGAACAACGGCGAATCGCTGATGGGGCCGATGGTGCGGGCGGGCCAGGTGGTCGACATCTCGGGATACGTCGAGGAGTACGGCTGGGCGGAAGGGCTTCCCGCGGGACTCCTGGCCCGAAACATGTACAGCGCCGATGGCACCGAGTTTGGCACCGGCCAGTTGTGGGGCGTCTCCGCCGAGGCGGAGATCGTCGGCTTTTACTACAACCGCTCGATCTTCGAGGAACTTGGTGCTGAGTTGCCCACCACGCTGGCGGAACTTGAAGAGACGATGCAGGCGGTGGTCGACGCCGGACAGACGCCGCTCGCCTTCGGCAACTCCGATGGCTGGACCGCGATTCACATGTTCGGCAACATCCACGGCACCATGGCAACCAGAGAGTATCTAGACGGGCTGATCTACCGGAGCGGCGAGCAGTCGTTCGATGATCCGACGATCATCGACGCCGCGACCAAGTACGTCGAGTGGGTCGAGCGAGGCTTCCTGCAGGAGGGCTTCGAGGGTATCACCTCGGATGACGCGGTGGCGCTTTTTGAATCGGGCGCAGCCGCGATGCTGATGCAGGGGAGCTGGCAGGCTGGAACCGTGAGCGAGAATCTCGGCGAGAACGCCGGCTTCTTCCTGACGCCTCCGCTGGACGCTCAGGCAGCGGCAACACCGGCATCGGCATCACCCGTAGCTTCGCCAGCGGCTGGCGGGGCGGCTGTCCTTCACGTCGGTGGAGTTGGCATTCCGTACTCGATCACCTCCAACGCTGCCGATCCCGACCTAGCGGCTGGCCTGATCAACGAGCTGGTATCGGAGGAGGCGTTCAGCGCTTTTGTCGAGGCGGGATTGCTGCCGGCCAGTGAAATTGCGGACGACCAGATCACCGAAGGAACCGTCTCTGGCGACCTGTACAGCAGCTGGAACACGGCGCTGGCAAATGATGCGCTCGGTCATTACCTCGATTGGGCGGCGCCAGGTTTCTATGATGTGCTCGTCAGTGAGCTGCAACAGCTTCTCGGTGGCCAGGTGACGCCAGGGGAGTTCGCGGCGAACCTGCAGGAGTTCTACGCGGCATCGTTCGAGTAGCGCTAGTTCATACAATTGAATCAATGCCGGGAGCAGGGGGACGCATTGCGTCGCCCTGCTTTTCTTTGGTGGATGGGGAGTGCGTGTATCATGCGTGCATTGTCCGAATGGTAGTGTGGACCTTGCGGGTGGAGCCTGTCGAGACGATGCGGGCGGATTGGCCCGACACAAGGTAGGTCCCCACGTGTGGATTCGAAATGAGGTCGGATGAGCATAGACCGAGCCACACCTGCCGAAGCGACACAGGCCAGCAGTTCGAACGACTCTGTCGGTGATCCTTCCGCGTCGCGGGGTATTGCCTTCAGGCGGATCGAGCCGTTCCTTTACCTCCTGCCGGCAGTGCTTGTCTTCACGCTGTTTTTGGTGGCGCCGGTCGCGGGTACGGTTGTGATCAGCACGACGGACTGGGACGGGATCGCCCTGGATTCGGCAAGCTTCGTCGGTGTCCAGAACTACATCGACGCGTTTCAGGACTCCGGATTCTGGATGTCGCTCTGGCACAACATCGTGCTGATTCCGTACTTCGTGATCCTGCCCGCGGTGCTCGGCCTGATCCCGGCGGTGCTCGTTCACCAGCTCAAGCTGCGCGGCGCTCGCTTGTTCCAGGCGGGGCTGTTCCTGCCGTACATCATGCCGGGCGTGCTGATCGGGGTGGTCTGGCGCTGGATTCTCAACCCGGTATTCGGTCCGGTCAATGCCGCGCTGGACTGGGTGGGGATCGACGCGCCGAGCTGGCTGGGAGACTTCACCTGGGCGCTGCCGACGGTCGGGTTGATCGGGGCGTGGGCGGCCTACGGCTTCTGCTACGTGCTGTTCGTGGCGGGGATACAGAAGATCCCGACGGAGCTGTACGAGGCGGCCCGTCTGGATGGCGCTGGGTTGTGGCAAGAGGTCACGGCGGTGACGCTGCCGGGGCTGCGGCGCGAGATGGCAGTCGTCTTGTCCGTCAACCTGATCCTGGCGCTGCGGGCCTTTGACGTGATCAGGGCGACGACCAATGGCGGCCCCGGCGATGAGACGCAGGTGCTGGCGCTGTTCATGATCAGCGCCGCGTTCAACGCCAACGAGGTGGGATATGGGACCGCGATCGCCGTCCTGCTGGCGGTCATGACGCTGGTGCTATCGGTGTTGGTGTTGAGATTGTTCAGGGAAGCCGATGCTTAAGCGACTACCGGTCTACATTTTGCTGCTTTTGGGGGTCGTGATCGCGGTGGTGCCGTTCCTGATCACGATCCTTGCGTCGCTCAAAACGACGGTCGAGCTGGTGCAGGGAGTTTTCTTGCTCCCTGAGGAGCCCCAATGGGAGAACTACCGGCGGGCGTGGGTGGACGGCAACTTCGCCCGGTTCTTTGTCAATAGCCTGGTGGTCGCGTTCGGCGTGCTGATCCCGTCGATCATCTTCTCTTGCATGGCTGGGTATGCCTTTGCGCGTTACCGGTTCCGGGGTCAGTCTGCGATCTTCGTTTACCTGCTGCTCGGCCTGGTGGTGCCGTTGCAGGCGCTGGTGATCCCGCTGTTCTACATGATGAACGAGATCGGATTGCTGGATAGCCTGTGGGCGCTGATCCTGCCGCAGATCGCGCTCAGCATGTCGTTTGGGACGCTGCTGATGCGAGAGGCGTTCTCCAGCGTACCGAAAGAGATTGTCGAGGCGTCGGTGCTGGATGGCGCTGGGTCATGGCGAATACTTTGGGAGATCATGTTCCCGCTGGCGCGCCCGTTCGTCGGCACGTTGTCGCTGATGTTCTTCATCTGGACATGGAACGAATTCCTGCTGCCACTGGTGGTCAACATCGACCCTGCCTATCAGACGCTGCCAGTTGGCCTGCTCTACTTCCAGCAACGCTGGACCTCGGACATCCCCGTAATCGCCGCCGGCGCGACAATTATCTTCGTGCCGATCACGATCGTGTTCCTGATATTCCAGCGCCAGATGATCGAGGGGCTGACGCAGGGGGCGATCAAGGGCTAGCGCCGCCGCTCCAAAGTTTCCAATAGCCGCCAAAAAGGGTTGCTATCAGACCGGAAGTGTGATTGTCTGTAGACCATTGATCTGCGCATCGCCGCGCGGGCGGCACTTTTATGAAGGGACAGAGACATGACCACTCCGTTACGACGCGGCTCCGGCTACCTGCTGGCTATGATGCTAGCATTTGGATCGTTCCTGATTCCGGTCGCGTCGTTGACTGCTCAGGATGCGGCAACACCCACCTCTGCTACGCCAGTGGCAGGAAGCGCCACACCGATGGCTGACGACACTGCCGGTGATGCCGATCTCGATGTGTTGTTCATTGGCGCGCACCCAGACGACGAAGCGTTTGGCCTGTCTACCTACGGTCAATGGAACGAGTTCAGTGGGTTGGAAACCGGCGTGATCACCATCACCCGCGGTGAAGGCGGCGGTAACGCCGTTGGCACCGAGGAAGGGCCAGCGCTTGGCCTGCTGCGGGAGCTGGAAGAGCGCCGAGCGGTGGCTCCAGCGGGAATCGACCATATCTACAACCTGGACAAGGTGGACTTCTACTACACCGTGAGCGCCCCGCTGACGGAAGAGGTCTGGGACTACGACGACACCCTCGAGCGAATCGTTCGGGTGATCCGGTCGACCACGCCGGAAGTGATCGTCACGATGAACCCGGCGCCGACTCCGGGAAACCACGGACATCACCAGGTGGCGGCTCGGCTGGCGGTGGATGCTTACGCCGCCGCCGGTGACTCGAACAGGTTCACCGAGCAACTCCAGGACGAAGGGCTGGTAGCGTGGGCTCCAAGCAAGGTCTTCCGCGGTGGCTTTAGCGGCGAATCAGAAGTCGGCTCGACCTGCAACGCCGAGTTCGCGCCTACAGGGCCGACTGACATCGTCTACGGCGTCTGGAGCGGTGTGGCCTCGGAACGGAACGACGGTCGGACGTGGGCAGCAGTTGAGCGCGATTCGCAACGTGAATACGCCTCGCAGGGCTGGGCGGTGTTCCCTGATGTCTCTGAGGATCCGGAAGAACTCGGGTGTGACTACTTTACGCTGGTCGATAGCCGCGTTCCATACACCCTTGGAAATACTGAGCCAACCGCGATGGTCGAAGGGACGTTGACCGATACAACGGGAGGGCTTCCCGCGGGCACGATCTTCGATGTCCAGAGTTCGTCATTCGATGTGGTCGCTGGTGAGCCCTTCACCCTGGATGCCGTGGTCGGGAGTTCGGTCACCGGTGAAATCTCCATCGAATACGACGTGCCTGAAGGATGGACGGTGTCTGAAGGCGAAAGCCAAAGAGGGAGGACACTCTACCAAACGGTAGAGATCACCCCCGCTGAAGATGCGGAAGCGGCGACCCGGTACCGGATCGTGGCGAATCTCTCCATCGATGGAGCTACCGGACAGTCTGTCGAGGTGGTCGAAGTGGCGCCGCCAGTGCAGGCGAACCTGGAGCCACTGCCGCAGATCGCGCAGTTCCGGGAATGGGTGCAGGAAGTGAATGCGCCGCAACTGGACAGCCTGATCAAGCCGGTTGTATCGATTGGCGTGGGCGAGACACGTGAAGTCGATGTCATGGTCACCAACAATACTGACGAAGCGCAGACCGCGTCCGTTACGGTCGTGCTGGTCGAGGGATTCGAGGCCGACGAGGAGACGAAGGCGGTTCCTGACCTTGCGGGTGGCGAATCGACGACAGTGACGTTCGCGATCACCAATACTGATGACAGCCTTGCCACCAGTGTCGAGGGCGGGATCGAGGGTGACTACCTCCTTGATATCAGGACGGTTGGCGCGGGTGTAGCCACGACCGAGCAGGCGGGTCTGAACCTGGTGCCGGTGGTGAGCGTCCCCGCCAGCGCCGGGTCGGATGAAACGCCTGACTCCGCCACGCCTGTCGCCGACAGTGCAACTCCAGTGGCTTCAGGTGGAGCGCCAGCAATCGACGGTGTGATTTCAGAACGTGAATACGCCAGCCAGCCCATCGATATCAGTCGGGTATGGGAGGGTGACGAACCTGATTCGGCGGACGACGCGTCTGGGACAGCATGGCTCAGTTACGACGACAACGGCATCTACGTCGCGGTGGAAGTGGTCGACGAGGCGAGAGGGACGATCCTGACCGCCGAAGACGCAAAGCGGCATTGGCGGACGGATTCGGTCGAGATCGCGATCGACCCGCTTGGCGCCGCCGAGAACACGTCGGGTACGTTCAAGGTCGGTATCTTCCCCGAGGTTGAGGGTGGCGGACCAGCGGCCTCTCGCGATGCCGATGCGTTCCAGGGCCCGATCGCTGAGACGGCGCCGGGGATGGAGGTCACTAGTTCCGTGACAGACCCTTACACCGGATACGTGATCGAGACGTTCATCCCGTACGATGCTCTGCCGGCGCCGGTGGATCCGGACGGACTGGCGATGAACATCTTCATTTATGACTCGGACACGGACGACCTGACCGGGCAGACCCGGCTGGGATGGTCGGTGTGGGGCGGCGTGCAGGGCGATCCGTACCGATGGGCGCAAGTCACGCTGGAAGACTACACGGCGACAGACGGCGGGGAGCTTGCCGAGCCACGAATCCCGCTGGAGGCGGCTCAAAGCGCGAGTTCGCCATGGTCGATCATTCAGTCCGCCAGTGACGGTGTTGGGTTGGCCGGGCTGCCGGTCGTGCCAGCGGGTGAGCAAATGTCCTTCAGCAACGGCCCGTCTCTCGACGGCGGTGAGGCCACGGCGACCATCACCGGCGGTGATGCAGGTGGCACGGTGCAGATCTTCGCCGTGAGTGGAGACCAGATTCTGGCGGAGTGGGGCGCAGAGCTTGAGGCTGGAGACGCGATCGACGTGTCGTTCGATGTTGGTCAAGCTGACCCGGCGACCATCACACTGGCGGCATCGCTTGTCACCGAGGATGGCAGCGTGCAAGCGGTAGCGGCTCCTGTTTCGCCATAGCCCGCCAAGAGAGTTCGAGTTGATTGATGCCCGCGTCCCGGATTCCGGGGCGTGGGCATTGCGTCGTCTGTTGGCGCAGGGCCGATGATGCGGCGTCACGGTCTATAATCGTGCCGATGAGCGTTCCGAGTAGACGCAGGGTATGCTCCTGCGGGGCGGCCAGGCGGCGAAATCGCAGAGGGTGGAGGTAGAAGTGACCGAGGCTATGTGCGCGGAACAACAACTCGAACAGATTGCCGAGGAGGTCAAGGATTGCACGCTGTGCGAGCTGTTCCGGACGGCAACCCACGGCGTGCCGGGTGAGGGCAACGCGGATGCGAAGATTTTGTTCATCGGCGAGGGACCCGGTTGGCACGAGGACCAGCAGGGTAAGCCGTTTGTGGGCGCCTCTGGTCAATTCCTGACCCAATTGTTCGAGAGCGCGGGCCTGAAGCGGGACGACGTGTTCATCACCAACATCGTCAAGCATCGCCCGCCCAGCAACCGGGATCCCTTGCCGGATGAGATGGTCGCGTGTTCCAGCTATCTGGAACGACAGATCGACGCGATTGACCCGGAGGTGATCGTCACGCTGGGCAGGTTCTCGATGTCGAAGTACTTTCCCGGCGATCGGATCTCGAAAATACACGGCAAGCCCAAGACCATCGGAAGTCGGCTGGTCGTGCCGATGTACCATCCGGCGGCGGCGCTCCACAACGGATCGCTCAGGGCGACGATCGAAGAGGACTTTGGGCGGCTGCCGATGTTCCTGGCGGAGCAGGAAGAGCGCCGGTCCAAACAGGCGGAGGACGACGATCCGCCTCTGCAGGCGACGTTGTTTTAGGTCCATGCATTGGCACGTAGTGGCCGATCCTGTATCGGCCCGGTCTGGAGATCCACAACTTTTGGCAGACACAGGGTCTGCCGCTTCGTGTTCGTGGTGTTGGAACGGCATGCAATCTTCCTGCAATTCGCTCTAATAGCAGAAGACCCGAGCCGGTCGTCAATGCGTGATCCAAGGAATTGTGCCCGTGCAGTTAGCTAATAGTGTTCAGCTGACCTTTCTCGGCGGCATGGCCGAGGTGGGCAAGAACATTTTCGTACTTGAGACCGAGGATGATCTTGTCGTGATCGACTTCGGCCTCGGCTTTCCGGACGAGTCGCAACCAGGCGTGGACGTCGTGTTGCCGGATGTCGCCTACCTAAAAGAGCGCCGGGACAAGATCCGGGGCATCTTCATCACGCATGGTCACGAGGATCATATCGGTGCGCTGCCCTATCTCTGGTCTGAGGTGCGGGCGCCGATTTTCGCGACGCGGCTGACGGCAGGCCTTATCACCGGCAAGATGCGCGAGGTCAAGCTCGACCGGGATATCGATCTCCGGGTGTTCGACCCGGACGATCATCCCGTGCTGGCGGCAGGCGCGATGACGATCGAGCCGTTCCGGGTGACGCATAGTATTCCGGATGCGGTTGGATTCGGGATCACCACTCCGGCCGGGTTGATCGTGCACACGAGCGACTTCAAGTTCGATCCGACGCCGGTGGACAACAAGCCGACAGACTACGCCACGCTGGAGGCGTTCGCTGAACGTGGCGTCAAGCTGCTCATATCTGACTGCGTCCATGTCGAAACGGTGGGCGAGACGCTGTCCGAGCGGGTGGTGGGCGAGACCTACGAGCAGGTGTTTGCGCAGGCGCCGGGTCGGATCATCGTCGCCACGTTCGCCTCGCTGATCGCGCGAATACAGCAGGTGATCGACGTGGCGGGTTCTCAAGGCCGCAAGGTGGCGACCCTTGGCCGGAGCCTGCAGAACAACGTGCGGATCGCGCAGGAGCTTGGGTACCTCACGGACCCCAACTCGGTGCTGGTCGACGCCAGGGATGCGCACAAGCTTGCCGAAGACAAGATCGTGTTTATCGTCACGGGTAGCCAGGGCGAACCGATGGCGGTGTTGAGCCGGATCGCGAATAGAGATCACCACGAGATCCAGATCCATGACCGCGACACCGTGATCGTTTCCGCCTCGCCGATTCCCGGAAACGAGACATCGGTGTATCGGATCATCGACCAGCTTTTCCATCAGGGCGCGGAGGTGATCTACTCGGCGATCGCGCGAGTGCATGTTTCCGGCCATGCCAGCGGCGACGAGCTGCGGCGCATGATCGGGCTGGTCAAGCCAGAGCATGTGTTGCCGACCCACGGTGAGTACCGGCACCTGGCGCTCTACGCCGACCTGGCGAGAGAGCTTGGATACGACGACGACCACATCCACAAGGTGGGCCCGGGGGATGTGGTAACGATCTTCTCAGAGCGTGTCAGTGTGACCGACCGCATTCCGACTGGCAGGATTTTCGTCGAGGGCCGGTCAATGAACACGGTCGACGAGGAGATGCTGAGCCACCGTAGTAACATCTCGCAGGAAGGGCTTATCACAGTCGCGGTGGCGATCGACCTTGAAGCGGGTCAGGTGGTCGGCGATCCCCAGATCGCCTCCGTCGGGGTCTCGATCCATTTGGAGAAACCACCGCTGGATGAGATGAAGATCGCCTTGCGGGAATCGTTGGAAAAGATGTTGGAGCAAGGCACCGTGTCGCTCGAACGGATTGAGAACCGCATCCGGAGCGTGACTGCCTCCTACGTCTACCGCGGTCACCGACGACGCCCAAGGATTCAACCAATAGTCCTCCTGGTGTCGCCTGTGACTTGAGTCAACAACGCCCCTTTCGTTTCCCAGGAATGCTGTGTATACTAGTGTCCGTACACTCCTTTCCGAACGGGGAGCCGTTGCCGGGCCGACACAAGATCTGCCTCCAAGGATGGTCATTCTCTTTCCGAAAGTCGAACACTCCGATTCTGTGACAAGCGGACACCCTGGTGTCGTCGTCGTGCATTGTTGACCCCAACATTGCGGCCATTGAGGGATACGAATGGCAGCAACCCGAACACGAGCTGGCTCGACAGCAGGACAATCCCAATCTCGTAGACGCTCCCGAAAGAAGGCATGGCGCAAGAGCCACGAACCGTGGGTGGTGCGAATGGCTCGGAACGCTCGTGACTTCGTGCAGGGTCTGGTGCCGACCGTCGAGATTTCGGACAGATTGCGCCGAGAGATTCTTGGCGTTGGGCTGGTGATGCTAGCGCTGCTTAGCTCGTGGGCGTTAGGCCGTGGCGAGGGTGACGGCGCGCTGATCTCATGGTGGTCGCGAACGCTCGCCACGCTGTTCGGGCGGGGCGCCCCGTTGGCGCCGGTGCTGCTCGCGCTGACCGCGATCAGGGCGTTCGCGAACCATGGTCAACCGGTGTTGCTGTTCCGGCACTATATCGGCGGGTTGATGTTCGTCTCGTCGATTCTCGGGCTGATGTCATTCGATGGCGACGAGGTCGGAGGGATCGTCGGCGCGTTCATCGGCAACCTGGCGGAGGGGGGCCTGGGATTCGTCGCGTCAGGGCTGGTGCT
This sequence comes from Chloroflexia bacterium, assembly GCA_013698305.1. Taxonomy (GTDB): domain Bacteria; phylum Chloroflexota; class Chloroflexia; order Thermomicrobiales; family UBA6265; genus JACCVC01. The sequence continues at coordinate 35,632 of JACCVC010000199.1, forward strand.
GCTGGCGGTTGGCATCGTTTCCGTTTTCCTGCTTGCTGATACCGACATCCAGACACTGGAGCGGGACATTCGCCGGTTGCTGCCCAGGCGGCGCAAGGCGGATGTGGCTCGAGTGGTGTCCAACACTCCGCCTGCCGCGAGACCGTCGCGCAAGAAGGCCGCTCCTCCGGTCGTCAAGGCGGAGCCGATCGAACGGATCATCAACATCCCAAAGCGTGATACGCCGTCGTCGGAGGCGTCTGCCCGGGAAGTCCCGAAACTGGCGACTGACGCGACCACGACAGACAAGCCGATGCAGCTGCCGGATATCCGGTTGCTGTCGTACTACGATGCGATTGTTCCGGAAAAGACGGAGCTCGAGGAAAAGGCTCGGCTAATCGAGGAGACCCTGCTGAGCTTCAAGGTCGCCGCACGGGTGCGGGAGATCAATCCTGGCCCGGCAGTGACCCAGTTCGCGCTGGAGCCAGGCAACGGCGTCAAGGTGCGTCGTATCAGCGAGCTGCAGAACGACCTGGCCCTGTCGCTCAGGGCGCAGTCCGTGCGCGTGGAAGCGCCGATCCCCGGCCAGGCTCGCGTGGGCGTGGAAATCCCCAACAAGCAGATCGCGACGGTCGGGTTGCGGGAAGTGCTGGAGTCCAAATCGTTCACTGCCGGGAAGGCGAAACTTCCGTTGCCACTGGGACGCGATGTCAACGGGCGCGCTATCGTCGGTGATCTCGCGAAGATGCCGCACCTGCTGATCGCGGGGGCGACCGGCGCTGGCAAGAGCGTCTGCCTCAATGGAATCATCTCGACATTCCTGATGCATAAACGACCGGACGAACTCAAGCTGTTAATGATCGACCCCAAGATGGTGGAGTTGACCGGTTTCAACGGCGTTCCCCATTTGCTCTGTCCGGTCGTGACCGAGATGGAAAAGGTGGTCGGCGCGCTGCGGATGGTGCTGAAGGAGATGAATCGGCGCTACGAGCTGTTCAAGTCGCTTGGCGTTCGGAATGTCGATGGCTATCGCAAGCTGGTGAGTGATGACCCGGGGGCGGAGAAGATCCCGTATCTGGTTGTGATCATCGATGAGCTTGCCGACCTGATGATGACCACATCGGACGAAGTCGAGAAGCTGCTGGCGCGGCTCACGCAAATGGCGCGGGCGACGGGTATTCACCTGATCATCGCCACGCAGCGACCGTCGGTGAACGTGCTCACCGGGTTGATCAAGGCGAATGTGCCCGCCAGGATCGCCTTTGCGGTTTCATCGATGATCGATAGCCGGGTGGTTCTCGATCAGCCGGGAGCGGAGAAGCTGTTAGGACAGGGTGACATGCTGTACTTGCCGGGAGACGCGGCCAAGCCGGTGCGTATCCAGGGGGTGTTCATCGAGGAAGAAGTTGCGGCGATCGTCAAGCACTGGCACACGGTGGCGCCGATACCGCAGTACGAGGAAGAGTGGCTCGAGTTGCCGACCACTGGCGAGGTCCAGGTGGAAGCTGGATTTGACGATGAAGACGATCCATTGATGGAGCAGGCGATGGACGTGGTGAAGCGTCAGCGGAGCGCGTCCGCGTCGATGCTTCAGCGGCGGCTGCGAATCGGCTACAACCGGGCCGCGCGCATCATCGAACAGATGGAAGCGGATGGCGTGATTGGCCCGGCGGATGGCGCCAAGGGCCGACCGGTGCTGGTGGGCTATGAAGAAGAGTGACGCAGGTGTGGCGCAAAAACGAAAGAGCCGATGCGTGTCGCGCATCGGCTCTTTCGTGCAATCTAATGCCTTTAATTAGATCGGCGTGCTTGACAAATGGCCACCGGAGCGAATCCGGTTCTTGATCTTGTCGTAGCACATCGAGCAGTAGACCGGGTTGCCGTTCCGCGGGACGAACGGTACCGTCGTCGTCTGGCGGCACTCCGCGCATATCACTTCAGTCATGGCGCGGTCTGGCAGGCCAAGCCTGGCCTTCCGCTGAGCCCGGCATTTCGGGCAGCGGGCGGGGATGTTGATCAGGTCTCGTTCCCTGTAAAATAGTTGTTCACCTGCCGTCCAGGTGAACGGATCGTTGCACTCTCTGCAGGTTAGTGTCTTGTCCTCAAGTTGCACGACTCTCCTCCTGTTGATGAAGAACCCGCGCGATCATTGGACAGTTCGAGGAGACCTGGCGTGGCGGTTCTGGCAGTTTCCTCATCGCTGACGCAAACTGGATCGCATTTTTCACTTTATCAGGAAATGTGCCGGAACGCAATATCCTGGCAGGTCCGGATTCGGTCACGTGCCTAGGCCGTCAAGTTGATCGGCAATGTGTCAAGACATTGTCCTACATGCGTACCATCTTTGAACGATGCACTTATCAAACATCCCATGCGACTGATCCGTGCGTGAAATGAGAATCAGGAGGCGCCATGCCATCACGATCGAGCGCGGTGACCGCGCAACCCGTTAGCCGGCTCATCGACGAGCTGTCCAAACTGCCCGGAGTCGGACCAAAAACGGCGTCGCGGCTTGCCTACCATATCCTCAAGACGCCGCGTGATGATGCGCTGGGACTCGCCGAGGCGATCCTTGAGGTCAAGGAACGTATCACCCTGTGCTCAAACTGTTTCAACACCACGGACGTCAACCCATGTGCGATTTGTACAAATGAAAGCCGGGAAAAGCGGATCTGTGTGGTGGAGCAGCCGCTGGATGTGGTCGCCCTCGAGCGGACCCATGAATTTCGCGGCACGTACCATGTGTTGCATGGCTCGGTGTCGCCGATGGACGGGATCGGGCCGGACCAGCTTCGAATCCAGGAGTTGGTCGAGCGGGTTGGCAAGGAGTCGCCCGAGGAGGTGATCGTCTTCACGAACCTCGACCTGTCCGGCGAGGCGACCGCGACCTACCTGCATCGGATTCTGACGCCGTTAGGCGTACGCGTAACCAGACCCGCCAGCGGGCTGCCGGTGGGCGGAGACCTGGAATATGCCGACGACCGGACGCTGGGGCGGGCGATGACCGGTCGAAGGGAACTCTGATCGTCAACATAGCCATTGAGTGTTGTGACCGGACACGTTACTATTGAAGCGATGGACGGCATGCAGAGATCGCTTGGCGATCGCACACGCTTAGTTGAATCGTCCTCACCACTGAGGGCACATCTTCATCTCCTGTCCAGGCGCCAGCGACAGGAGCAGGGTGAAGAATGTGTCAGCGATCCTCCTCCTCGCAGACCATTTCCGAGTCAGTACCACACAGGATCGCCGTCGTTCGGCGACATCCTCGCCATGTGCCGACTGGCCCGTCACCGGTACGACCTTTCCTCCCCGGAGCGCGGCGGCATTTGGATCATCCAGGGCGCCTTCCGGCATCGCACCGGGTTTTTGCCTGGCGCGGTTCGGATCCGGGTAGCGAGAGCGCGAGGTGTCCTCGAAGCCGCGGCGCTGTTCCGGGTTACCGACGTGGACGAGCGATGGCAGCTCGAACTTGTGGCGGTTCGCGACGAGGCGGATGACAGCGCGATCGACGCGGCGCTTCGGTGCGCCGTGAGGGATGCGGGGGCGGCGGGCGCCAGGCGGCTCTTCGCGCGCATGCCGGCTGGCGAGCAGCACGAGCGGGCATTGCGGCGGTCCGGATTTGTCCCGTACATGGACGAACACGTGATGCGATTCAGTGAGAAGCATTGCGGCGTCCCCGATGACTCCGTCGGCGTGAGGAGAGTTCATCCAGCGGACGAGTGGGGAGTTCATCAGCTGTATCTCGAGGTCGTGCCACGTCAGGTTCAATATGCGGAGGCAATGACAAGCCGGGCCTGGGATGATCTCCAGCCCCTGAGGCGCGGAATGAGACGCGCCAGCGGATGGGTGGTGGAGGAGCATGGCCGGATCCGGGGGTTTGCTCGGGTCTCCACCCGAGAGTCGGGTCAGGTTGCTCGGCTGGACGTCCTTGCGCCGCCGGAGTTGCGCTCTATGGTTCGACATCTCGTCGTCACAGCGGTCCGAGAAGCTGGGACGTTGGACGGCGTGCGATGCCTGGCGGTGATTCCCGGATACGCTCAAGAGTTGATTCCGATACTGGAGGAGGTGGGCTTTACCGATGAAGGCTTGCAAACCGCGTTTGTCTGCTACACCACCGTGCCATCTCGAACACACGTGGTTGCGGTCGACCTCTGGAGACATGCGGAAGCGCCAATGGAACCGGCGTCGGTTCCTGGTCTAGGCGCGGCGAATGCACGCGGTGCGACCCGCGGTGACTGGTTCCACGGCAGCGGCCCCAACCCCGTCACGGGAGCCGTTGATGAATAGCACGAGTTGACGTCCTGGCCGTCCACGCTGCGATGCGTGGTCACGAAAGGCGAACAAGGATTGAGTACTGTAGCGCATACATCTGATGCTCCGGACTTTGGCGGTTTGGAGTATGCGGTCACTGACAACCTCGCGGATTTGCTGGATGTGTTGCCCACGCGAATCGCGGAAGAGTTGCGAAAGCATGACGGGGAAACGCAACACGGCAGTCTGATAGAAGTGGTGTTGGACCTGGGTCGACCGGCGGAAATGCGGTTCCAGTTCGGCGAGATCACGCTTGATGACATAGATGTGACTCGCGATGACCTTCAGGCGGTCGCTGATCGGATTGGTCAGTTCGGCGCGGACAATCGCGCTGGGATCGAGCGCACGCTCCACCGGATCTCGGCCATCCGCAATCGCACCGGCGACATTGTGGGGCTGACCTGCAGGGTGGGTCGGGCGGTCTATGGCACGATTGCAATCATCAGCGACATGATCGAATCGGGAGAGAGCATCCTTCTCCTGGGTCGACCCGGCGTCGGCAAGACGACGATGCTGCGGGAGACCGCCCGCGTGCTGGCGGACGATCTTCGGAAGCGAGTCGTCATCGTTGATACCAGCAATGAGATCGCGGGTGATGGGGACATTCCTCATCCAGCGATCGGTCGTGCCCGCCGGATGCAGGTTCCGACCCCCGAGGCCCAACACGCGGTGATGATCGAAGCAGTGGAAAACCACATGCCGGAGGTCGTGGTGATCGACGAGATCGGGACCGAGCTGGAGGCGGGAGCGGCACGGACGATCGCCGAACGAGGTGTGCAGCTGATCGGCACCGCACACGGCAACACACTTGAGAACCTGATGCTCAACCCGACCTTGTCCGATCTGGTCGGGGGCATTCAGAGTGTCACCCTCTCGGACGAGGAGGCCAGGCGGCGGGGGACACAGAAGTCCATCCTGGAACGCAAGGCGCCGCCGACATTTTCCGCCATGGTCGAGATTGCCGACCGCGACGAGGTGATCGTCCACAGGAACGTCGCGGCCATGGTCGACTCGATCCTGCGAGGAGTGACGCCGCCGAGCGAAATGAGACGCCGCAACGAGGATGGCTCGATCACGACGGTGTCGGGCGATGATGCCCGGCGCGATCCCACGAGCCGGGGACGCCATAGCTCGAACGGCGCGTCCCTGATGGCGCTCACGAGCTCGGCGATCCCGGCAACTCAGGTTCCGAACCGAAACGCCACCGCTCGCGATCAGGGCCAGGCGCTGGATGACCGTTCGTTGTGGAACACAGGCGGCGATTCCGCGCGTGTAACACCGGTGGCGGACACAGCCCGCGAACAGCCGGTGGTCAGTGACCCCCGAAACCCGTTTGCAAGAGGTAGGGGGACATCGGACAAGCCATTGCGGATCTTTCCGTACGGCGTGAGCCGGAACCGGCTGCATCAGTCGATTACCAGGGATCGGTATCCCGCGGCGCTGGTGAAGGACGCGCGGGACGCGGACATCGTGGTGACGCTCAAGAACATCTTTCGTCGGAAACCGGAACTGCTTCGCACGGCAGAAACGAATGGAACGCCCATCTATGTCAGCCGGTCGAACTCGGCGGCTCAGCTGGAGAACGTACTTTCGTCGCTGTTTCCTGCACAATCGCCGGTAGACGGTATCAACGGGGACGACCTCGTGACACCGGAACCGACCGCAATCCACGCCGGAACCGAAGAACTGTTGGTCACCGCGCTGTCTGAAGCCGAAATGGCCATCAGCCGGGTGATCGAAGGTGGCCCAGCCGAATCGTTGCACCCGCAGTTGGTCGGGATCCGACGGAGGCAACACGAGCTCGCCGAGCGGTACAACCTCGAGTCGCGAAGCCTGGGAGAGGACCCGTTCCGGCACGTCGAGATATACCGGCGGGGCGCACAATAGTGCGATCCCAGTTTATCGTGTTCGAGGGTCCGGAAGGAGGAGGCAAGTCGACGCAGATCGCTCGTCTTGCCACGCACCTGACCATCGAAGGGCACGAGGTAGTGGTGACTCGCGAACCAGGCGGAACGCCAGTTGGTGATGCGATCCGGCTGGTGCTGCTTGAGCGGGATGACGACGTCATGCTCGCTGAAACCGAGGCGTTCCTGCTTTCTGCGGCTCGCGCGCAACATGTCCACGATGTGATCCGGCCAGCGTTGCGGCGGGGCTGTGTGGTGCTGTGCGACCGGTACGCCGACTCCACTCGGGCGTACCAGGGCGGCGGTGGGGGTATGAGCGCCGATGATCTCGAATGCCTCCAACGCATCGCGACGGGCGGATTGACTCCGGACTTGCGGCTACTCCTCGATCTTCCGGTCGAGACGGGGCTGGCGCGACGGCATCAGGATCCCTCGACAGTGAATCGGATCGACCGCGCGGAACGTGCCTACCATGAGCAGGTGCGTGACGCCTTTTTGAGACTCGCCAGAGCAGAACCCGACTCGTGGACTATCATAGACGCGTCGCGGTCGATCGATCTGGTTTCCGATGACGTCATCCGGACCGTTCGGGCGCACCTGCTGGATACTGTTTGAGTTCACCGTGTGCTTTCGCTCACAGATTTGGGACCTAATGAAGCTCGTGATCGCCGTCGTTCAGGGAAAAGATGTGGACCGCCTGCTTTCGGCGCTGGTATCCGATGGGTTCCAGGCGACGCAGGTGAGCAGCTCTGGAGGTTTTCTGCGCGAGAGCAACGTGACCCTGCTGATCGGAACTGAGGACCGGCGGGTCCAACGCGTGCGGGAGATCATCAAGGACAACTGCCACTCCCGGACGCATTTCGTGAACCCGCTGATGCCGATCTTCGAGCCCGGCGAGGCGATGATGTCGACACCGCTGGAGGTTCCGGTCGGGGGCGCGACCGTGTTCGTCGTCGATGTCCAGCGATTCGAGCGATTCCAGATCGCGGCAGGGACCAGGGAGCAGATTCGTGGAACTTGAAGCAATCGTCGCTCGTGGCTTGCAAATCCTGCTGGCGCTCGGCGGAGCCTACCTGCTGGCGCTTTGGCTCGTGCTGATCATCTGGACCTTCCGCGACATCGAATCACGCAGCAAGAGCGTTGTCACCCAGGTTGTTTCCACGCTGCTGGTAGTGTTGTTCTATGTGCCGGGCTTCCTGCTGTACTGGCTGCTCCGGCCCAAGGATACGCTCGATGAGTCGTACCAGCGATCTCTGGAGGAGGAGTACCTCTACCAAGATTTGCAGGAGCTTCCGCTCTGCCCGAACTGCCAGCACTACGTTGAGGACGACTACCAGATCTGCCCGCATTGCAATACGCAGTTGAAGGAGGCCTGCCACTCCTGTGCGCGGCTCGTGGACTTGCAATGGTCGGTGTGCCCATATTGCGCGGCCCCTCAGCATCGGCATGACACTGGGTCGGAAGAGGTTGAGAACGTTCCACAGACCAGGAATGATGACGACTGGATCGATCCTGCTTCCATCATCGAGCGGTTGAAGGCAGGCCAGCCGCGCGAGCTTCCCGCGCGAACCGCCGACGGCGCAGACGAGGATACGGGGACTACGCTCGGGCGCGAACGCGTCACGGTCGGGCGCGAAACCGGGCCCGAGCGACGGGCCAGGAAGCTGGACGCGTCGTAGCGCGTGGAGATAATCCAACGGTCAACGACGTAGGGGCTATTCATCTGCATTCCGTTTCATTCGGAAACGTCGTCGATGGCCGGATTTCCACGCCGCATGCGACTAGGCACCGCGTTGGGTCGAATGCGGAAGTTGAACTTGGTCCGCACTGACTCGTAGAAGCTGATCTTCCCCACGCGTGCGAGCTGGAATGTGTGAACTCCGCGTTCGATTTTGATCACATCACCGCCGAAGAGTTCGGTGCCTGGCCGTCCGTCGAGGATCAGCGTCGACGCATGATTGTTGGCGATGACGAGCTCGATCGACGCGTCCTCGGACGCAACCATTGGCGTGCGGATCGGCGAGTGACAGGAGATCGGAACGAGCGCGAATCCCTTGACTCCGGCGGTCAGGATAGGCCCCCCGGCCGCCATGCAGTAGGCAGTCGAGCCACGCGCGGTCGAGACGATCATGCCGTCTCCGGGATAGGTGTTGACGAAATCGCCGTCGATGTAGAGCTCGGTTTCGACCATCCTGATCCCACTCCGGATCACGACATCGTTGATCGCCCATCCCTGGTCGATTTCATCGTCCTCCCTGAACAACGTTGCCTGAAGCGTGGAGTTGTGCTCGACATCGAATCGTCCATTGACGAGCGATTGGAGGGCGAGCTGCCAGTCATGTTGCTCTACCAGCGTCAGAAAGCCGACCTGGCCGAAGTTGATGCCGAGTAGCGGGACATCTGGATAGACATTGGCGGAGCGCATCATCAGGCCATCGCCGCCGAGGACGACCACCGCGGTCACGTCGTCGTACCCGCGCTCGTTTAGCTCCGCTTCAGGAATCGGGGTGATGTTCCGCTCCCGCAACCACGTTTCGATCTCGGGCGCGAGCGCTTCCGCTTCGGGTTTGCCGCGGGCCGCGATGATGCCGATCTTCTGGATCACGAGTGTCTCCATCAGGAAGGAGTCTCCATGCGCGCCCACGGTGGGGTCAGGAAAGTAGATTGGTCCGAATCGGAGGTGAAGCGATAGAGTTCGGCGGGCCGATGTTTGCCATCCCGTCGCAACACGCCGGTGCGAGTGACGATCCCGGAGGCGCTCAGGCGGCGTCGGAAGTTGCGTTTGTCCAGTTCCTGGTCGAGCACTCGTTCGTAAACCACCTGAAGGTCGGTGAGCGTGAAGGTTCGGGGCAACAGGTGGAAGGCGATATTCGTGTATCCGAGCTTGGCCCGGAGTCGGACCAGGGCGTAGTCGAGCAGCATGCGGTCCGTGTCGCGCCTGAGCTGAAGGTCGGCGGGCTCGCGCCAGACGAGCTCCTCGTTGGGCCGGTGACTGTCGGGAGAGACAAGGGCGATGTAGCTGACGATGATGCGCCAGGGCTCGCGCTGCTCGATGCTGAGCGTATAGAGTTGTTCCAGGTAGGCGGGAGGGTGTCCAGTCGACTCCACCATCAACTGCTCGGCGGCGGCATCCAGAGGCTCGCGCGTGTCTGGCGATCGTGACGGCAGGACGTGTTCGCTTGCGCCGACGACAATAGTTCCCACACAGAACACACCATTCCGGACCTGGAAGGGGATGATGCTGACGGTGAGACGCGGTTCCACATGCAACTCCAGTTCCGGGTTCGGTTTGATCGGCTTGCACAATGCGGACGATGAGTCGATCATCCGCTGGTTTCGCTCATGAGCGTAATACGGATGGTACGCTCTCGTTGCCCCTGTCGTTGAAAGGTCCGCTTCACGATGCCCAGAAAGCTCGTTTCGAGTGGTAAGAACAGGGCGGAACACTATAGACTAGGTGTGCTTGATGGCGGATGGTGAAATGGTATCACAAGGGCCTTTGGAGCCTTTATTCCAGGTTCGAATCCTGGTCCGCCAGCTGAACCGAGAGAATGAAAGCGGCATTCCCTCCCTCCGAGCGATCAATCCCAATGCGCAGCTTGTCACGGCGACTACCGAACTCGGACGCCGGACCACGCGGAAACGTCCTTGATGCCTGACGATATCCCGAATTCACGCACGTCGCCCCCTTTGGAGGACCCTTCTCTCGATTTGGTGGCGCAGGTCGCTCCCGGCGGTGAACCACTGACGGAACCAGGCGTTTCGGCAACTGGCGCCGATGTTGTCGTTGCCGTCCTCGCCGCCGGGCACGGCAAACGGATGCAATCAGACGTCCCCAAACACCTGCTCGAGGTCGCCGGGATGCCGATCATCGAGCGGGTGATACGTGCGGGTATCGGCGCCCGCACCGGCCAGACATTCGTCATGGTCGGGTCGAATATGGCAGATCTTGAACATCGGCTCAATATGCACGATGTCTTCACGCTCGTAGTCCAGGGACCCCCAAAGGGCACTGCAGACTCGGTGCGGCAGGCGCTGATGCGAGCGGGAGACGCATCCTGGATCGTATCACTGCTGGGCGATAGCCCGCATCTTACATCGGAGGTCGTTGACGCGCTGGTCGAGCGCGCGCGGTCGTCGCGGAGCAAGGTCACCTTGCTCACATGCATGGTCGACGATGCGTCTGCCTATGGACGGATAGTACGCGATCACCTGAACCGAATTGTCCATATTGTGGAGCTTAAAAACGACGAGCCAAACCGCCGACACGGGCGGACAGAGATCAACAGCGGTGTCATGGTCCTCGATGCGGCTTGGGCGCATGAGGAGTTGGCTCGTTTGTCGATGGATACGATGACGGGCGAGTTCCTGCTGACCGATCTCGTCGATGCCGCTGTCCGGGGTGGTGCTGAGAGTGACGGCGCCTGGCCGGTTCAGGCGCATGTCGCGGACGCGTCTGTTTCCTTGGGGGTGAACGATCGAATGGACCTTTCAGAGTCAGATGCCCGCGCGCGGCAGACGATCCGCGAGCGGCACATCCGGAACGGCGTGACGATTATTGGCCCCGACACGGTTTTCATCGACGAGCGCGTGGTTATTGGAGAGGACACGGTGATCGCGCCGCATTCGATTCTTACCGGCACGACGGTTATCGGTCGACGATGTGAGATCGGCCCCGCAGCCGTGCTTCACAACGCCCGACTGGATGACGGTGTCGTGGTTGAGCAGTCGACTGTGCGGGATTCCGGAGTCGGGTCCGGCACGCATATCGGGCCGTACGCTCATCTGCGAGGTGGCTGTCACATCGGACAGCGCGTCCACATCGGCAGCTTCGCCGAGATGAAGAACGCGACACTCGCCGACGGCGTGAAGTGCGGCCACGTATCGTATCTTGGCGACGTTTCTGTCGGGGAGGCTACCAACATCGGCGCCGGTACGATCACCGCAAACTATGATGGTGAAAGCAAGCACACGACCACCATCGGCGAGGGTGTGTTCATCGGCAGCGATTCGATTCTGGTGGCGCCGATTCATCTGGGAGACAGGGCGCGAACTGGCGCCGGTTCCGTCGTGAACCGGGATGTCGAGCCGGGTGTTACCGTCGTCGGCGTGCCGGCGAGACCGATCGGCGGCAAGGACAATCGGCGAAGGCAGCGTTCATAGCTAGGCGAGGGAGTGGGCGAGAACATGGATGGACGATTGCAGCTCTTTACGGGAAACGCGCACTCCGGGCTCGCCGAATTGTTGAGCCATGAACTGGAAATACCCCTTGGCCGAGCAATAGTTGGCCAGTGGAAGAACGGGGAGACACGGATCAAGCTGGACGAGAATGTCCGAGGTTCGGATGTGTTCATCCTTCAGCCGACGTGCGAGCCGGTAAACCATCACATCATGGAGCTTCTGCTCGTGATCGATGCGTTGAAACGCGCCTCTGCTGCCCGCATTACCGCCGTGATTCCATATTACGGTTACGCCAAGCAGGAAAAGAAGACATCGGGTCGGGAGCCGATATCCGCCAAACTGGTAGCCAACCTGCTGACGGTCGCGGGCACCGATCGGGTGTTGGCGGTGGACCTGCACGCCGCGGCGATTGAAGGGTTCTTCGACATTCCGGTGGATCACCTCAGAGCCACGCCGCTGCTCTCTCAGGCGTTCAGGAGTCATGTGGGCGATGATGTCGTGGTGGTAAGCCCGGATGCGGGCGGCGTCGCCAGGGCGGAGGATTTTCGCCAACGGGTAGGTGGATCGCTCGCGATCATCTCAAAGCAGCATCCGCGCCCCGATGCGACGGAAACGCTTGAGATGGTCGGCGATGTCGATGGAAAGATCGCAATCATCGTCGACGACATGATCTCCACGGGTGGTACCCTCATACAAGCGGCCAACTTGCTTCAGGAGCGTGGCGCCGCGGCCATCCACGTCGCCGCCACGCACGGCATCTTCGCGGGAGACGCAATGGCGAAGATCCAGGGCTCGGCGATCGATCAACTATATGTGACGGATACACTTCCGTTGCCTGCGTCGGCGCCCAGCCAGGTCGAAGTTGTGTCAGTCGCTCCACTGCTGGCCGAAGCGATTACCCGCACGCACAAGGGTCTGAGCATCAGTGCGTTGTTCACCTGAACACAATCCACTGGCGATGAACGCCGGTGACGAACAGCACCAGTGAAAGGTATCTCGTGAGTTCTGATGGGTGGTTAGCACTGTTTGTCGCCGTAGTTGCGTTGGTGATACTGGCGGCGGCGGCAATGGTGCAAATGGTGGTGGCGGGTTCCAGCAGGTCCAGAATCCAGGTCGCCCTTGGGCAGGAGCCAGAAGCGTCGGGGCGCCAGCGTGGGCGAGGAGGCATTGACCCTCGCCAGGGGCTGATCGCGACGATGGTGCTGATCCAGGTGCTTGCCGCGATCATAGCAGCAAGCGCGCTGACGATCGTGTTCGATCAGACGATCGCCGCCGAGGTGGATTGGCTGGCGATCGCCGTGGTAATCGTGCTCTACCTGATCTTCGGACAGATCGTGCCCCGTGCGGCGGACGAGAAGGAACTCGACCCGCACATCGAGCGTATCGTGGGCATCGGCAGTACCGCATCGAAGCTGGTGGCGCCGATCAACTGGCTGATCGACGCGGGGGCGCGTTGGACCAAGGGTATTCTTCCTGGCTCTTCGGCATCTACCATTGATGATGACAGTGAGGACGTGCGTTCACGGCACCATTCCGATGTGCTTGAGGAGATGGGCGAGGTCGAGCGCCAGATGGTTGAGGGCATCTTGGGCCTCGAATCGATGAATGTTCGCGAGATCATGGTGCCCAGGCTCGACATTATTGGTGTCGAGCGAAACGTGCCGCCTCAGGAACTGATCGAGACCATCACCAGGGCAGGGCACTCGCGGATTCCCGTCTATCTGGAGTCCATCGACAACATCCTGGGCGTGCTCTACGCAAAAGATCTGCTGCCGTTCGTGATCGGCACGACCAACAGGATTCCATTGCTCGATCTGGTACGTCCGGCCTTCGTCGTGCCGGAATCGAAGCAGGTAGTCGAGCTCTTCGCGGAGCTCAAGCGCACGCAAATCCACCTGGCGATTGTCGCCGACGAGTACGGCGGCACCGCGGGGCTGGTCACGATCGAGGATATCCTCGAGGAGATCGTGGGTGAGATCCAGGACGAGTACGACTCCGAAGTGCCTCTCTTTGCCAAGGAAGGGGACGACGTGCTGCTGGCAGATGGGCGGTTGCCGATCGAGGACGTCGAGGACGCGCTGAACATCCAGTTTGAGGAAGACGAGGACTTCGGCACGCTCGGCGGGTTCGTTCACAAGCATCTCAGCCGCCTTCCGAACCAGGGGGACGCGTTCGAGGCCGAGGGCGTTCGGGTCGAGATCATCGCCGTGGAGCGTCAACGCGTCCGTCAACTGCGTTTGACCAAGGTCAGGAACTCGGTTCGACTTGTTGACGTCCGGGACGACGCTGGCGATGACGACGCGACAACCGTGGCGCCGGGTAACTCTGAGCGGAGGGGTTACGACGAACGGGCGGGATAGCGTTGCGGTGGCCGACGTGGGCGCATTGATCATCCGCTTTCCGCGGATTGGGTCGACGATGGAAGTCGCGGGTGATTTCGCCCGTCAAGGCGCGCCCCACGGCACGGTGGTTCTCGCAGATGTGCAAACTGCGGGCCGAGGACGGCAAGGACGTTCGTGGAGCGCCACGCCAGGCAGCTCGCTGCTGACGTCCTGGATTCTACGGAGTTCAGACCAGATAGCCGCTGTTGGCGCGTTGTCGCCGCTGGTCGCGCTCGCAGTCGCTCGTACGGTGCAGCAAGTCGCCCCGAGTGCGCTCGTGGCGATCAAATGGCCCAACGACGTGCTGATCGATGGCAGGAAGGTGGCGGGAATCCTGCTGACATCGCGGCGATCGGAGGAAGGTACGGTGGTAATCGCCGGAATCGGCGTCAACCTTCTTGAGGATGCATTTCCCGCCGGGGTTGAAGGGACGTCGCTTTCAGAATGGTGTCCAGATATCACCGCTGACCGGATGTTGCGCGAGGTGAGCGCCTCTTTGGGATCAGTGTGGCGGTCATTCAAGGATAACGGATGTATCTCCGACGGCGATCTTGACGAGATTCACCGGCTCATGGCGTGGCGGCATCAGCGAATCTCGGTGGTCACGCACGGCTGCTCGCTCGACGGCATCGCAGCAGGTATCGCCCATGATGGGGCACTCCTGTTGCAGGAGGCTACCCAAGAAGAACCTAGGTCCTTGTATGAGGGCCAGATCAGCAGAGGGCCGCGTCCCGTCGATCCGAAAGCGTAAACGAGGCGCCGTATACTTCGCGGAGCAGAACAGAGGTTTTCAGGCCCGACAGTGTGCAGAAAGGCGCAATTGACTGATGGATTTTTCATTGACCGACGAGCAGCTGCAGGTCCGGGACATGGTTCGGGAATTTGCTCAACGCGAAGTCGCCCCTCATATCCGGGAATGGGACGCCAAGACCGAGTTTCACCGTGACGTGCTCGACAAGATGGGTGAAGCCGGTATCCTCGGGCTGCCGATTCCTGAAGATTATGGCGGACTTGGTCTGGACTACGTCAGCCTGGCGCTCGCGTGCGAAGAGCTTGAGTACGTCGACACGTTCCTGCGGGTGATCATGAGCGTCCACGTCGGACTCAACAGCCTGTCGTTGTGGCAGTGGGCGACGGAGGAGCAGAAGCAGCGCTGGCTCGCGCCACAGGCGACTGGCGAGAAGATCGCCACCTTCGCGCTGACCGAGCCGAACGCGGGCTCTGACGCCGGATCGATCGAGTCGACCGTGGTCAAGGATGGCGACTCCTACATCCTCAACGGCGCGAAGATGTGGATTTCCCTGGCCGATGTCGCGGATCACATTCTGGTGTTTGCGAGCACGGACCGAAGTCAGAAGCACCGGGCGTTGAGTGCGTTCATGGTCGAGCGCGGCATGGACGGACTGAGCTCCGGCAGCATCAAGGGCAAGCTCGGCGTTCGCGCCGGCAGCACCGGTGAGCTGGCGTTCAATAACGTGCGCCTTCCCGTCGAGAATCGGATCGGCGAGGAGGGCGAGGGCTTCAAGATCGCGATGAGCTGCATCGACCAGGGGCGGTTCACCGTTGCGGCTGGCGCGGTCGGACTCACGCGTGCCGCGCTCGACGCCAGCGTGAAATACGCCAATGAGCGCGAGACCTTTGGCGTGCCGATCGGCAAGCATCAACTCGTGCAACAGATGATCGCCAAGATGGTCGCTGGTGAAGAGGCGTCCCGGTTGCTGGTGATGAAGGCTGCCGACCGCAAAAACTACGGCGTTCGCAACACGAAGGAGACGTCGCTCGCCAAGTGGTATGCCTGTGACGCGGCGCTTCAGGCGGCGGACGATGCTGTGCAGGTGCATGGTTCCTATGGATTCTCGAACGAGTATCCGGTCGAGCGGTTCCTGCGGAACGCCCGTGGCGCGGTGATTTATGAGGGCACTCGGGAGGTGCATACGTTGCTCCAGGCCGAATATGCGCTTGGCTATCGCGAGGATCGACCATTACGTTGCCCGCAGCCGCCCGCGGTCGGGTTCGAGCGCGAAGAGGCGCTGGTTCATTGATGTTCCTCCCAGATGGAGCAGCGATTGGTTCGGTCAATTGATTGCGTCATGGATCCCAGAGTCGTCTATTGACCGCCTGCGGCGGGCCGGACCGACCCGTTTGGCGGGCAGACACAGGGCCTGCCTCTACGTGGCAGGCTCCAGGACGGTCCCTAGGTGACACGAAGGAAGGTTTAGGGATACATGGCAGATCGTAGCGTGTTGCTGGGCGGGGTGAGAACGCCGATCGGCAAGCTTGGCGGAGTATTGGCGTCGCTTTCAGCGGTGGACCTCGGCAAGCATGCCCTGACCGCCGCCATTGAGCGGTCCGGGCTGGCTCGCGAGGACATCGAGCATGTCATTCTGGGCCAGATCCTGCAGGGTGGCGCGGGCCAGAATCCGGCACGACAGGTTTCCCTGGGCGCTGGCCTCGATCGGTCGGTCACGGCGGAGACGATCAACAGCGTCTGCGGCTCGGGGATGCGCGCGATCAGCCACGCCGATACGATGATCCGCGTCGGCGACTATCGAGTTGTAGCGGCTGGTGGCATGGAAAGCATGAGCCAGGCGCCGTACATCGTGCGGCAGGCTCGCTTCGGGTATCGCCTTGGCAACGGCGCATTCGAGGACATGATGATCAACGATGGTCTGATGTGCGCCATCGAGCATTGTCACATGGGGAACCATGGCAGCAACGTGGCGGCGGAGGAGCAGGTTAGCCGCGCGGAGCAGGACGCTTGGGCGCTCCGTTCGCACCAGCGGGCGGTTGCGGCGATCGACTCGGGCCGCATGGCGCGGGAGATCGAGCCGATCGATGTCCCTGGACGGAAGGGGCGAGTGACGCGAGTCGAGCATGATGAAGCTCCGCGTCGGGATACGTCGCTAGAGAGCCTGGCAGGGTTGAAGCCTGCGTTCGATCCCAAAGGCTCGGTTACGGCGGGCAACGCTCCGGGCGTCAACGATGGCGCGGCGGCGGTGATCGTCGCGTCGGAACGCTGGGCGAGCGAGCGGGGTATTCGCCCTCGGGCGACGATCCTCGGTCATGGGGCCGCCGCCTGGGACGCGGCGTATCTGGCGTATACGCCCGCGATGGCGGCAGAACGGGCGCTGGAGCGGGCGGGACTTGCCGTCGGGGATGTCGACCTGTTCGAGATCAACGAAGCGTTCGCCAGTGTTGCACTGATCGCTTCGCGCCGCTTGGGCGTTCACGAGGACCGCGTGAACGTCAATGGTGGCGCGGTGGCGTTCGGGCATCCGCTGGGCGCAAGCGGCACGCGGCTGGTCATTACGCTGGTGCAGGAACTCGAGGAGCGCGGCGGCGGCATTGGCGTTGCCGCGATCTGCTCCGGTGGCGGGCAGGGCGACGCGATCGTCGTCAAGGTGGATGGATAGCAACTGATGAGTGCCTATCTCGAAGCCGCGGAGACCGATTGGCAGACACGCTACCCTGGAGCAGTGATTCTGCCGTATGAGGGAACATGGCCGACAATCTCTGAATCGGCGTTCATTGCGCCGACAGCAGTGGTGATCGGCAATGTCACCATTGGTGACGACGCGAGTGTCTGGTATAACGCGACGGTGCGGGGTGATATCGCGCCGATCTCCATCAGTGACCGGAGCAACGTGCAGGACAACGCCGTCGTGCATGTCAACAAGGATGCGCCGGTGGTGATAGGGCAAGACGTCACCATCGGACACAGCGCGATCATCCATGGCACGACGATCGAGGACTTTGTCCTCATCGGCATGGGTGCGATCGTTATGTCATACACTTTGCTTGGAAACCGTTGCGTGATCGGGGCTGGCGCGTTGGTCAGCGAGCGCATGGTGGTCGATCCGGGCAGCGTGATGGTTGGCGTACCAGCCAAGTCGCGTTCGGCGCTGGATGAGGCCGCTCAGGCGCACCTGGACGGGATCGCCGGGCGATACCAGCGGGTCGCCGCCAATCACCGAGCGTCTGTGGAAGGGAACCGTACCTGAATGAGTATCGACATTGCCCGCTCCGGAGCCATCGCCACGGTCACGGTACATGTTCCGGAGCGGATGAATGCGCTAAATAGCGAGCTGCTGGTCGAGCTTTCGGAAGCGTTCAGGGAACTCTCCACAAATCGGGACGTGCGGGTGGTGATCTTCACTGGCGCGGGTGATCGGGCGTTCATCGCGGGCGCCAATATCAAGGAGATGGCCAGCAAGAGCCGGAATGAAGCGCTGGAGTTCGCGCGGCTGGGTCATGCGCTCGCCTCTCGGATCGAGACGCTGGCGCAACCGGTGATTGCCGCCGTCAATGGTTTCGCGCTGGGAGGTGGGTGCGAGTTGGCGCTGGCGTGTGATATCCGGCATTGCTCGACGAATGCGGTGTTCGCGCAGCCGGAGGCGCTGCTCGGCATCCCGCCCGGTTGGGGCGGCACGCAGCGGCTTGCCAGAGCGGTCGGCCCTGGCTATGCGGCGGAGATGATCTACACCGGCAAGCGTATCGACGCGGCGGAGGCGCTGCGTGTGGGCCTGGTGAACGCCGTCCATGAGCAGGCTGACCTTCTTCCCAATGTCGAGGCTCTGGCCGGGGAGATCGTCAAGGCGGGACCGGACGCCGTGCGGGCATCGAAGCGACTTATCGCGCTGACCCGAGGTTCGTCGGCGCAGTCCGCGTTGGCGGAGGAAGCGCGCACCTTCGCCGATCAGTTCGATGGAGAGCAGCAGAAGGAGGGCATGACGGCCTTTCTTGAGAAGCGTGAGCCAACATTCTCGAACGAAGCGGGAGAGCATTAACGGTGACTATTGTGGTTTTGGTCAAGCAGGTACCCGACATGAACGCCGTCCGGATTGACAAGGGGTCGGGCACGGCGACGACGTCCGGCAAGGCGATGAACTCGTTTGACGGCTACGCCGTGCAGGAGGCGCTGAATCTCCGGGAGGCGCTCGGCGGCGAAGTGATCGCTGTGTCTGCGGGTCCCGCAATGGCGAAGGACGCATTGACCCGTGCGTTGGCGATGGGCGCGGACCAGGGGGTTCACGTCGAACTGGACGACCAGGCGAATCGGGATTCGCTCGACATGGCGAAGGTGCTTGCCGAGGCCGTGAAGCCACTCGATCCGGGGATCGTGTTGTGCGGGCAGCAGTCGGACGATCTGGAGACCGGACAGATTGGCCCGCAGATAGCCGAGCTGTTGGGGATGCCGCACGTCTCCTATGTGGTGGACATCAAGGTGGACGGCGAATCGCTCAGGATGCGGCGGGACACCGAGGGCGGATACCAGCAAGTGGGTGTGCCGCTGCCGGCGCTGGTAATGGTCCAGCCTGGACTGACGGAGCCGACCTATCCATCGATCAAGGGAATGATGGCGGCGAAGCGAAAGCCAGTGGAAAAGGTTGCCGCCGCAGACAAGGACAGCGCTACGCGATTGAGTTGGAGCGAGCCGAGAGTGCCTGAGCGGGAGGCACAAGGCATTCTGGTTCAGGGTGAAAGCGCCGAGGATGCGGCGAAGAAGCTGGTGGCGTGGATGAAGGAACAGAAGCTGATAGCGAGTTAATGGGCTGCCTTATTAAGATGTGCAGCGTCGTTTGAAAGGGATAATCGGATGGCACAGGGTTCAGGTGTTCTCATCATTGCCGAACATGCGGATGGAAAGCTGGCCCAGGTGACGCTCGAGGTCGTGACCGCTGCCCGGTCGCTGGTGGATGCGATGGGCGGCACCGTCACCGCTGGCGTCATTGGCGCGGCTATGGACGGTGTGGCGCAGGCACTGGCCGGAGTCGCCGGTGTCGATGAGGTGGTCGTCGTCGAAGACAATCGGCTTGGCAGGTTCAGCGGTCCCGCCTGGACCTCTGCCGTGATCGGGATCATCGAGCAGGTCGGCCCTGCTGCGGTGCTTGCGCCAGGGACGACGTCGGGACGTGACTATCTGCCACGGGTGGCAGCCCGGCTCAAGACCGGTCACGCAGGTGATGCGGTCGAGGTCTCATGCGTGGAGGGCAAGGTCGTCGCCACCCGTCCAATGCTCGGGAGTCGGGTCCAGGTGGCGGTTGCGTTCGAAGGTGATGGAGTCGCGACGGTGACCATGCGGCCGGGATCGTCGGCACGCGCCGAGACGACGGGCGAGTCGGCTCAGGTTCGGACCCTCAACGTCACCATCACCGATGACGACCTGACAGTTGTCGCGGAGCCGCCCGAGGGTGTCGCCAGTGGAGCTCAGGCATTGGACGGCGCGGAACGGATCGTTGCGGGCGGTCGCGGTCTCGGCGAGCAGGACAAGTTCTCGCTGATCGAGGAACTCGCGAGCGAACTCAATGCAGCGGTTGCGGCGACGCGCCCGCTGGCTGATGCCGGATGGCGTCCACATTCCGACCAGATCGGACAAACCGGCGCCCAGGTTTCGCCGAAGCTCTACATCGCCGTTGGTATCAGTGGC
This sequence comes from Chloroflexia bacterium, assembly GCA_013698305.1. Taxonomy (GTDB): domain Bacteria; phylum Chloroflexota; class Chloroflexia; order Thermomicrobiales; family UBA6265; genus JACCVC01. Next base: position 55,818 of record JACCVC010000199.1, read on the forward strand.
GCGGTGCAGCATCTTGTCGGCATCCAGAACGCCGATTACATCGTCGCGATCAATCGCGACCCGGACGCGCCGATCTTCAAGATCGCGTCATTCGGCATCATCGGTGACCTGTTCGAGGTCGTGCCGGCGTTGATTCAGGAGCTACAGGCCGTGAAGTCGTAGGGGCAGACCCACGGCCTGCCCGGCGCGTGATTTTCAGGAGGAGTGCCGGACGTGGCAGATGATCGAATGGACGCAATCGTCGTCGGGGCAGGACCGGCAGGGATTACCGCTGCACGGGAGCTGGCAACCGCCGGTCTCTCCACGGTCGTGCTGGAGCGCGGGCAATTCCCCGGATCGAAGAACGTCTGGGGCGGCATCCTGTATCGCGAGCCGACCGAGGCAATTATTCCCGGTTTTGAGGCGGAAGCGCCGCTGGAGCGACCGATCATCGAACAGCGGTACATGCTGCTGTCTTTTGATGCGGCCATGACCGCGAGCTACAAGTCCATGCGGTTCGCCGAGGAGCCGTACAACGCGTACACCGCCTTTCGAGGGGACTTCGACCAGTGGTACGCCGCGAAGGCGGAGGAAGAGGGCGTCGAGGTCTATCCCGAGTTCACGGTGACGGACCTGCTGTGGGAGGATGGGGCCGTCGTCGGGGTGACAACTGGTGACGCAGAAGGGGAGCTCTACGCCAATGTGGTCGTGCTGGCCGATGGCGCGAACTCACTGCTGGGCCAGCGCGCTGGATTGCACGAGGAATGGCAGCCGGACGAGCAGGCGCTGGTCGCCAAGGAAACGCTTCGGCTCGACGCAACGAAGATCGAGGAACGGTTCAACCTGCCGGCGGGCAAGGGAACCGCGCTGGAGATCTTCGGAGAGAGCACATGGGGGATGCTCGGCTACGGATTCATCTACACCAACAAGGACTCACTTTCGATCGGCACCGGCGCGTTGCTTTCCGACCTGATCACGTCGGGGCGAAACGTCAACGACATGCTCGACCGGTTCAAGGCCCATCCGGCGATCGTGCCGTTAATCGAGGGCGCGGAGAGCGAGGAGTATTCAGCGCACCTGATCCCGGAAGGAGGCTACAATCGGCTGCCACGGTTTTATGCTGACGGGGTGGTGATGGTCGGGGACGCCGCTGGCCTTGTCAATCCGCTCAATCGCGAGGGCGCGAATCTGGCGATGCTCTCGGGCAAGTTTGCCGGCATGGCGATCATCGAGGCGACCGAGTGCGGGGACTTCTCGGCGACCGGGTTGGCGCGGTACCGGGAGCTGCTGGAAGAGAGCTTCGTGGTCAAGGACCTCTACAAGATCCGGCACATGACTGATTTCGCGCACGACCGTCCATGGTTGTTTGGCGAGTACCCGGAGTTGATTTCGGAGGCGGCTCGACGCTACCTGACCGTTTCCGGGCAGCCTAAGGCGTCGGTACAGAAGGATATCCTGAAGCTGTTCGGAGGGGTTCCGAAGAAGCGGTTGCTGGGTGACGCGGTCGGCGCGTTGAGAGTAATCAAGGGTTAGCTGAGAGGCAGGGCACGATGAGCAAGATCGTTCGATTACAGCATGCGAGCATTCCGATGCCGTCCGGCGGGAATGACCGGGCACGCGAATTCTATGGCTCCAGGCTGGGGCTGAAAGAGAAGAGCGTTCCAGCATCACTCGACCAGGCGAAGATCATCTGGTTCGAGTTGGGATCGGACGGCGACGAGCTACATCTCTTCACCGAGGACGGCGAGGGACCATCGCCAGGGCAGCACGTTTGCATCCAGGTTGATGATATCGGCGCCTGGCGGGAGTTGTTGTCCGGCAAGAGCATTGCGATCGAGGAAACCGAGGCTATCGTCAACAGGCCTCGCTTCTTCACCCAGGATCCGTTCGGAAACCGCTTGGAGATCACCCAGGTTCTTGGCGACTATAACGACCCGCCAGTTCACAGTACCGTCCTATAATCAGAGGAGGAACCGATGTCCGCACCCGCACCGAAGATCACGTATACCGCGACGCCCGAACAGATCGAGGCGATGCATGGGGAGTTCGACGAGGCACTGGAGGCGATAAAGGCCGACTATGGCGCGACATATCCCATGATTATCAACGGCGAGGAGATCACGGGCCGGGAGACGTTCGACGTTCGGCCACCCGCTGATCGAACAATCGTACTTGGGTCGTTCCAAAAGGGCACAACCGAGGACGTTGATCGCGCCGTGGCGGCGGCGAACGCGGCGTTTCCCGATTGGTCCGGGCGTCCGTGGAGAGCGCGCGTCGATCTGGTCCGGAAAGCGGCGGAGTTGATTCGCGAGCGGAAGTACCGACTGTCGGCGTTCCTGATCCACGAGAGCGGCAAGTCACGCGCTGAGGCAATCGGTGAGATCGAGGAGGGCGCCGACTTGCTCGACGAATATGCGCGTCAGGTGGAAGCCTCCGACGGATTTCGGACGCCGATGGGATCGCTCGATCCGAGGGAGAAGAACGTCTCGATCCTGCGACCATTCGGGGTGTGGGCGGTGCTGGCGCCGTTCAACTTCCCCCACGCTCTCTCGGCGGGAATGGCATCGGGGGCGATGGTTGCGGGCAATACGGTCGTGTTCAAGCCCGCCAGCGCCACACCGATCTCGGGATATGAGCTGGCGCGCTGTTTCCTGGACGCCGGGATACCGGGCGGAGTGTTCAACTTTGTGAGTGGCAGCGGGGAGACGGTCGGCGAGCGGCTGGTGAACCACCCGGACATCGAAGGCGCGGTCTTTACCGGCTCAAAGGAGATTGGTATGGACCTGTACCGATCGTTCGCGACGAACTACCCGCGACCGATCCTCACCGAGATGGGTGGCAAGAATCCGACGATCGTGACGAAACACGCCGACCTCGACAAGGCGGTCGAAGGGGTGGCGCGGTCGGCTTTCGGCTTCTCCGGCCAGAAGTGCTCGGCATGCTCGCGGGTCTATATGGAGCGCCCGGTGTACGACGACTTTATGGACAGGATGATCGAGCGATCGCGGAAGATTGTCGTGGGCGACCCCGCCAAGCGCGAGGTGTTCATGGGGCCGGTGATCGACGACGGAGCGGTGGAGCGGTTCGAAGAGGCGGTCAAGTCCGCCGGAGACGGCAAGGTACAGCTCGGGGGAGGGCAGCTCACCGACGGAGAATACGCCGAAGGCACGTTCGTCGAGCCGACGATCGTGGACGGGCTGCCGCTGGACCACGACCTGTTCAAGCGAGAGTTGTTTCTTCCATTCCTCGCAGTTGGCGCGGTCGACTCGCTGGACCAGGCGCTCGAAGAGGCCAACGACACTGAGTATGGGCTGACCGCCGGTATCTTCTCCGAGGACGAGGGGGAGATTGCGACCTTCTTCGACCGCATCATCGCGGGAGCGGTCTACGCGAACCGGAGTGGTGGCGCTACGACCGGCGCGTGGCCGGGCTGCCAGTCGTTCTGCGGCTGGAAGGGGAGCGGTTCCTCGGGCAAGGGTGGTCTCGGTCCGTACTACGTCCAGCAGTTCCTGCGGGAGCAAAATCAGACGCGAGTGGTCGGGGACGAGGACCAGCAGCGGATAGTCGGAGAATAGATGGTCCAGAGCCAGGCAATCGGAGTCACATGAGCAACCGCCGGTCCTGTCGCTCGACAGGACCGGCGGTCATCTGTTGCTATAGCCAAGTGCATATTGGTTGACGCATCCGAGTGAATGAGCGTGATCGTGGCGTATTGTCGCCCCCCGGACGACCGGATCGACACAAGGTCGGTCCCTATGCGTTGGTGTACCTCGCGTTGAATCAAGCATCTTGCAACGCGCTCTATACCAAGTCCGCTGATCAATTCGCGGAAAACCGTAGGGGCGAGTTCCGTCAGGATACTCGCCGGTTCGCCGCGTGCAGCGGACAATACGTCATGGCGGCGCGGTCGAGAGACATCATGCCTGGGACGCATCGTCCATTGCGCACGCGTCGCGCAGATACTTCGCTGCGCTCAGCACAGGCTTTGGGCGACTATCCCCGCGGGGAAGTCGCCCCTACGCGTCCAGGCGAAATGGCGTTACCTGACTGACTATCCGGATTCAGTATTGGCGGGAGGTGCGAATGAAGTCGCTGGTGCGCTCGAGCGCCTCGGCGAAGATGGTCGGGCGTTGTCCGATGCCGATGCGAAGATAGCCGGGCAGACCGAACGTCGATCCGGGGGCGAGCATGACGCCAGCGTCTGCGGCGAGCCGCTCCGAGAGATCGTCGGTGTTGTCGACTCCGATCACGTCCATCATCGCCAGCAGGCCGGCCTTCGGCTCCTTCCAGGCGACTATGTCACTGTTGTCGGCGAACCATGTTCGCGCGGTCGCGAGATTTTCGGCGAGGATGCCGTCGTTGCGTTGCTGTATCCGTTGCCGGTTGTCGACGGCGAGGCGGGCGAGGCGATCGCTGAGCCAGGCAGGGCTTAGCGAGGTGTAGTCTCTATGGCGCCAGCATTGTGCCGCGAGCTCGGCAGTTCCGGCGAGCCAACCAAGGCGAAGACCTGGCAGGCCGAAGAATTTCGACATGGTGCCGATGCTGATGGAGCGAGGGTACAGGTCGCGGAAGGGTGGTGGGAGCGGCTCGCCGCCTGGATGCTCTATCCACCGGTAGGCTTCGTCCGAAAGTACCCACGCGCCGACCCGATCGGCAATCTCCGCGATCCGTTCCAGATACGAGTGGCGTAGCAGCGCTCCGGTGGGGTTGTGCGGGGAGTTAATGACGATGAGCTTGGTCCGGTCGGTGACGAGGGACTCAAGCGCGTCGAGGTCAAAGCTGAATCCGGACTCTGGCGTCACCCGCCACTCGGCCACCTCACAACCAATCGCCTTGGGGATGCTGACCAGCTGTTGATAGCAGGGAGTTGTCACGACGACGTGGTCACCGTGGTTGAGCAGCACATTGAACACAAGATAATTGGCCTCGATAGCGCCGGTGGTGACGAGCACGTCGTCTGATCCGACGCTGGCATAGGTGTTCGCGATACTCGTGCGCAATTCCTCGGTGCCTCTGGCTTCGCTGTAAAGCTGAGGTGACGATAGTAGCGTGTCGATGTACTCTTGGTCGTTCGTCACATCGGACAAGGTCAGCAATTCGGTGATCGAGAGAGGAGAGACGCCGCTCTCGGTGATGTCATGGGTGACGTTGAGCTCCCATGTGGTCATCCATCGTTCGAGTTGAAACGTTTCGACTTTCATGCTGTTCGCTCCTGAACGTGAACCAAGGATTTAATCTCAACTCTTCGTATTCGGCAGAACGGACCGACACAATGTCGATCCCTACGCGGTTAGGCACTTTGTAGCTAGGGCTGCCTACGAAGTGTCCACGAGCCGCCGCGCCGTCCCGGTTGTGAATATGGCCGGACGATCATCGCCGTTGTCAGCAACACGATCACCGAAGCTCCAGCCCCGTAGCGGAGCAGTACCTCGAACGACATGGTGTCCAGCATGCGGATCGCGATGATCGGCGCAAAGGCGGTGACGATCAGCACGACTCCGATCACGGCTCGCGTCAGCTCGCGGGTGGACGGTGGCGTGATGGACTGGATGTACCTGGCGTTGCCGGCGTGGCTGAGCCAATATCCTGCGCCCAGCAGCAATGCGGCGACGACGATTATCCAGTTTTGCCAATTTTGTGACAGGTTTTGCTCGGTCATGAAGGTTGTGGTGGCGAGCGTCGGAACGAACGCGATGAGGATCAACGTCATCGCTCGCAGGAAGACGCCGAAGACGATGGCGGTCCGCGCGTTCGGCTGCCGGGAGGAGGTCATGATGAAGCGGGACGCAGCTTCCCCGACGGCGAAGGCGAGCGCGGCTCCTCCCCACCAGACCAGGTCAGGCGCGAACAGGGCGATCACGCCAACGAGGATGAAGGGATCGGCAAACCGGCTCACGCCGTCGAGAAGCTGAAAGACGGTGTACCGCATAAGTGGCGCGTTGGTGAAGAACCCAGGCGCGTTGGTGGATGGCAGCGTTCTGGCTGGATAGGGCAGATGGTCGGATGTCAGCATGGGCAGCAGTCCCAACCAGGTGGCGGCGGCCAACGCCAGCGCCCCGGCCAGCAGCAGGCGACCCAGCAGCTCCGCGACATCGGCGCCTTGCGAATCCGTGAGCCGCCAGATGCCGAAACCGGTGAGTAGCACCGCCGCGCCGGACATCATGGTGATCGCGATTGGTGAAATGGACACCCTGGCATACTCGCGAGACTGTTCGACAATCCGCAGCAAAATCCCCGTTGGAAGCATCAGGATCAGGAATCCCGTCGCAGCGGTACCGAGCAGCCCATCGTCAGAAATACTACCTGCCCGGAGCGCGGCAAAGGCAATGATCAGAAAGCCGAGCATTTGCATCGCCAGCAGGACGCCGGCGACCAGCCGAGTGAGTTGCGGAAACGAGGTGACGAGCGAGCCGATCGGTCCGGCAATTCCGTAGGCAAAACCAGCGACCACGGCGTACCAGGCAACCTGGGCGGCGCTGCCGCCAAGCAGGTAGACAAAGGCAGGCAGAACGATTACGGGATGCAGCAGCAGCGAACCGGCTGGTTGGAGGAAGAGTTGCGCGGACTGCCTGCCAATGCCCGAGATCGCTCTGTAAGGCTGACTGGCAAGTGTATTGTTCATTCAGGTCTCCGAATGGTGAATGGTCGTGGGCGAGCGTTAATGAGCGGAGTACCCGAGGGCACAATCGCTCAAGTCTACCGGATTGGCTGTATCTTCAGAATACAGTGCATGGCATCGGAGAGTATTGTGGTGGCGCCAACGACGTACCCTCGTAGCGGCAGACCCTGTGTCTGCCAGTTCCATCCGAAGTGTGTGGCTGTGAAACCGGGCGGATACAGGATCGGCCACTACGCGCGGTTGTCACTGTCGTTCCTGATCCAGGGAGCCAGGTTGTTTTGGACGCGGAGCAGGGTGTCGCTGGTTTTCGCTCGGTTGTTGCTCTGTTGGTATTGGGAGAACAGCGGCAGTCGGCGCCATCCTGATCCGTCCGGTACCGAGGTGGTGCGGATCACGAGGCCGGGCGTTGTCACGCGATCCATCGTGCCTGGGGCGCCGGAGTAGCCGACGACCTCGGCGTCCTGGAGACCGAGAGACGACACGGCGGACCTCCACACCGGAGACTCTGGAGTCGAATCCAAGATGGGAACTTCATCGTCGCACAGCCAAACGTTCGGTTCGTCGGCATCGTCCAACAGCACGACCTCGAAGCGCGCGATGCCGTGAATCTCGGCGTCCAGCTCGGCGCGGACCTTGGCATAGGTGGATGGAATCAGCTCGGGGATGATCATTGTCCCAGCAATGATCGGCATGAAGTTGGCGTCGCCCTGCCAGCGTGGAACGACATGCTGATGCAAATGCTCGGCTACACCTGCTCCGGCAATGGCGCCCTGGTTTAAGCCGATGTTGAATCCCTCACAGCCCAGCACGCGACGAAGCGCTCGCACGACCGGAGGGAGCAGGTGCGCCAGTTCGGCAATGACATGCGGGTCCAGATTCTCGATCTCGGCGACGTGGGCGTTGGGCACGATCATCAGGTGGCCGGTATTGTACGGGTAAAGGTTCATGATGACGAAGCAGTGTTCGGCTCGGTGCAGGATAAGTGACTCGATGTCGTTGGGACGGGCCAGTCGATTGCAGAAGATGCAGCCATCCTCCTGCGGGCCGCCGGTGATATACCGCATCCGCCAGGGCGTCCAGAGGTGGTCACGGTGGCGTGATTGGTCTGGGTTCACGGCGACTGCCCAGGGTTGGATTCGAAGAAAGGCGCCAGATATGGTTTTGTTCGCATTTCGACGAGGTCGCGCTGGATAAGCTCTTCCGGTTCGATGCCGTGCGAGGCCATGGCGGTCGCGACTAGCGTGATGGTGTCGTGCAACTGCGACGCCTCGGGAGCAGAATCCGCAGCTTCGATGGCTCCAGCGCGGCTCTCGATCAGCTTGATCAGCATTTGGTCGCTTGTGTGACCGTCTCCCTGTACGTTGAGGGCAAGGTCGGGGTGGACGTTGTCCCACGTCACGCCGAGATGCACTGAGGCACACACGGTCCAGTAGAGCACCTGCCTTGCTTCGAGACGGAGGTCTGCTTGCATTGACGTGTGGTGATGGCTGCCGTCCAGCACGCCCACCAACTCCCGAAGCTCATCGGCGATGCGCTGGGAGTGGTCGCTTGTTTCAGCGCGGAGATGGCGGGATGTCGACGACTTGTCGGAGAGATCGTGATCGCGCAGCCATTCATAGGCGCTCCACCACTGTTTCGTCAGCGTGGCCAGGCCGAGTGCGGACGAGTCAGCAACGTGATACACATCGCGAGGATCGAAACGGCGATCCCGGATGATGGTGAGCGAATCGTCATCTTCAAGCCGGCGGTAGTAGCAGGTGTCGTAGCCGTCGTGGCAGACTGCGCCTGTCTGCTCGACCTCGATCAGGAGGCTATTGCGGTCGCAATTGACGCGTATCTCCTGGACACGCTGGACGTGCCCCGATGTCTCGCCCTTTTTCCAAAGGCTTTGGCGGCTGCGGCTCCAGAAATGCACGAATCGGCTCGACCGCGTAGTGTCGAGCGCTTCCCGGTTCATGAACCCGATCATCAGCAACTCGCCCGATACGGCATCTTCGATGGCTGCGGGGATCAGACCGTCCTCCCCGAAACGGATGACGGCCTTGTGGTCAGTCATCCATTCTCACCCTTCGCACGGTCAGCCCGGATCGGGCGATCTCCCGCTTGACTTCCGGGATGCGCAACTGGCCGAAATGAAAGATCGAGGCGGCGAGTACCGCGTCGGCCCGGCCTGGCTGAAGCGCCTCGATGAGATGGTCGGTGTTGCCTGCCCCGCCGGATGCGATCAGAGGGATATTGACAGCGCCGCCGACCGCTTCGAGGAGGTCGAGGTCGTAACCCTTGCCGGTCCCGTCGCGGTCCATCGAAGTCAGCAGAATCTCGCCCGCGCCGCGTGCCGCCGCTTCGATCGCCCATTCGACCGCGGATTGACCGGTAGGCTTGCGACCGCCGTGGGTATATACCTCCCAATAGTGATCTTCCGGTGACCAGCGAGCGTCGATGGCGACGACGATACATTGCGTGCCAAACACCTCGGCTCCTTGCGAGATCAGTTCCGGATTTGCGATTGCCGAGGAGTTGATAGCGACCTTGTCCGCCCCCGCTCCGAGCATGTTTCGCATGTCCTGCACGGCGCGGATTCCACCGCCGACGGTGAGCGGGATGAAGATCTGGTCGGCGGTGCGGCGCACCACGTCGATCATGGTGTCGCGGCTGTCGGAGGTAGCGGTGATGTCGAGGAAGACCATCTCGTCCGCCCCCTCGCGGTTGTAGATGGCGGCCATCTCGACCGGGTCGCCGGCATCGCGAAGGTTGACAAACTCGACGCCCTTGACCACCCGACCGACGGTCACGTCGAGGCAAGGAATCACGCGAATTGCAAGGTTGGATGATTGTTGATCAGACATGAGCAATGGTCCCGAGAAGTTGTTGAAGGTCGATTCGGCCGTCGTAGAGGGCTCGTCCAATGATGACGCCAGAGACGCCGGTATCGACCAGTCCCGTCACATGCTCGGCGGCGCCGATACCGCCCGAGGCGATCACGCTGGCGTGGGTGCTGGCAACCATTTGTTGCAGGGCGTCGACGTTTGGGCCGGCAAGGGTGCCGTCGCGTCGGATGTCGGTAAAGATGATGTGCTGAACGCCTGCCTCACCCATCGCTTTTGCGACCTCGAACGCGTCGGCGTCGGTCTGCGTCTCCCAGCCAGACGTCGCGAGCTTGCCGTCGCGGGCATCCAGGCCAACCGCGATGCGGTCATCATAGGTTGAGACGGCATCTCGGACCACGTCGGGATCGGTGACGGCGATGGAACCGAGGACGACGCGGTCAATGCCGAGATCGAGAAGCTCCTGGATCGGGCCAGCTGTGCGAATACCTCCCCCGAGCTGGATCCTGCAATGGACAGACGCGCGAATCCGTTCAATCACCGCGCGGTTCGCGCCGGCGCCGGTTCGGGCGCCATCGAGGTCGACGATGTGAATCCACTCCGCTCCTGCCTCCTGCCAGCGCAGGGCGGCATCGAGCGGGTCGGCGTCGAACGTGGTCTCCCGGTCGAAGTCGCCTTCGACCAGGCGCACGGCCTTGCCGCCACGGATATCAATGGCGGGGTAGATGATCACGCTGCCTCCCGCCGGGTCACGAGCTCCAACCATTCGCCTATTAGGGCTATGCCAAGGTCGCCGCTCTTCTCCGGATGGAACTGGGTTCCCCAGATGTGGTCGCGAGAGACGATGCTGGGAAACGTGACGCCGTAGGACGTGATCCCGGCGATGTCGCGGGCGTCGTCCGGTTCGACGATGTAGGAGTGGACGAAGTAGTACTCCCCGGCGTCGAGGTGGCTGAGGACATTGTGCTGCTGGAAGTTAACCGTGTTCCAGCCCATGTGCGGTGTCTTGCGGGTGGCGGGCAGCGCGACTCCGTGGCCCTGGAGCAAACCCAGGCCGGTGGTCGGTCCTTCCTCCTGGGCGCCGAAGAGGAGCTGCATGCCGAGGCAGACGCCGAGGATCGGCTTGCCCTTGTTGACTGATGACGTGATCGCATCGGAGATTCCAGACGCGCGAAGGCGGTCCATCGCCATTCTGGCGTTGCCGACGCCCGGGAACACCAGTCCATCCGCTTTCGCGATCTGGTCTGGGTCGGAGGTGACGACGGTCAACGCGCCGTGGTGGACGAGCGCCCGTTCGATTGAGCGAAGATTGCCGGCGCCATAGTCGATGATCGCGATCATTCCAGTACCCCCTTGGTCGATGGCATTCCGGCGCGATCGGCAGATCGGATGGCGGTTCGGATCGCGACAGCTGCGGCTTTGAAGATCGCTTCGGCAGCGTGGTGGCTGTTGCGGGCGCGAAGCAGGTCAATATGGATCGTCAACCCGCTGTGTACCGCGAACGAGCGCCAGAACTCCTCGACGAGGCTGGCCGCGAAGTCGCGACCGATCAGCGTCTCCGGGAAGGCCGCGTGGTAGTCGAGAAATGGCCGACCGGAGCAGTCGACAACGACCCTCGCCAACGCCTCATCGAGGGGCGCATGGGCCGTGCCGTACCGCTCGATGCCGTGGCGATCTCCCAACGCTTCGCGAAACGCCTGACCGAGGACGATGCCGACATCCTCGACGGTGTGGTGGGGGTCGATGTGATGGTCTCCAGTTGCTTCCACCACGAGTCCAATCCAGCCATGCCTGGCGAGGGCGTGCAGCATGTGATCGAGGAACGGGACGCCGGTGGAGATGTCCACGGTGGTGGCGTCGTCGAGGTCTATTGTCAGCGAGATGTCGGTCTCGCGGGTCTGGCGTGTGATCGAGGCGGTTCGTGCCGTCATGTCTGATCCTCAGGTGTAGACTCAAGTACGCGCCGCAGGACGTCAAGGAGCCGGTCGTGATGTTCCGGGAGGCCGATGCTGATGCGAATGCATTGCACCAGGTGCGGATGGTTGAAGTGTCGCACCAGAAGCCCATGACGGGCGAGTGACGTGACGACGGTTAAAGCGTCTTCTACCGGCAGGGAGACCAGCACGAAGTTGGTTGCCGAAGGGAAGGCGAGCACGCCCGGAATCTCGTTGAGCAGGGCGCTGAGTCGTTCGCGTTCGACGATGATGCGCTCGGCGTTGGCGTGGAGATGATCGAGGTCAGCGAGCGAGGCTATTGCAACCTCGGCGGCTGGCGCGGAGACGTTGAAGAACGCTGGCGCGGCTCGCCGGAACCAAGGCATCAGCGCTTCGGGAAAGACGCCATATCCAACTCGGAAACCGGCGAGCCCGGCGAACTTGCTCATGGTGCGGAGCGTGATGACGTTGTCGTAGGCGAGGGCCAGATCGGTGTGACTGGTGCCGGAGAACTCGGCATAGGCCTCGTCGATCGCCACCAGACACGACGTAGCCTCAATGATTTTGATGAGGTCATCTCGTGGAAACAGATTTCCAGTCGGGTTGTTGGGATTGCAAAGGAGGACCAGCTTGGTGCGTTCGTTGATTGCGCCGAGGATTCCATCAACCGACAGGGAGAAGTCGGGCGTTGGGCCGAGAGGGACGTTGACAACAGTCGCGCCGTGCAGGTTGAACAGGCTGCGATAGACGCCAAAGGTCGGTTCGTGAATGATGACTTCATCACCTTGCTCGATGATGGTGGTGGCCAGCGTGTTGATGACGTCATCGAGCCCGGCTCCCGCGATGACGCGATCAGGATCAACCCCGAGATAGTCGCCGAGCGCTGTCCGCAGCGGCGCCTGGTCGATGGAGGGATAGCGATTCCCGGTTTCGAAGGCGCGCAGGGTGGCCTGAGCGCGAGGAGACAGTCCGAACGGAGACTCGTTCCAGTCGAGCCGGACCGGTTCGTGGCCGCCGGTATCCGGTTCGTAACGCTCATATGCGTCGGATGGTTCGATATGGCGGCGAATTACGCGTTCTGGCGACAAGGGCACTGGTGCCTCCGTGTGGATGGTGATCGGTAGCCTGGGGATCTACGTGTGTGACGGCGTGCATGTTGGTTGAGGCACCTGAATGACGAGGCATCATCGTGGTGTATTGTCGACCTCCGGGCGACCGGGCCGACACAAGGTCGGTCCCTACGCATTCGTGTATTGGTCGTCAAGTCGAGCTTCACGCAACTAGAGCAAGAGCTTGTCGAGCGAGCTGACGAGAATCTCGCTGGCGCCAGCTTCACGCAACTCCTCGATCTTCTCCCAGAAATACTCTTCGCTGATTGCCGTGTGGACGGCATACCAGCCAGGATCGGCGAGGGGGACGATAGTCGGCGCCTTGAGTCCGGGAATGACGGCGCGGATGGCGGGCAACGCGCTTTCATGCGCGTTCATCATCACGTACTTGTACTGGCTCGCAGCTTCGACGGCCTTGACGCGCATCAGCAGGCGGTCGATGTTCTGCCGACGGTCCGGATCGTCGAGGGCGGCGCGATTGGCGATCAGCACCGCCTCCGACTCGAGAATCGAGTGGATGGGTCGGAGGTCGTTGAGTTGGAGCGACGAGCCTGTGGCCGAGAGATCGACAATGGCGTCGGCGATGTCGAGGGCGGGAGCGATCTCGACCGATCCGCTGATGGAGATGATCTCCGGATTGCCGCCGATGGATTCGAAAAAGCGCCGAGTGGATGAGGGATAGCTGGTGGCGATGCGACCACTCTTCAAATCCTCAGGCGAGCTGGCGGCGGATTCGTTGGGGACCGCGATCACCAGCGAACAGTAGCCGAAGCCGAGTGGATGGATCTCGACCGCGTCGGACTGGTATTCGTGGACGAGATTGCGACCGACGATGCCGAGGTCGACGGTGTTGAGGCTGACATAGCCAGGTATGTCGTCGTCTCTCGCATAGAGCAGCGACAACGGGAAGTTGCGGACCTGTGAGAACAGCTTCTGGCCGTAGCTCTCGAAGTTGAGGCCAATGTGATGGAGGAGCGACATCGAGTGCTCGGTGAGGCGACCCTTGCGCTGCACGGCCAGCTTGAGTGTGCCGCCATCGGTGAGTATTGTTCGGGCCGAGGTCATGAGCGAAATTATCTCTCTCTGGTAGGCGGACCGCAAGGCCGTGAACGCAGGGGAGGTCCCTGTATAGTCCCTCTTGTACCATGCTTGTGAATCCTTGCACAAGCGTCGGTGTTCATCCTTTTGACTTGGCTTGTTGAATCAAATCGCGTGCCGGCCAGTGTGTTTATCGGGCGGGTGGAACGCGACATCGAGGGCGATCCAAAGCAGCAGGGCGGTGGGATAGAAGAGCAGTGGCAGACCGACGGCGACGACCACGGCGATGATCTGCATCTGGAGGACCGAGAAATCGGTGAAGGCGATCAGCCCGATCACGACGACAACTGCCAGCAGCTCGGTGAAGACCAGGTTGATGGCATAGGCGCCAAGGAAGTACCCGGATTCATAGGCATACTTCGTGCCGCAGTGGGGACAACGATCCTTGACCGCAAACCAGGTTCGGAAGACATCGCCTTTGCCGCAGTACGGGCAACGCCGGGCCAGCGCCCGTCTGCCGCCGACCTGCAGCCGCCGAGTGGTGCTGTCGGCTATGTTCAGCCGCTCAGGATGGTTGGATGGCGGTGGCACGGAAGGAAACTCCAGCATCTGAGGTTGGGTGGCTTTTGCACACGAAAGGGATGAGCCACGATTTGCCACAGCGGTCTCCAGGTCGGTCCCCACGCTGGTTAGAATGATGGTACAGTGCCAACAGGCAAATACCAGCACAGTCTGTAGCGGAACGAGCGAAGATCCGTCACTGGCAGCGAGTTGAAGAGGGCAATGGATCGTGCTTGCAAAGGTCTTTAGCTGCGCGGTAGTTGGTGTCGATGGCGTGCTCGTCGAAGTCGAGGTCGATGTCGGGGCCTCCGGCAAACCAGGTGTTTTCCTGGTCGGGCTGCCTGACGCCGCCGTGCAGGAGAGCAGGGAGCGGGTGCGGACTGCTATTCGCAATTCGGGTGGGCGATTCCCGAGCGGGCACGTCACGGTCAATCTGGCTCCGGCTGACCTGAAGAAGGCCGGCCCCGCATACGACTTGCCGATCGCGATCGGCATACTGATTTCCTCCCAACAACTGGTGGCCGATATAGACGATTCGCTGCTGGTGGGAGAGATGTCGCTTGACGGCACCCTGCGTCACACGCCGGGGATCATCTCCATGGTCGCGGTCGCGGCCGAGAAGGGGATGAAGCGAGCGTTCGTGCCGGCGATCGACGCTCCTGAAGCGGCGCTGGTGCAGGGCATCACGATCTATCCAGTGCGAAACATGTCCCAGCTCGTTCACCATCTGCATGGCCAGGTTGCGATTCAACCGGTCGAGACGGTGACGTCCATCTCCGACGTGGCGACGACCGCCCCGAATGTCGTCGACTTTGCCGATATCCGGGGGCAGGAGCATGTCAAGCGTGGGATCGAGGTCGCGGCGGCCGGTTCGCACAACCTCATCATGTCGGGTCCGCCGGGCGCCGGCAAGACGCTGCTGGCGCGGTCGATGCCGTCGATCCTGCCGGCGATGACGCTGGATGAAGCGCTGGAGGTGACGCGCATCTTCAGCGTCAAAGGGTTGCTGCCGCCTGAGCGGCCACTGGTGACGACGCGACCGTTCCGGTCGCCGCACCATACCACCAGCCATGCCGGGCTGGTCGGTGGCGGTACCTGGCCGCAGCCGGGCGAGATCAGCCTGGCGCATCGCGGCGTGCTGTTCCTCGACGAACTGCCGGAGTTCTCCAGCCAGACGCTGGAGGTGCTGAGGCAGCCGCTGGAGGACAAGCAGGTGACGCTGGCACGAGCGTCTGGGACGATCACGTTTCCGGCCAACGTCTCGCTGGTGGCGGCGATGAATCCGTGCCCCTGCGGGTACTACGGTGATCGGTCGCGACCGTGCAGTTGCTCGTCGTCCGTAGTGACGCGTTATCAGAAGCGAATCAGCGGACCGTTGCTCGACCGGATCGACATTCACCTCGACGTGCCACGGGTCGATTACGAACAACTGGCGGACCGCCGCGCCGGCGAGTCGTCTGCATGTGTGCGCGACCGCGTCGAACAGGCGCGTGCGGTCCAGGCATCCCGATACACCGATTCGCGGTTCCGGACCAATGCTGACATGGGGCCAGGCGAGGTGCAGGAATTCGTCCGCCTGGACAGCGAGAGCGAGCGGATGATGCAGGTGGCGGTGAGGCAACTCGCATTGTCAGCGCGGGCGTATCATCGGGTGTTGAAGCTGTCGCGAACAATCGCCGACCTGGCGTCGGCGCCCGACGTGCTGTCGCATCATCTGGCGGAGGCGCTGCAATACCGACCGAGATCGTATGAGGTGTGATACGGGATCCGGTTAAACAGTTAACGAACGACTCGTAGGGGCCGACACAAGGTCGGCCCAAGCCGCGGGAGGACACAAGGTCCTCCCCTACGTGGTGGTGGGTGAGAGCGGCTCCTGATAGACCGCACTCGGCACTAGCTGTCGATCGTCACCTCCAATCGATCTGTCAGTTCCTGTACCTGATTTGCCATGTGGGAGACGAACCCCTTGTCGCGGATCATGGCGAGATTCACCTTCACGTTGATGCGACTTGCCTCAAAGCAGGTTGACGAACAGACCAAGGCAATCCTGGTATCAGAAAGCAGATGGGGATTTCCGAACTTCTGCACAGGCCCAAGCAATTCGGCGAGTGTCAGCGCACATCTGGCGGTTTCGTGCGGCACTGATGCTGCGTTCTTGAGCGCGAGCTGCATCCGTGCCTTGCGATGTAACCTTTCTTCGGTGGAAGATTTTGGCATCGTCGCCGCGTCCCTGTATCCCTGGTAAGCGACTTCGTCCTGTTCGGCGAGCTTTGTGAAGTGAGTCTGCAACTTTGAAAGCTGTCGCTCCGCTGCCTCCAGCGCCATGGCGCCCTCCTCGGAATCGCGCACCGTGAGGGCGATCACCATCATGCCGAGACTGCATCCCAGCGCCCCGATGACACCCGCAACGCTGCCGCCGCCCGGCGTGGGCTCCGATGAGGCGAGCGTTTCGAGATACGAGCCAATGGTTCGGTCGGCGATGGGGTCCGTCACAGTGTTTGCCTTGGTTTGGAGAGGAGAGTTGCCGACCAGCCGGGCAGATACTTCGCTGAGCTCAGCACAGGTTGCGGGTCTGCCTCTACGTGTTTGGAGTTGTCTGGACATCGGCGGCGAATTCTCGTTCAAGCTCGTCGATGAAGCGAGTCTCATCGTCGAACTCGACCTTGTAGGCGTACTCGTCAGTGAGTGGCGCGGCGGGCATCACGAAGCGAACCCAACCTTCACGGGCGCCGCGACACAGCAGCTCCGTGACTCGAGCTTCGAAGCG
Source organism: Chloroflexia bacterium (assembly GCA_013698305.1). Taxonomy (GTDB): domain Bacteria; phylum Chloroflexota; class Chloroflexia; order Thermomicrobiales; family UBA6265; genus JACCVC01. The sequence continues at coordinate 72,650 of JACCVC010000199.1, forward strand.
GTTGTAGCTAAGGTCAGGGCCAAGGGCACGATAGTATTGCTCGCCCATGCCGTTGCGAGTCCAGATCATGCGGATGATCTGCCGGTGCTTTGTGTAGATCTCCGGCGTGGCCAACTCATTGGACATCAAGCCACGCACGATCGCCTGGTACTTGCCAATGGGCCGCGTGTCAGTATGACAGACGGGACAATGCCCGTCTTCTGTCTCACCGTGGCGGTAGCTGCGGCGGCAGGTGTCGCACCAGAGATAGCCGTCTATTGTTGACGATACTCGGGGCATTCGTGGCTCCAGTCAGCAAGCAGAAGGGCCCAGATGCAATGACGAACATCCGGGCCCTTTGATCGTGCGACGGGTGTTTGTCACTCCCGAATGGTGCGGGCCTGGTGCTGGTCCGGATGCCCACCCAGGCCAACGTTTGCCGCCGCCGGGTGCTCTCCACCTGACGTATCCGCCCACTTCTGGATGACGTGGGTGAGGTAGATGCCGCCGATCATCATGATGATGGAAAGCGTCACCTCAACCGTATCCGAGAGAACTCCAAAAACGAGCGCCATATTCGAAACAAGCATCATTGTTCTCCTCTATGGTGCCTCGATGGTGAGCGTGCCTACCATGCCGCCCTCGCGGTGACCCGGGACCGAGCAGTAGAACTCATATTCGCCCGGTTCGGCGTCCTCGGGAATCGTGATCGTCACTGTCTCGTCGTTAGGAAGATCCTCCGAAATGCCAAGTTCGTCGACGGTGAAGTCGTGTTGCGAAAAGCCCACGTTTGTGACTTCGATCGTGTCACCAGGCGCGAGGGTCAACTCGTATTGACTCCACTCATAGGGATCATCGGCTTCGAGCTGAGTGACAGCGTCGCCAGCAGCCGGGTCTGTGTCGTCGACCTCATCGTCGCCTTCACTGGCGTCTTCACCAGCATCGGCGTCTGCTTCCGCCGCTTCAGGTGGCGGCGCGGTCGGGTAGGCCGGCGGCGCCTCTTCAAGGTCGTCGCAGTATTCGCCTTCCCCATCGTCGCATTCGGCCTGTGCCACGGTTGATCCGGTTTCGGTGACTGCGGTGTTGTAGACGTAGTTCCAGTTGCCACTCATGATCAGGGTGACGAGATCGCTTATCTGCTCGCCGTTGAGATCCTGCGCAAATGCAGGCATTAGCTTTTCGGTCTCTGTGGGATCGGAAGGAATGCCGTAGTGAATACGGTACCGAATCCATTCTTCAGCCGCTTGCTTGGCAGCGGGATCGTCAGACTGAAAGTTCACATTTCTGGAATCTTCCGGGATGCCAGCCCCGTCTTGATTGAGAGCAGCGCCGATTCTCGGTGTTTCTTCGTTTCCGAGCGACCCTAAGCCAGCAGGGCCGTGGCATTGCAGACAATACGTGATGTACAGCTCGGTACCGCGCACGATGGAGACATCCTCCTGCTCCGCGGCCTCGCTGCTTCGACGCTCCGGTTCTCTGGCGATGTAGACGGTCAGCACGGTGGCGAGGGCGACGAGCCCGATGATCACCACTGTCGCGAGCTTTTGTACAGCTCCCACTCCTGGTCTCTCCTCATCCTCGAGCGCGACCGCCGTGAGCGACCCGCGAAACAGGCTTTTACGTCGACTACTCTTTGTCGCGTCTTACTCGTACTGGTCCACCAGCACGGTGGTCGGATTGGTATCAACGGTGACGCCGCCGTTATCATTCACGGTCACCAGCATCTCGTTGAGTCCGTACGGCGCCGGTCCTGAAACCCGGTCGCCGTTGTAGGCGTACACCGAGCCGTGGCACGGACAGATGAACTGGTCCTCGCCCGAAATCCACGGTACTGTGCACCCGAGATGCGGACATTTCCACCACAGTGCCCTGACGCCATCTTCCTCAGTGTTCACCAAAAAGAACTGCCCCGGTGCATAGCGAAACGGTTCGCCACCCGGCTCTGGAATGCTACTTTCAGCGATGCTGATTTCACCACCGAAGGCGCCGGTCTGGTTTGGCCACAGAAGCCAAACGAAGCCGCCAGTTACCTGTGCCGTGACGATGCCTGTCGCGCCGAGCGCGGCGTTGCGGGTGAAGGATCGCCGGGAGGTTAGTTTTTTCGAGCTGGCGCTGCCGTGCCCAGCCTGGAGGATCTCCAGAAAGCCAAAGACCTTCGCGGCCAGCCACCCGCTGGCCAGGCCTGCAAGTGTGCGTACCAATGGAGTCATGTTGCGTTGATCCTTGCCTTGGCCGGGATGGCGTCGATCTGCACCACGGCGTGCTGCTCTACATCTTGATTTACGTACGCGATGGCCTAATGGTGCTCAAGCGGCAGATTCCATGGCCAGGTTAGTTCCTGTCCTTCGCCGCGGAAGGATGTGCCGAAGATCGCCAGCACCCAGTATGCGACAAAAAAGCCGGTGAAGAGTGCGATGATGAGCTCGCGGCGGGTGGGCCGGAAGATGCCTTTCACAAAGACGACGAACACGCCTATTGTGCCTGCCATGATGAGGGCTGAAAGCACGATGCCTCCCACCCATTCGGGCGCCCCCTGCTCTTCCTGCAGGTAACGGCCAATGCCCCACTGCGTGCCGGTGCCGATAACTTCATCAATCAGGATCATACCGGTCAGGACGACTGTGGTGAAGACCGCGCTGAAGGCGATGATCTTCCTGCCCTTGGACGATGTGCCGAGGATGCCGACGCCGAGCGGGCTGCGGTCGAAATAGGGAATCGCAGCGATCCCACCGAGCGCGAGTGTCGGCACGATCACCCCGGCGAGGCCCGCGTCCATGTGGAGCAGGAGCTCTTGCAGATTAAGGAAGTACCACGGCGCCTTGGACGGGTTCGGCGTCTGCTGCGGATTCGCCCGTTCCAGCAATGGCGCGTTGACGAGTACTGAAAGGATTGTCAGGATACCGAGAAAGACCACAGCGCTGACGGCCTCGACGACAACCAGTGATGGCCAGACCATGACCTCATCTTCGGCGAGGTCAGTAGGCCGGGCGAGTGCGCGACCACGAACGAGTTCGAGGAGCTTCCTGCGCCTGGCCTCGTCGATTGCCTGCGCGGCGGGAGCGGTTGAGTTGTTTGCCAGTTCTGCCATACGCCCAATCCTTTGCAATCAGCGTCACGCGTTTCAGGAAGCTGCCGCCGGTCTACAGCGGTCCGGAGATACCGCCGTCCTTGCGAATTCGCCAGAAGTGCACGGCCATCAGGAAGGCCGCGATCAACGGCAGGAAAATGACATGCAGCGTGTAGAACCGGATGAGTGTGCTCTGCCCGATCTGCAGGTCGCCAAGCAGAATGCGATTGACCTGCGGACCGACAATCGGGGCCGCGCCACCAATGTTGGAACCGACGGTGATCGCCCAGTACGCAAGTTGATCCCACGGCAGGAGATAGCCGGTGAAGGAAAGCAGAAACGTGGTAACGAGCAGCAGCACCCCAATGACCCAGTTGAATTCGCGAGGTGGCTTGTAGGACCCGGTATAAAACACGCGCCCCATGTGGAGGAAGACGGCGATGACCATGCCTTGGGCCGACCAACGATGCATGTTGCGCATCAGCTGGCCGAAGGACACGCTGCCCTCGATGGCGAGCATGGACTCGTAGGCCTGACTTTCTGACGGGATGTAATAGAACATCAGCAACACGCCGGTCATCGTCAGGACCAGGAACATGAAAAAGGAGAGGCCCCCAAGGCAAAACGTGTAGGTGACCTTGGTCGCGTACCGCTTAATCTTGACCGGATGAATGTGCAAGAACACATTGCTGGCGATGATAAGCGCCTGGTTTCGCTGCGTATCCGGATAGCCGTGCCTGACTACCGAACGCCACACCGCTGAGCCGGTAATTCGATCGGCTAGCGTTTGTTCACGCCTCATGCCTTGCCTCCTCCAAAATCCTGGCGATTCTTTGATTCTTGCAGGTTGCGCGATTTCTGCTTACTGTTCAGCATTTGCCTGAAAGTCGACGTCGCGCGATGACCGTGGTTGTCATCGGCACGAGCGCGACGACGGTGATGTGCTTGTATTGTGGTCTGCTCGGCGCACCGTGGTCAAGGCTTGAGGCCACAGAGATCGGTGATAGGTTGCCACGGAATGCCAGCGGGGAGGCAAGTGCAAATCTTGAACAACGCCGAGATCGAAGCGCTGGGCAGCGACATGGAGCAATGCACAGAGGATGAACGCGCCACACCGCGCCCCGGCAATGGCCGGTTATCGCGCCTCTGCCAGACGGACTGAATGCACAGTAAAACCCGCCTCGAAAGCGGGTAAGCATCTGGATTGCTGAGTGGGCGCGACAGGACTTGAACCTGTGACCTCACGGATGTGAACCGTGCGCTCTGGCCAGCTGAGCTACGCGCCCGTTGTGTAGACAAACGAGTATACACGTGAGGTCGCAATGATCGCCACCTGCTTCGGTCGGCGTCGGCTACTCGACAAGCAACGCGATGGCTTCGATCTCGACCAGGGCGTACTTCGGCAATGCGGCGACCTGAAACGTGGAGCGGGCGGGCTTGGACTCGGTGAAGTAGCGCGAGTAGACGTCGTTGAACGCGGCGAAATCGCCGAGGTCGACGAGAAAGCAGGTGGTCTTGATGACGTGGTCGAGATCCGATTTGGCGTCGGTCAGAAGCGCCTTCAGACTTTGCATCACACGCTCCGCCTGTTCTTCAATGGTAGAGCCGACGATCTCCATTGTCTCTGGATCGAGCGGAATCACGCCAGCGGTGTAGACGAGCCCGTTCGCGATCACTGCCTGTGAGTAGGGGCCGATCGCGGCGGGGGCGTTGTCGCACTGGACGAGTGTCTTGCTGCTCATGGTGGTCCTTTCGAGGGTTGCGCGATGGTTGTGGGCGACGTGTCTCACTGTCTGTCAGTTCAGGTTCAGTCACGTTTCTGGTGGGATGGTAACAGGGTTCGCGGCAGGTGTCGCTGGAATGCGTTTGGGTTGTTGTCGCGGCATGAAGAGTAGGCTACGCTTTGGCGAAGACGTGATGAAGCGGAGAGGCACTTCTATTCGTGAACCAGCGCCAGGACTCGGGCAGGATCCCGAGTTGACGAGGTGGAAGCCGATCGAACGATTCGGCGGATGGCTTCCCGGCCTGGCACAGTCGTCACAATCCAGACAAACCGGATCAGCGATGGCCCGACAAAGCTGGCTTGACGTGTCACCGGTCTTGATACCAGGACCAGTCCTCTCTCC
>JACCVC010000224.1 GCA_013698305.1 Chloroflexia bacterium
CAAACCCAATGGCTGTTGCTACAACAACAAACGGGCCTTGCTGGACGGCAATCCACACGACCGAAAGCCTGTTAACCAATTCGGAATCCTCAATCTGGATTGTTACAATCCCGCCCATAGATGCGTCACCGATATCACCAACCGAAACAACACGCGGCGGCGAGAGCGCGTCTGGCGAATAAATTTCGCCAAAGCTGTCAACTATGGTCGGTTTCACTGCGTCGAGCGATTCCTGGGCGTGGTGTGCCGACAAATAATCAAGAGCGACAAACGTTAACGCAACCGGCTCACCGGCAAACAGCACGCCGATGCCAGGGTCCGCGAGAACATAGTCGCGAAAAACGAGCTCCTCTGCACATGACTCCTCCCCAAGACGCTCGCCGATCATCCGGCCCAACGGTTCATCGTCTTGTGCGTGACCCGTTTCTCCTCCAAGACCCATGCTGACAACAACAAGCCATAACGCAATCAGCCCTTTCACCGTGACTCCCCCTCTCTGCTCCACGCCGTCGCTCGCTCGGGATCGGCGATTATCTTGAGCATACTCTCGATGGTCTGGTATTTCGCAGGGTCCCACCTCACCTGATCGATCAGCGGCTGGAGTCGCTGAACAGCAGGGCTGTAGGCGTCACTTATTGGCTCTACCTCCAGTTCATTGAGTTCTCCAGCTTCCACAAGTATGTCTACATGGCGGACACCCAAGGCGTGAGCCAGTTTTCGGCGTACATCTGCTTCAGGAAGCTTCGTCGTGCCGATGGCCATGGTTATTCTGCTCCTGCTGCGCAGCGTAGTGCGAATTCGCTATGATCTTACTATAGCGTGAACGTAGTACCGGGCAGTTCAACTCCCATGCTCACTGCCGAAACATGAGGAATCCCGGCGCGGACGCGCCGGGATTCCTTGTCAAGACTGATGTGTTTCCTTGTGCCAAGCAGTTATCTGGTAGGACTCTCCCGCGACTCCCGAACCTGCTTCGCGGCGGCGACCATGTTCGTCAGCGCGGCGGTGGATTCTTCCGGCCTGCGGGTCTTGAGACCACAATCCGGGTTGACCCAAACCTGGTCTACATCGAGCACGGTCAGCGTGGCCCGCAGGTTCTCGGCGATCTCCTCGGCGGGGGGAATGCGCGGGCTGTGGATGTCGTAGACGCCCGGACCGATCCCCTTGTCGTAGCCCTGCTCTTTGAACGCCTTCAGCAACTCGAGTCCGGATCGAGCGTTCTCGATCGAGATCACGTCCGCATCCAGCGCGCTGATCGCCGGGAAGATGTCGTTGAACTCGGAGTAGCACATGTGCGTATGTACCTGCGTCTCCGGGCGAGACCCTGCGGCGGTGATGCGGAAGCACTCCACCGCCCAGTCGAGATACCCTTGCCAGTCGTCCCTGCGGAGTGGCAGCCCCTCACGCAGCGCCGCCTCGTCAATCTGGATCATCCTGATCCCGGCGGCGTCAAGATCGGCGACCTCGTCGCGCATCGCCAGCGCGATCTGCCGGCACGTCTCGGAGCGCGGCTGATCGTCGCGCGCGAACGACCAGTTCAGGATCGTCACCGGACCGGTGAGCATCCCTTTGACCGGTTTGTCGCTCAGCGACTGGGCGTACTCGGCCCACTTCACCGTCATCGGTTCGGGACGAGAGACATCGCCGAAGATCACCGGTGGGCGCACGTATCGCGACCCGTAGCTCTGCACCCAGCCGTTACGGGTGAAGGCGAATCCCTCCAGTTGCTCGCCGAAGTACTGCACCATGTCGTTGCGCTCGGGCTCGCCGTGGACCAGCACGTCGATGCCGAGCTCCTCCTGGTGGGCGATCACCTGCCTGATCTGCGCCTTGATGAACTCGTCGTAGTCTTCGCCACTGATGCTGCCCTTCTCGAACTTGCGCCGCATCGCGCGGACATCGCCGGTTTGCGGGAACGATCCGATCGTCGTCGTTGGCAACTTGGGCAAGTTGAGGCGCTCCCTCTGGACTTTCGCCCGCTCCGCGGCAGGTTGACCCCGCTCGACGACATCGTCCGGGAGATTGGCGAGTCGGTTTCTCACCGCCGGGTTGTGACGGCGCTCCGACTGCGATGCCCCTTCGAGCAGCTCCCGGTTGCTCGCCAGCTCGTCGGCGACGGCGTCTCGCCCCTGCGTCAGCCCCTTGGCCAGCACCACCACTTCGTTGAGCTTCTGCTCGGCGAACGCCAGCCAGCTCTTGACTTCGTCGTCGAGGTCCGGCTCGTTGTCGACGTCATACGGCGTGTGCAGCAGCGAGCAGGAGGTCGATACCGTGATGCGATCCGGGTCGATCGTGCCGGCCAGCTTCTCCAGCGTATCGAAGGATCTCGTGAGGTCGTTGACCCAGATATTGCGGCCATCGACCACGCCAGCAACCAGCTCCTTGTCCTGTGGGAAGCCGTGCTGGGCGATGAGTTCCAGATTCTCCGGGCCGCGCGCGAAATCCAGCCCGATCCCGTCGACCGGCAGGTTGACGAGCGTCTCATACGCATCGCCAACCTGATCGAAGTATGTCTGGACGATCAGCGTGGCGTTGCCGCTGGCCTCAGCCAGGGTCGCGTACGCCTTCTTCAATGCGTCAAGCGTGCCGTTGGCCAGGTCCTGCACCAGGATCGGCTCGTCTATCTGGATGCATTCCGCACCATGTTCGGCGAGGTTGCTGATGACCTCGGCGTAGACTGGCAGGAGCCGGTCGAGCAGCGACAGGCGGTCGAAGCCTTCGTCCTGCGATTTGCCGAGCAGCAGGTAGGTGATCGGACCCAGCAGCACCGGCTTTGCCATCGCGCCGGCGGCATGGGCTTCCCTGAACTCGTCGAACGGCTTGGTGGTGGCGAGCGAGAAGGTGCTACCCGAGTGGAACTCAGGCACGATGTAGTGGTAATTGGTATCGAACCACTTGGTCATCTCCATCGCGGCAATGTCGTTCTCGCCGGTGCGACCGCGGGCCATTGCGAAGTAAGTGTCGAGGTCGACAACATAGCCGCTCCAGCCGTAGCGCTCGGGGACGTTGCCAACAAGCGCGGTGGTGTCGAGTACCTGATCGTAGAGCGAGAAGTCGTTGACGGGCATGAGGTCCAGTCCGGCGCCCGCCTGCGCTTCCCACCCAGCCCGGCGAACGTCCTCGGCGGCGGTCAGCAGCTCGTCCGCCCCGATCTTGCCCGACCAGTAGCCTTCCAGCGCTTTCTTGAGCTCGCGGTTCTTGCCAATGCGGGGGTATCCGGGGATGGTGGCGTTCGCCATTTGCTGCTCCATTTGATAGTGGGTGTGATAGGCCAGTCGGCGCCGCGACGTGGTCAAGGACGATCGACCGTGAAGTTGTTCCCTAGTATACCGGCGTTACGATCGTTCGTTGTCTGATGCGTGAATGCGCACAGCGGACTATCATCAGGGAAATCGAAGCTGAAACCGGTAGAAGCGGGGATACTGGACACATGAACCCGAAATCGAGCTTGCGCATCGGACTGGCGGCGGCGCGGAATGCCCCGACCGTGGAGGATCGGCTCCAGGTGGTCGAACGCTTTCTGGACGGTGCGAGCGCGCAGGACGTCGCCATCGTCTGCTTCCCTGAGACCTATATCCCCGGCTTGCGCGGCATGGACTTCTCCGTCCCGCCCCATGACCAACGTCGTCAGCAGAAGGCGCTCGAACAGGTTTGCGCCGCCGCCCAGCGGAACCGCGTGGCGGTCGTGATGGGGATGGAGTGGGAATCCGCCTTGGGAGTCCACAATGTCGCCGCCGTGATCTCGCGGACCGGCAAGATCGAGGGCTATCAGGCGAAGAACCAGATTCCGGTCGAGGAAGAGCCGTTCTACGTCCCCGATGGCCAGCGTCGGTTGTTCGAGGTCGACGGCGTCCCGTTCGGCATCGCGATTTGCCACGAGGGATGGCGCTACCCGGAGAGTGTCCGCTGGTCGGCGGTCCGGGGCGCGCGCCTGGTCTTTCACCCGCACGTCACGGGCAGCGACCAGACCGGCGTCGCCATCGAGCGCTGGGGAGACCCGGACTCACCCTACTATGAGAAGGCGATGATCGCCCGAAGCGTCGAGAACACCATCTACTTCGCCAGCGTCAACTGCGCGATGCGCTGCCAGGAGTCCGCCACCAGTCTCATCGGTCCGGACGGAGAGTGCCTCGCTCACGTTCCCTATGGCGAGGAGCAGCTGTTGGTCCATGACATCGACCTGTCGCGGGCGACGGGGTTCTGCGCCCGGCGATACAACCCGGCGTTCTATCCGCCGATGTGAGCCTGGTCACGGCTCGATGAGGGTGACGCCGGGGTATCGATCCATCTTCCAGTCGAAGGTGTAGATCTTCGTCATGCCGAGCTTCCTGGTCAAGGCAAGGTGAAAGCAGTCCAAAAACGATAGCGGACCGTGACGCTTCCACAAGAAGAGTGCTTCGCGAATGGCGGTTGGATGGTCCGTGGAGAGGCCCTGATTGCCCAGAATGTCGAGTAGCGCGGAGACAATCGGTTTCCGCGGAACCTTTTGCGTACGATTGAGGAAATGCGTCAACTCGACAAAGACCGTCACCGAGGCGAATAGCGCTACCTTGCCATCGTTTGCTTCGTGTAGCAATGCCGTCGCTCGAGTTGCATGGTCGGGAATATCCTGTAGGAGATGACGCAGAAACACATTCGTGTCGACGAGCATCGTCTCACGCATCGTCGCTCATCCGTTGGAGCCGCTCAGCAACGATTTCATCCCACACCTGGTCGCGGTCAAACCCGACTCCGTTCTTCACACAGGGTTCGAAGCAGGATGACAACTTCGACGGATTCCGCAACTGAGTTACCAGCCGAAATCGATTTGGTACCATGAACGCAACCACGGAGGTCGCGATGTCCCTTCTCACTCGCCCACTTACATACGACGATCTGAGCCAGATGCCGGATGACCGGAATCGGTACGAAATCATCGGCGGAGAGTTGATCGTGTCACCCTCACCGAATCGACCCCACCAGAAGGTCGCCTATCGCCTGGCACAGTTGGTCGGTTTATATGTGGACGCCCGCCAACTCGGTGAACTCTATTTCGCCCCGGTGGACGTCCGGCTGTCCCCACACAACGTCGTCGAGCCGGATCTCCTGTTCATTCGCCAGGATCGCCTCGGCATCTACGGTTCGACCGGCCCAGTGGAAGGGCCACCAGATCTGGTCGTCGAGATCATCTCTCCCTCGAGTCGTGTGGTGGATCGGACGCGCAAGGCAGCCCTCTATGCAGATTCCGGCGTCCCGGAGTACTGGGTGGTCGACCCGGGGGAACGGCAGTTTCAGCTCCTGATCCTCACCCAGGGGCAGTACGAGGCGCTCGAAACCGACGACGGTCGTTTCCACTCTACCGCGATACCGGGGCTTATCGTCGAGCCGGTATCGCTCTTCGCCGGCCTCGAATGACGCATTTCCCGCGCAAACGTTTCAGGCGGGAGACCGGCCAGCATCGATACGGACCGAGCGAGTGACAGCGGCATCAGGAGTGCTCGTTAGAAACGACAACCGGGCCGCAGTGAGAAGCGGCCCCGTCGCCATCTGCCAGGTCCATCGGGTCGCGCCGG
>JACCVC010000229.1 GCA_013698305.1 Chloroflexia bacterium
TGGCGGGCCGGTTCATCGACCAGGCCACGTCCGGCGCTGCGCTTCGTGATCTTGTCCTGCTGGCTCTGGCGTCCATTGGCGTGGCGCTGGTCGGACAGTCCGTGGCGGTCGCTGAAACATATGTAGCCGAAAGCGTGAGCTGGGATGCCACCAATGCGCTGCGGATCGACCTCGCCGCCCATGTACTGCGGCTTGACGCGACGTTCCACACGACCAACACCCAGGGCGAGCTGATCGAGCGCGTCGACGGTGACGTCGCGACGCTGGCGCGGTTCTTCTCACGATTCGTGGTGAACGTGGTCGGCAACAGCGTCCTGATGGCGGGGGTGCTCGTGTTGCTCTTCCTCGTGGACTGGCGGGTCGGCCTGGTGTTGAGCGCCTTTGTCGTGGTTGCGCTGATGGCCATGCTGCGCATTCGCGCCCTGGCCACGCGCTGGTGGGTCGCGGAGCGTCAGGCGAGTGCCAGCTTCTATGGTTTTCTGGGCGAATACCTCGGCGGCCTGGAGGATGTCCGGTCCAACCGGGCAGGAGCCTTCGTCCTGCGTCGTTGCGCCGAAGTCATGCAGGTCTGGCTCGCCGCGACGAAGCAGGCGCAGATGCGAGGTTATGCCCTGGTCGCCACCAGCCAGGGGCTGTTCGGGATAGGGCTAGCCTTCGCGTTTGCCGTGAGCGCCATGTTGTACAGGGACGGATCGCTCACCATCGGCACGGTCTTCCTGGTCTTTCGCTATACGGAGATGCTGCGCCAGCCCACCGAGGAAATCCGCAATGAGATCCAGGACCTGCAGCAGGCGGACGCCAGCCTGGGCCGCGTCGAGGCGCTCCTGCGCACGGCGCCCCGCCTCGACGACGGACCGGGCGTCGCCCTTCCGCCTGGTCGGTTGTCGGTGGAGCTGAATGGTGTCTCGTTTGGCTACGTGGAGGACGTCCCGGTACTCCAGGACATCAACGTCCATGTCGCGCCAGGTCGCGTGCTTGGCGTCATCGGTCGCACCGGCAGCGGCAAGACCACGCTGACGCGACTCCTCTCCCGCTTCTACGATCCCGACTCGGGGGCGGTTCGCCTCGGAGGTGTGGACCTGCAGGAGGTTCGGATTGCGGCGGCGCGCGCCCGCATCGGCCTGGTGTCCCAGGATGTGCACCTCTTCAGCGCCAGCGTGCGCGATAACCTGACCCTCTTCGACGACACCGTGCCGGATGATGACATCAGTGCTGCCTTGCGCGCTGTGGGCCTTGGTCTCTGGCTTCGACTGTTGCCGGATGGGCTGGATACGGTCGTTACTTCTGGCGGCGCGGGGCTATCCGCCGGCCAGGCCCAGGTGCTGGCCTGTGCCCGTATCCTGTTGCGCGACCTCGACGTGGTGATCCTGGACGAGCCGTCCTCACGGCTCGATCCCGCGACGGAGCGGCTCGTGCATGTGTCGCTTGGCCGGCTGCTCGCCGGTCGAACCGGCATCATCGTCGCCCATAGGCTGTCCACGATTGCCTATGCCGACGACATCCTCGTCTTGGAAGACGGACAGGTGCGCGAGCACGGAGTACGCACCGACCTCGCCGCCGATCCGACGTCACGCTATGCCCGGCTCCTCCGAATTGCCGCCATTGAGGTGTCCCCATGACGGCGTACCCGACCTGGCGCTACATCATGAGCATGGCCCGCTATGCGCCCTGGCTCTGTCTCCTTCATGCGGTGCTGTGGGGCATTATGAATCTGTCCGCCCTGCTGCCAGGACTCATCGGCAGCGCCTTCTTCGATACGCTCACCGGCGAGGCGAATGTGCAGGCGGACACGACTGAACTTGTCGTGCTGCTGATCGCGCTCGCCCTGGGCCGTGCGGCCATGTGGCTCATCGCCGGCTATGTCGAAGTCGTCATGCGGTTCACCATGAGCGGGCTGCTGCGCCGCAACCTGCTGCGGCAGGTCCTGGATCGTCCCGGTGCCGTGGGATTGCCGCACTCGACAGGCGAGACCATCAGCCGCTTTCGGGACGATGCCCATGTCGCCGAGGACACGCTGGACTGGACCAACGAAATCGTGCCGCAGGGCCTGATCGCGGTCGTGGCATTCGTCGTGCTCCTGCGCATCGACGTCCCCATCACCCTGGTCGTGATCGTGCCCCTGGGGCTCGTCGTGGCGGGAGCGCAGTGGGCGAGCGCCAGGCTGGGTTGCTACCGGGAAGCCAGCAGCCAGGCCACCAGCGAGGTCACCGGCGCTATTGGCGACATCCTTGGGGCGGTGCAAACGGTCCAGGCTGCCGGTGCCGAAGAGCGGACGATCGAACACCTCCGGCGACTCAACGAGCGGCGACGGACGGCAGTGCTGGTCGATCGTGTGGCGACGCAGGCGCTGGACGTCTTCACAGGGAACATGGTCAGCGTAGGGTCGGGGCTGATCATGCTGCTTGCCGCTGACGGCATTCGCAGCGGCGACCTGACGGTGGGCGACTTCGTTTTGCTCGTATCATACATGGGCCTGATCGCCGAGTTCACCATTGGCTTTGGCCAGTATCTGGCGCGCTATCGGCAAGCGGGCGTTGCGTTTGCTCGAATGGATGCCTTGCTTGGCGAGACGCCAGCCGCCGCGCTGGTGGCGCCCGCACCCCTGCACCTGACCGGACTACTGCCTGTCGTGCCGCTGACGGCGAGGAGTGGCGAATCGGCACTCTCGCTCGTGGAGGCAGAGGGGCTGACCCGGCGATATCCTGAGTCAGAACGTGGGGTTGCCGGAATCAACCTGAGCCTGCAGCGTGGCACGCTGACCGTGGTGACAGGGCGCGTCGACGCCGGCAAGACCACGCTGCTACGGGCGTTCATGGGTCTGCTCCCCATGGAATCAGGCGAGGTTCGATGGAACGGCCAGGTCGTGGACGACCCAGCCTCGTTCCTGGCGCCGCCCCGTGTGGCCTACTCGCCGCAAGTACCGCGCCTGTTCAGCGAGACGCTCAGGCAGAATATCCTGCTTGGGCAACCCGACGACCCCGCCACGCTGGACGACGCGATCTCTGGAGCCGTGCTTGACCATGACGTGCAGGCGTTGGAACAAGGGCTGGAGACGCCAGTCGGCACTCGCGGCGTCAAGCTCTCGGGAGGCCAGGTCCAGCGAACGGCGGCGGCTCGTATGCTGGTTCACCGCGCCGAGTTGCTGGTGATCGACGACCTGTCCAGCGCGTTGGATGTCGAGACGGAGCATGAGTTGTGGGAGCGTTTGTTCGCCAGCGGCAACGTCACCTGCCTGGCCGTTTCGCACCGCACCGCCGCGCTGCGCCGCGCCGACCACATCATCGTGCTGAAGGACGGTCACATCGAGGCCGAGGGCACACTCGACGACCTGCTGTTGAGTTGCGAGGAGATGCGGCTCGTTTGGCACGACCCGGATGAA
>JACCVC010000240.1 GCA_013698305.1 Chloroflexia bacterium
AAAGCGTGTTCCACAAATAGTCGACTTCGTCCTGAGTCTCGCAGTTGATGTAGAACGACGTGGCCTCCGAGAAGGTGAAGTGCGGGCCGCCGTTGAGCGCCATGAACTCCTGCCCGTTGAGCCGGAACGTAGCGACCAGGACCGATCCCTCGGCGCCTGGTCCCGCCTCGCCGTAGCGGCTGACGTTGACGATCTCGGAGTCCTCGAACACCGAGATATAGAAATTCATGGCCTCTTCGGCCTGATTGTCGAACCAGAGGCAAGGGGCGATTTTGTTCTTCATGATGTGTTCCTTTCTGATGCGGCGAAACTCCAATCCGGTATTTCAGCCCGTTGCATGCCCCGCCGCTTGCGGGGGACATGAGCTAGTCGAACGGCATTGGCCGAAATCGACATTGCCCAGTCGAAGGCACGATTTGCACCCGTTTGGCACTGGTTGCTTGGTCACGCGGAAGTACCAGGAGTTGGTACAATCTGAGAATCAGAGAGGTGTCAGCATGGCACGAAACACATCCGTTTCTTTAGGAGATCACTTCGAGAGCTTCGTCGACGAGCAGATAGCCTCGGGCCGCTACGGCACGGTGAGCGAAGTGGTTCGCGATGCACTGCGGATGCTCGAGGATGACGAGCGGAAACTCGCCTGGCTCCGCGAGCAGATCGCCGTTGCGGACGAACAGATCCGCAACGGGCATGTGCACGAGGTGAATGAAACGTTCTGGGAAGAGCTGAACCACGATGTCGATGAGCGGCTGAAGCGAGGCGATCGGCCGCCCCACATGTCTGCCCGTAGACTTCGTGTCGTCTCTATCGAACACAACGTGAGTCGCAAAGAACGGAAGCGTGGCAGTACAACATGGCACGAATCACATCGGTTTCCGTGGAGCCTGCTGTGCATGTTGATGGCGCAGTGGCGTAGCATCTTCGTCATGGATACGCCACACACCACCCCGCGCGCCCTACCCTACCGATCTCTCAGACGAGGAGTTGGCCCTTCTCGCCACCTGTCTCACGCTCGTGCGCGAAGATGCCCAAACGCCATAATGGCCCGTTCCGTGTCGGCCCCGGTGAGCCCACCCTCCCCGGACGCCTTCCGAAAACAGTCCCATCCTCTCAACCTGCTACACTTCAAGCGATCTCTGGTCGCCGCGAATGCCCGGATATCTCGATCTTCATCGCGGTGGCCAACGCCTGAACGGCGGGAATAGCCCAAGGAGCCTGCGCCGATTGCGCTATCTCCGACAGGGTCGCGAGACGCTTTAGCCTCGTCCCGATGGTAGTCGAGGCCCGCCAGATTCGTCTGGCACGCTCGCACCCGCCCCGTCCACTTCAGGCACAATCGCACAACTGGTTCGACGATGACATCCGCCACGGGGCGGCGGTTTTGCCGTGCAGGTCAATGAGACCGTGGCCACGAATTGACAGCAAGACAGGCCCTTTCGCCGAGTCCGGGCAAACAACGCGGATCCTCTCGGTGGACCCAGGTCTTTCTACACGGAGTATGAGATTTGACAGACGATACGAACGACAGCAACAGAAACAGACGACAGCTCGACGGAACCAACCCAGCAGGCGGAACCGACAACCAGGGTTCCGGCGGACAGCGCCGGCGGCGAAGACGCCGTCCTCGCCGATCACCAGAGCAGGACGGCCAGCAACAGCAGCAAGGTGGCGCAGAACCTGGCAGCCAGCGCGATGCTGGCCGCGATGCGGGCGGGCAACGCCAGGCGTCTGGCGTTGGACAGCGGCAATCCGGCCACCGCCAGGGTCAGGCACAGCAGCACCAACAGGGCACGGGCGACGGATCACAAGGCGGCGGTCAGCAGCGACGACGTCGCGGCGGCAGAGGTCAAGGTGGCTCCGGCGCAGGCCAGCAACAACAGCAGCCCGGCCAGCAGCAATCTGGTCAACAGCAACCCGGCCAGCAGCGTCAACAGGGTCAGCGGCAGCAGCCGGGCCAGCAGGGGGCAAGCGCCCAGCAGGATGCTGGTCAGCATCCGCGGCGACCCAACCGGCGGCCTCGCCGCGAAGATGAGCGACCCGACCGCATCGATCCGGATCGCCAGCCGCATCCCCGCACCCGTGGTGGCGATGGCGACCGGCAACAACGACCGCTCGGCCCTGCCAGCGAGCGTGTCCGCCTGATCGGCGGCCCACAGGTCGGGTCAATGCCAGGTCCGGTCGGCAAGGACCGGGTCCGGGTGATCCCGCTCGGCGGCGTCGGCGAGGTCGGCAAGAACATGACCGCCGTCGAGAGCGGCAACAGCATCTTCCTGCTCGACTGCGGCGGCAAGTTCCCGGAAGAGGATCAGCAGGGCATCGACCTGATCATCCCGGATGTCACCTATATCAAGCAGCGGATCAAGGACTTCCGGGGCATCCTGCTGACGCACGGGCACGAGGACCATATCGGCGCGTTGCCGTACGTGATACCGCAGCTGCACGGCGGCAAGGGCTCGCCCAAAATCCCGATCTGGGGTACGCCGCTGGCGATCGGCTTTGTCGAACGCAAGCTGCTGGAAGCGCGGATGGAGGAGATGGTCGATTTGCGGATCGTGGAATCCGGCCAGACCATCAACCTGCCGGACGGCATGAGCGCCGAGTTCATCCACGTCACCCACTCCATTCCCGACGCAACCGCGATCGCGGTCCACACGCCGGTCGGCACGATCGTCGACACCGGCGACTTCAAGTTCGATCCCACGCCGGTGATGGGCCTGCCCACCGACGAGCGCCGCTTGCAGCGGATCGGAGAGCGAGGGGTGCTAGCGCTGTTCTCGGACACGGTGCGAGTCGAGTCCGAAGGCAGCACCCCTTCCGAAAAGATCGTGCTGGACACGATGGAAGACGTCATCGGCCATGCCCAGGGGCAGGTCATCATCGCGACCTTCGCGTCCAACGTGAGCCGGGTAATGATGGCGCTGCACGCCGCCGAAAAGCATGGTCGCAAGGTCGCGGTCGCCGGTCGCAGCATGGAGCAGAACACTCGCGTCGCGCTGGAGCTCGGCTACCTCAATCCGCCGGACGGCTTGCTGGTAACGCTGGATGAAGCCATGCGGCTCCCCAGGAACAAGCGTGTGATCGTCTCCACCGGCAGTCAGGGCGAACCGGCGGCGGCGCTGGCCCGGATCGCCGCAGGCGAGCATCCGAAAATTCGCGTGGGCCGTGGAGACATCATCCTGGTGTCGGCCACCCCGATCCCCGGCAACGAGGACACCGTCACCAAGACCATCGACAACCTGTTCCGCCAGGGCGCCGAGGTCGTCTACAGCGCCATCGACCGTGGCGTTCACGTCTCCGGGCACGCGTCCCGCGACGAGCTCAAGAAGATGATCAACCTCCTCAAGCCGACCTATGCGGTGCCGATCCACGGCGAATACCGGCACATGGCGCTCTACCGCGAACTGTGTGTCCACAACAATATCAAGCGCGATCACGTGCTGCTGCCGGAGATCGGTGGGGTGATCGAGTTCACGAAGAACAGCGCAAACCAGCGGGGCCGGGTGCCAGCCGGCAACGTGCTGGTCGACAAGCTTGGCGATCGGGACGGCGCCCAGTCCGTGCTGCGAACCAGGGAAAACCTCGGCGACGAGGGATTCGTGCTGGTGACGATGATGGTGGACCGAACCACCAGCGAACTGATCGCGGGACCCGAGATCGTGTCGCACAACCTCGGCAAGGACCTAAACAACGGCGCGCTCCGCGAAGCCGAGCGAGAGCTCAAGCGAGCGCTCACCCGCCGCAAGAAGGGGTCGCCGCAGATGGGCTTCATGGCGCAGCGCACCAAGGAATCGGTCGCTCGGACGCTGTATCGCCGCACTCGATCCCGCCCGCTGATCCTGCCGGTCATCACCGAGCTCTAGCGGCGGCTAAGAGCCGCGATTACGTAGGGGCGGACCTCCGTAGGAGTCGTCCGCCCGGCGTGCACAATAGTGATGATGGGAAGACCTATCGATCACTATCTGCATCGTCCTTTCGACGCATTGTCCGCCGCAAGCGGGGGACAATGCGTCGACAACCCTGCGGGGTCGACCCCTACGTGATGCCGGGCACTTCCTTCGCCCCAATCTCGGACCGGGCGCGTTCCAGCGCATCCTCGGTTTCCATGTCCACATCCCACGGCAGGGGGCGTCGCTGATACTGCTCGAACGCGTGCAGCAAACGTTGCGCCATCGGGCTATCCGGGTTCAGGAACGCCTCCGGGTCGACCTGCGTGTGATGCGACCCGAGTACCTGCTTTTTCAGGTCGACCCATCGCGAGACGTCGAGCCAGTGGGTGATCTCGCTCGAAGGGATGCCGAGGTTGTTCCTGGAGCGTTCGGATATCTGACCGAAGGGGCTGTCAGGAAGCGCCGCCATTGCCTTCAGGCGTTCCCGAGGCGCGGCGGAGAAATACAGCGCGTCCGCCCTCCACGGCTGCAGCATGTCCGGCAACCAGTTGTCGTCGGCAGCCAGCTCGACCGCCCGAGCGGCGATCTTGCCGATCATCACATGGTCCGGGTGCCCATACACGCCCTCCGACCCGAACGTCACGACGGTGGCTGGCCGCAGATCCCGAATGTGACCGACCAGGTGTGTCAGGATCGTCTCGGGCGGTTGATTGATCAGCGCCATGGGGTTGTGATTGTCGTCGGTGTTCTCCATCCCCGAATCCCGGAACCCGAGCAGACGCAACTCCGAGACCCCGACCAGTGACATCGCCTCGCGCAGTTCCTGCTCCCGTACCGCTCCGAGCGTGTCCGGTGTTGCCAGGCGCGACTCGCGGATTTGACCCGCCTCGCCTCGCGTTGCGCAGATGTAAGCGGTGCGTAACCCGCGCTCGCGGGCCCACGCCATCGTCCCGGCAGAGCCGAAGCTCTCGTCGTCCGGGTGGGCAAGAATCCAGAGGATATCGACAGGCGGGTTTCCAAGTCTCTCATCGGCGGTGGTCAAAGAGGTCTCCTTCGGGTTCGTTGGTATCTGATGTCGATCATCTTCACGTCTCGAAGTCGTTGTCATTCTGAGCCGAGGACTGCGTCCTCGTGTCGAAAAATCTCTATCTTGACAGTGCCTGCTTTCGAAGATGCCGTGTTCTTGTGACTGAGATTCCTCGACTGCGCTCAGAATGGCAATTCGCTTGTTTCGCGCACCTCACGGGCCCTCCCAGAACGTCAGCATCGCCGCTTCTAAACGAGCCTGACGCCGGATGCCCTCCTGATACGCACGATTGTTGGCTGGATCCGGCTCGAATCGCCGTCGCACTGATGGCGAATCCGGCCGGATCGATGGCAGCGCGCCGATCACCTGCAACGCCGCGATTGCCGCACCCCGCGCGGACGCCTCGGCGTCCGCGTCCAGCGCCGACACTGGTTGCCCGAGTGTGTCCGCGATGATTGCCAGCCACAACGGCGATTGCAGCGCGGCACCGCCGTTGACGAAGATATGATGCTCCGACGCGACGAACGGCTGCAATGCCTCGTAGATCGCCGCGAACCGGTACGCGGTCGCTTCAAGCGTCGCCCGATAGATGTGGCTCCGGCGGGTGGCGAGCGTCACGCCCGCGAAGACGCCGGTGGCGTCGTCGTTCCAGCCCGGTGACCGTTCCCCGGCCAGCAACGGCAGGATCGTCAGCCCGTGCCGGTCCGCGCCCACTTGCTCCGCCTCCGCCGTGACCACCTCGAAATCCCCACCGGCGAGCTTTCGGGCGAGCCAGCCAGTGACGTTGCCGCCATTGCTCAAGGCGCCGCCAGTGACCCGATGATCGCGGTCGAGGCGATACGACCAGATCCGGTCGCTGAGGCCGATTCGGGCAGTTTCGGCGTCGTCGGTGATCACGCGCATCGCGCCGGAGGTGCCGATCGTGATCGCGATCCGATCGGGTCCGACCGCGCCGGTGCCGACATTCGCCGCCGCGCCATCGCCGATGGCGGGAAACCAGGGCACATCGCGAAGTTGCGGCCAGCGGGAGAACCAGTCCCGTAATAGTGGTGGCAGCGGCGCGTCCCGATCGACCAGTTCCGGCAACCGCTCCGGTCCGAGGTCCAGCGCGTCGAGCAGCGGGGTGTGCCAGGTCGAATCGTCGATGCGCATCAGACCGGTGCCCGACGCCAACGAGATCGACGTCTGCCGAGACCCATGCAGACGCATGTCGACGAAGTCCGCAAAGGAGCACCAGGTCGTGGTGGTGGCGACCACATCAGGCTGCGTGCGCTCCAGCCAGAGAAGTTTGGCGGGCCAGTAGCTGCTGTGAAACCGGCATCCCGTCTCCTGATGGGTGCTGGCCCCTTCGAGCAGTGTATGCAGCGTATTGACGTCATTGCCGGAGCGGGTGTCTCCCCACATCAGCACCGGAGAGGTCGGGTGCAGGTCGGCACTCACGCCCATCAGGCTGTGCCAATAGGTTGACGTCGCCACCGCTCCGATGCCAACGGTATGATCGCCTGCGCGACCGAGCGCCCCATCTAAGCAGTCACACACGAGTTCGAACAGCGTGTCCGCATCGCCGAACCAGCCGCCATCAGTGGTGGTGTGGAGTCGGTAGGGGATTTGATGCTCGCTGCCCCTGATCTGGAACCCGCGCGCGTCGAACGTCAAGGCGCGGACCGACGAGGAGCCGATGTCGATTGAAAGGGCGAGCGGCACGATCGCCTCTTGCCACGTTGTTTCGCCGTGGGTGTCCTGAGATGTCTGTTGCTCTCCCATTGCTGGACCCACCGAATGTTGAACCTCCGGGACGACACCAGGTCCGTCCCCTACAGATGAAAAGGCTCCCGTGATCGACCACCATGCCGTAGGATGATGCGAGCGATAGTCGAGCTCTTAGCTACAAGCAGTGTAGGTCAGGATTGACATGATGAGAGGAACTCACCGTTGAGCGACAGCGTTCCGATCACGATTATCCCGATCACGGGGTTGCCGGAGATCACGCCCGGCGATCCGATCGGCA
>JACCVC010000254.1 GCA_013698305.1 Chloroflexia bacterium
CGGACGTTCCGGAGGAAACGATTGCCGCCGAGACGTCCGGTACCGAGCCAGCCGCCGCCAATGAGTCCGGAAGCCCCGCATCCGGCGCGCCAACCGAGGTGGCCGAAGACGCGGCGTCGCAGTCGACGGCGGGAGACGCCGCCGGGCAAGCGGTCGATCCGACCCCCGCCCAGCCTGCTCAGAACAGCGCTGCCTCTGGCGCATTGACCGTGGATGAACTGTTCGCCTTGTTTCCCGACGCGAGTGCGATACCGCCGGGACTCGATGCTGTCACCGAGGAGACCCGGACACTGGAAGGCGTGGTCGACGCGCTTGGAGGTAGCCGCGATGCCGCTGTCCAGCTGGAGAATTGGGGATGGAGCGGCAATGCGGAACGTGAGTACATGCCGTCGGATCCGGCGGCTCTCCCGCCCGAGGCCACCACGAGCATAACGGTCAGTCTCCATGGCTTTGCCAGCGAGCAAGCCGCGGCGGAGGCGTTGCCTTATTACTCCGATATTCTTCTGAACCTTGGGTACGAGGAAAGGAGCGCGGGGAGTATCGGCGCGGCCAATCGGCTGCTGGCGCAGCCGCAGGAAGGTGGGGGTACGGTGGTGGCGCTGTACGTCCAGGAAGGCAGCGTGCTGTATCGCATCGGCGGATTCTCGCTGGCCGGCGATCCGACGCTGGATGTGCTGAGTGTCGCCAGCGCCACAATCGGGCAGTAGGAGAAGGGCAGGACCGCATGAATCGTGACAACCTGATTGGCGGTCTGTTCCTGCTCTTTATGGGCGTGCTGGCCGCGATCCTGATGGTCGCCATCATCACCGGCGAGCGTCCCGATATCACGATCAGCCCCGCCGTCAGCACGATCCTGATGGTGTTGTTCATCGGCGGCATCATCTACGGCATTTGGCAATCAGGTGTCTTCTCGCGATGGTTCGGCGGTGGGGACCGGAACGCCGGTGGCCACCAGTGGCCCGATCCCCAAACCGGCCGCAAGTCGCTCTGGGATCGCATTCGCGGTCGATAGCGTGTAGACCCGGTTCCCGCGTATCCAGCAACATGCACAACACCCCGGATACCAATCGGGTATCCGGGGTGTTGTGGGTTTATCAGGCGTCGGGCCTAGACCCGCCTGATCCGGATCGCAATCGCGGCTGCGGTAGCAAGCGCGATTGCTGTCGCCGCGAGCAGCAGCATCGCGTCACTGTTCTCATCGCCGGTCGCGACACCCTGCCCGGTGCTCGGAAGCTCGATCACCACGCCTGGCGTGCCGGTGTCAGCCGTCAGGGTCGGCACGAGATCGGAGAGATCGACCGTCGGCGTTGGCTCTGGCGTCGCGGTTGGCTCCGGAGTTGGCGTCTCGGTCGGTTCAAGAGTCGCCGTTGGCTCCGGGGTCGGCGTTTCGGTCGGCTCCGGCGTCGCGGTTGGCTCCGGGGTCGGTGTTTCCGTCGGTTCCGGAGTTGGCGTCTCGGTCGGCTCCGGGGTCGGCGTCGGCTCAGGCGTCGGTGTTTCCGTCGGTTCCGGACTTGGCGCTTCGGTCGGCTCAGGAGTCGGCGTCGGCTGCACGACCTGGAACGTGATGTCCGTCTGCTCGCCTTCGCAGTCCTCCGCAACCGCGGCAGGTGTCGCGGCGCTCGCGCCACCGACGACGGTGCATGCATTGAGGATGAGCTCGCTTTCCGGGGCGTCATCCACCACCGTGAAGGCGATCGACACCTGCGTATTGGCTGATGCCGCCGATGCCGGGATTTCGCCGCTGATTTCGACCTTGGAGTCGTTCACAGCGACGGCATCGCAGCCGATGTCGGTCGCATCCTCATCCAGCGCGCAGGTTGCCGCATCAAACGTCACGCCCTCCGGCACTGCCAGCGACACGGTGAACGGGACCGGCTCGTCCGCTGCCCGCGCCTCGAAGGAGGCAGGGTCGACGCTGACGTCGAGGGTGACGTCGACCGTATCGCCTGGCGCCGGCTCGCTGACGCTGACCGCCTCGCTCACGACGGCTTCGAATATCGGCTCAGGCTCCGGGGTTTCGGTTGGCTCCGGAGTCGGCGTTGCCGTTGGTTCTGGAGTCGGGGTCTCGGTTGGTTCAGGAGTTGCTGTTGGCTCCGGCGTCTCGGTCGCCTCCGACGTTGGCGTTTCGGTCGGCTCCGGGGTCGGCGTCGGCTGCACGACCTGGAACGTGATGTCCGTCTCTTCGCCCTCACACGCCGTCTCAACCGCGGCAGGTGTCGCGACGCTCGCGCCACCGACGACGGTGCATGCATTGAGGATGAGTTCACTCTCTGGCGCATCCTCCATCACCGTGAAGGCGATCGAAACCTGTGTGTCCGGCGATGTCGCCGTTGCCGGGATCTCGCCGCTGATCTCGACCGTGGATTCGTCCACCGCGACGGCGTCACAGCCGATGTCGGTCGCGTCCTCATCCAGCGCGCAGGTTGCCGCGTCGAAGGTCACGCCCTCTGGCACCGTCAGCGACACGGTGAACGGGACCGGCTCGTCCGGCGATCGCGCCTCGAAGGAGGCCGGATCGACGCTGACGTCAAGGGTGACGTCGACCGTGTCGCCTGGCGCGGGTTCGGTCACGCTGACCGCCTCGCTTACGACCGCCTCAAAGACCGGTTCTGGGGTCGGGGTCTCGGTTGGCTGTGGGGTCGAGGTCTCGGTTGGTTCCGGCGTTGCCGTTGGCTCCGGGGTTGGGGTCTCCGTCGGCTCTGGTGTCGGCGTCGGCTGCACGACCTGGAACGTGATGTCCGTCTCTTCGCCCTCACACGCCGTCTCAACCGCGGCAGGTGTCGCGGCGCTCGCGCCACCGACAACGGTGCATGCA
>JACCVC010000270.1 GCA_013698305.1 Chloroflexia bacterium
CACGCCGACTCCGAGAAAGTTGTCATTCTCGTCGTAGCCGGTGTTGAACACCACGCCACCAACGGCGTTCTCGAGATCTCTGTCACCCGTGTCGTCCCACACCACCGGCTCGATTGGCGGCGTGTCGGCGGGAAACAATGGCGAGGTTACCGGGGTCGAGCGAAGTGCGTCGAGAAGTGTTTGCGGCTCGATCTGCGCTACCTGTTGCGGCAGGGTCAAAGCAGCGTCGGATGGTTTGTCCGCGACAGGTGTGGCCGCGGGAGTTGCGGACTGCCGTGCCAAAACATCGGTAAAGAGAAACGGACTCAACCCGCTTGCGAGCAGGGCTGATCCAAGAAAATGACGGCGCTGCATGATCGTTGCTCCTGTAAGCCCCTCGCGGGACAGGTGGCAGACGCGGTCGATGGAGGGCACCGACCGCTGTCCGCCTGGCTGGTGAGCGGCAACGCCTGATGGGAAGGGGGAGGGCGGCGCTGCCGTTCTCCTCTCCTGTTGCAACGTTGCGAGCAAAGGTTCGCGCAGGGCTGTTTGTCATCCAAATCGCAACGCCCGGTAGCTACGGTCCGTGCAGGGATCAATCAGCTTCCGCCGCAGGCGAGGCGGTCGGAGCTGTGCCCTGGTCTTCGCGCCACGGTCCGTCTTCATCAATCAGGCGGTCGACGTTGCGCTCGAAGCGCTGAAACAGCCGCTCTGCCTGTCGCTCTGTAAGCTCTCCGTTGTCTATCGTGCGCTCCAGCCGTTCCTCGACGGTCGTCATCAGAAAATCCTCAAGCTCCGGTCGGGTGATTCCGGCGTCATCAGCGATATCGCCGAGACTCTGGCCGGAGTCCGTCTCTTGTTGCAACTCTTCCGGCGTGAGGCCGAGAAAGGACGTGATGTCGCTGACGAGCACCGCGCGGCCAATACTGCGCGTCGCGTCAAACGGCCGCGGCGCGCATTCGGGCGGCGCGACCGTGTACCCAGAGCCAATGCCGGTCTGCCCGAGCGCCTCGCAGGCGTAGTACGGCGATCCTTCGTGCGCGAACGGCCCGACGGACAGGTCAATCGTCCAGACGTGCATCATCTCGGCAGTCGTGAAGCCGCCGCGGGTGTGCGTGTGCCAAGTCGTCAGGCAGCCCCCGATTTGCGGCCCCGTCTCGCCGCGAGGCATCATGTACATCGCGCCGATTGCCTGGATATCGCCAGCTGGCGTGCGACCGTAGATGATCGACTCGATCCGGGTGGGGTCGAGCGCAACGTCATCCTGCATGTACGCCCAGTTGACGTAGTGCCAGGCGCCATTCCACCCCTGTCCGGACACTGCGCCATCGCCCCGGAACGGCTCGTAGCCCGCGGCTCCGGCTTCCTCTGGAGTGGGCAAGGCGACCAGGGAGGCGGTCGTACCAGCCACCAGCTCATCGGCAGCCGCCTGCTGTTCGGCGGTGGGCGCGCAATGTTCGGTTTCGTGGTCCCCGTGCGCTTCGCCATCGTGAGCGTACGCGCCAATCGTGCTGGCAATCGAGATTGTCGCCAGCAATGCCGCCAGTCCGCCGATCCGGGACGGGCGTAGCCAGGAATGTATGTGGAAAATAGAGAATCGCATCTTGGGCTCCTTTGCTGCATGGCGAAGTCCGCGCCGATGGAATTGATCCGGTGGTTGGATCGATCACGACCACCTATGCCTGCACTCTAGCAATAGCGGCATATGGTCCCCGTATGGTCGCTGGGAAGTTTGGGAACGATCCTGCTACGATGCCGTTATGTTTGGAACCGGCGCTGATCCAGAGGTGTGCCAACATGCGGATCCTCGTGGTCGAAGACGACGACATGTTGCTGGATGCCATCGCCAGGGGGCTGCGGCAGGCCGGTCTGGCGGTCGACGAGGCGGGCGATGGCGATGAGGCGCTGGAGATGATGGACCTGTATCCCTACGACGTCGTCGTGCTGGACCGACAGCTGCCCGGTCGGCACGGCGACGATGTCTGCCGGGCGATGCAGGCGCTGGAGCAGTCGCCACGGGTGCTGATGCTGACCGCCTCGGGAACGATCCGCGATCGGGTAGAGGGGTTGGCGATTGGCGCCGACGACTACCTGCCGAAACCCTTCGCGATGGACGAGCTGATCGCGCGGATTCATGTGCTGGCCCGCCGACCGGCGGCTGGCGTACCCGCCGTCATCTGCGTGGGAACCTTGGCGATCGATCCGCTGCGCCGCACCGTGACCCGTGGCGGTCGGGACCTGTCGCTGACGCCCAAGGAGTTCGGCGTGCTGACCGAGCTGGCCCGTCACCCTGGAGCGGTCGTCAGCGCCGAGAAGCTGCTGGACCGTGTCTGGGACCTACACGCCGACCCCTTCACCAACGCGATTCGGATTACGGTGATGACCTTGCGGCGCAAGCTGGGCGAGCCCGATCCGGTGGAAACGGTGATCGGCGTCGGATATCGTCTCAATCCCGAGGTGAGCTGATGCGGCTACCGTTCCGGCTCCGGCTGACGATCGTGTACACCACGCTGTTTCTCGTGTTCGGCGTGGTCGTGATCGTGTTGACCGTGGCGGTGGTCGCCCGGTTGTTGGACATGAGCTCCTTGCGGGCGATCCCGGCGGCGCTCGAGAACCGGTCGCTCGCTGAAATTCGGACGCTCGACCTGGCGGAGATCGTGCGGGAGGCGCGCCTGGCGGAACGGGAACGGCTGCGGAGAGCGTTTGTACGCGTGGTGCTCGTCGTCTTCCTGCTGCTCGGCCTCGTTGGCGCCACCGCTGCCTGGATCCTTGCCGGGCGCATGCTCCGACCGCTCAGGACGATCACCGCCCACGCTCGCTCCACGACCAGCTCAGTGCTGTCGGAGCGCGTCGGCCACCAGGGTCCGAACGATGAGCTCAAGGACCTGGCGGACACTTACGACGCCATGCTGGCGCGTCTCGACGCCGCGTTCCGGAGTCAGCGAAGCTTTTCTGCGCACGCCTCGCACGAGTCGA
This sequence comes from Chloroflexia bacterium, assembly GCA_013698305.1. Lineage (GTDB taxonomy): Bacteria > Chloroflexota > Chloroflexia > Thermomicrobiales > UBA6265 > JACCVC01. The sequence goes on from JACCVC010000270.1 coordinate 2,956, forward strand.
GGACGCCGCTCGCCATTGCGGGCGCCGAAGCGGACATCCTGCTGGCGAACCCGGACGCGACCGAACGCGAACGCGCCTTCGCGATCAAGGTGCGGGAGGCGGTCCGGCGAAACGATGCCTTGATCGACGCCCTGCTGATCTTCGCCCGCGCCGAGAGCCGGCTGGTGGAGAAGAAGAGGGTCGATCTTTCGGCTATCGTGGGTGATGCGGCGGGCGAGTTGGAAGAGGCTGCCGACGAGGACGGCATGCGCCTCGATCTCTCGCTGGAGCGCGCCTGGGTGCGTGGCGATGAGACGCTGCTCGCGCGGATGGTGTCAAACGTGATCCTCAACGGCATTCGCCATAATCGGCGAGGCGGATGGACGCGCGTCGAGCTGTCCACGACCGGTCGGGACGCCATCCTGACCGTTGAGAATAGCGGGCCACTGATCGATGATGCCGAGCCACTGTTCGCGCCTTTCCAGACGGGCGGCACGTCTCACTCGGGCACGGGACTCGGGTTGGCGATCGTCAGGGAGGTCGCGCTTGCGCACTCGGGAACCATCCGCGCCGACGCCCGACCGGAGGGAGGGTTGCGTATCGTGATCGAGCTGCCGCAGGCGCAATGACGGACCTGGAACGCCGGAATTAGTCTCGCGGATCGCTGGTTGGCGACGCTGATGGGGTGGCGGGCGCAACCTCAAGCACCTCCTCTGCCAACCATGTGAGCGTTGCCTCGACCACGTCGCAGGAGCGTTGCTCGACCTCGTCTTCGGGCTCGCTCATGTCCACGGGCAACGCCTGACCGATGACGATTATCGGTCCGGTCGCGGTGATGCAAATCCACTTGCCCCGGTCGGCGACCGTCCAGGCGTCAAGTTCTCCGACCGTGAACTCCGAGCTTTGCCCGCGGTATTCTCCGAGGCCGATCTCCGCGTTGTCGC
>JACCVC010000304.1 GCA_013698305.1 Chloroflexia bacterium
GGGGTCGGTAAAATACCAGTAATATTCAGCTGAATCGCACAGCCGAGGACTCGCCTCAACTGCGCTGCGTCTCAACTCTTCAACTGGTGTGTTGTGGCTCTGTCTCTTCATCACGGTTGCAGCGTAAGTCCCCTCATATCGATTTGTCAAGCATGTCACGAAAATGCAGCTTCTTCCTGAGACCATCCAGAAGAGTTCGTCGGCGGACAACAGCAAAACGCCTTGACGACCCTCGCACAAAAATGCACGATACATAAAGCAACGTAACCCACACGCGAACAATTGTGGGATGGGTCCGGGTGATGACGAGCAATCCACTGTTTGAGAACCCACCGACGCTGTCCGTGCTTCGAAATCGGACAGGTCCTGTGTCAACGTTGCCCAAACCCTCTACGTCGCTGGTCGGCAGAGAGCGGGAGGTCGCCGGCATCCGGCAACTGCTTGACGCCGTTGATGTTCGGCTCGTCACGCTTACCGGCCCGGGCGGAATTGGAAAGACACGGCTCGCGCTGGAAGTCGCCCGGTCATTTCAGGACGAATACGCCCACGGCGTGCATTTCGTCCCGCTCGCGCCCGTGCAGGACGCCGATCTGATTCCGGTGGCGATAGCGGATGTCCTGACGATCAGGATTACCGGAGAGGCGCCGGTGTCGGAAATCGTCATCGCGACGCTTCGCGACCGGCATACCCTGATGGTGCTGGACAACCTGGAGCATGTGGTCGGAATTGCCGCACCCTGGATCGCCGATCTGCTGTCCAGATGCCCCAGGGCACATATCTTGGCGACCAGTCGTGTGGCACTGCGCATTGGGGGAGAGCACCTGGTCCCTGTGCCGCCACTGACGCTTCCTGATCCGAACGCGGAAATGGCGGTCGAACTCGTCGAACAAAGCGAGGCGGTGCAATTGTTCACGCAGCGTGCTCGGGCAATCCGCCCGGCGTACAGCCTGACGGACGCTAATGCCGGCACCATTTCCGAGATTTGTCAGCGCCTTGACGGCATTCCGCTCGCCCTCGAGTTGGCGGCTGCGAGAATCAATTTGCTGGCGCCAGCCGCATTGCTGGATCGTCTGACCCATCAACTCGGCGTGCTGAACTCCGGTGGCCGGGATTTACCTATCCGTCACCAGACCATGTCGAATGCGGTCGCATGGAGCCACGATCTGCTTTCGCCGGCCGAACAGGGATTGTTCCGCCACCTGTCCGTGTTCGTCAATGGATTCACCCTTGACGCTGCCGAAACATTGGCAATCGACGACGACGGCAATATTGCGCACGTTCCGGCATCAGAACTGGTGGCGTCGCTGCTCGACCACAGCCTGATTCGCCGGGCTAATGGTGAGGAGCGGGAATCCCGTTTCACCATGCTGGAGCCAATTCGGGAGTTCGGCCTGAACCAATTGGCGATGCACCGTGACGACCATCATGCGCGAGAGGCTCATGCATCGTACTTCATTCAGTTGGCCAGGCAATCTGAGGCGGCAATGCATGGATATGGGCACGTCACCCGGCTCGCGATCCTGGAGGCAGAACACGACAACATCTGGGCGGCACTTGTCTGGCTTACCCTCCAGGAACGGATCGAGGATGCCATGGAGCTGGCAGGTTCGCTCTGGTACGTGCGCAAAACCGGCCGGTATGTGTTCGAGTCGAGGGGGCAGCTCGAGCTGTTGCTAGCACATCCACAAGGCGCCGCCCGCACCATTCAGCGAGCTCGGGCGCTGGTTCTGGTCGCCGCCTACGCCAGCGAACAAGGTGACCATGCACGAGCCGCGGATGCGCACAAGGAGGCTCTCGCCGTTTTTCGGGAGATCGGCGACGGAATCGGCGCGGTGCAGGTGTTGCGAAGCATGGCACTGGCCCTCACCATCGGAAATCTGGATCAGGCCATCGAGACACTGCGCGAGAGCCTTGCCCTTGCCCGAGAGCGAGAACACCAGTGGGGAATCGCCGCGGCGCTTGATCAGCTGGCAGGACTGCACATGTACCGCAATGAAACCGACACGGCGCTGGAATGCCTGCGGGAAAGCCTGCGCATGCACAAGGCGATGGACGACCACTATGGTGTCGCCAATGCCCTGGCATACAAGGGAATGCTCATCGCCCGAAAGGGAGACATGCTCCAGGCCGCAGAGCACTATCAGGCATGCATCTCATTGAGCACGGACATCGACGACAAGGTTCGCCTGGCGATGGGGTTGATCGGTCTCGCCGACATCACTCGCGCCG
>JACCVC010000112.1 GCA_013698305.1 Chloroflexia bacterium
TCGAGCCAAACAGATTCGCCATCTTCGATACCTTCGCCGATGACGCGGCGCGACAGGCGCACCTCAATGGTGACGTTGGCGCCCATCAGCAACACGATGAACATCCCCACCGCCGTGATCACCGCCAGCCGCTTCGCCCATTTCAGCCGTCGTTCGGTCATGTTGCTGGTCCCCTGATCCACCCGCGTTGTCCAGTCCAATGCGCCTGGTGAGGTCGACGGACAACACCCGTCCATGAGACATGATGGTACCCGACTGATTCAAGAGCAGTGACGAATGCGTGGGCATCCTTGCCGTGACCACGACCAGCCGAAAGCTGTCACGAACGTAGCGCGGTTTCAACGATGGCACGAACAATGCTCCATGCCTGGAGGGACTTGCAACCAGTCAAGACCCACGAACAAAGTTTTCCATATTGAAAGGTACCCACCACCATGGCCAGCACACCCAAACACGCACTCTATGTCGAAGTCGAGGCAAAGCCCGGCAAGGAGGGCGAGGTTGCCGAGTTCCTGAAGAGCGCCCAGGCGATCGTCGAGAACGAACCCGGCACCCTCACCTGGTACGCGATTCAGATCGAGCCAAACAGATTCGCCATCTTCGATACCTTCGCCGATGACGCGGCGCGACAGGCGCACCTCAATGGTGACGTTGGCCAGGCGTTGATGGCTCGTGCGGATGAACTCTTCACCGAAGCGCCCAAGATCGACCAACCCGACGTGCTGGCGTCGAAGGTTTCGTAAAACGGCTGGATGCGTTTGGGAAGAGGCAGGCTTTCAGCACGCCCGCCTCTTCCCGATGCGCCAAGCCGGATTACCTTTCAACCATCGCCGCGATCTGGCCGCGCAGCACGTCGAACATCAGCTCGCTGCCGTGCGGTGTCGCCAGGGTGACCTTGCCGATCTGGCGGTAATGCGATCCCGGCACTGTTGACGACAGCCGCCGCCCGATCGCCTCGACCACTGGCGGCGACGAGCCCGCCGTCAGCACATGCACCGGCAAAGTCATCTCTCGCAACTCGTCCGGCAGGATCCGGAACCGGTCGAGCGCGTCCAGCGTCGGACTCAAGGCTGCCGCATGTCGGCGCACCGCCGCCTGTCGCGGGCGCGAAAGCTCCTCTCGCCAGTCCCCGCCCCAGCGAAAGCCCATGTACCGATCCACCGCCTGTTGCGTCTGGCCCTTGTACGACATCTCCGAGATCGACCGATAGGTCTCCCGCGCCGACTCTCGCAACGTCGCGACATTGGCATCAGTGTCGCCATCCAGCAGCGACGGCGCGTCCGGCTCGATCAGGAACATGCCCGCGATCCGGTCCGGTCGCCGTCGTGCCAACTCCAGCGCAGCGACCGCTCCCTGACCGTGCCCGATCAGCACCACCGGCGGCGCGTCTGCCGCGTCAAGACCCTCGGCTTCCAGCACGACCCAGAGATCGTTCGCCATGTCGGTCACCGTGAAGCTGCGGTCGGTCAGCGCCGCGCTGGCCCCGTGCCCTCGCGCGTCCGGCAGGATCAGCCGACAGTCGCCGGCCAAGGCATCTTGAAGGCCGCCGATCGTCCGATGATCTCCCAGCGTGGCGTGCAAGAACACCACCGGCAGACCGTCCACCGGACCGTCGACCTCGTAGCTCAACCGCGCCATCTCACCCTGCGCAAACCGCATGCTGCCCATATCGCTCCATCATCTCGAACGTTCCGTGTGTCACGGCCTATCCTACCGCTTCGGCGCCAGGTCGTCGGGCGCTTTCGGCCCGGACCGTCGGGCACGAGACCCGACGCTACAGGCGACCGGTGTATGTCGATAACCAAAGCGTCGCATGGATTTCAGGTCGTCGGGCACGAGACCCGACGCTACCAGCGGCCCGTGAATATCGATAACCACGCAGGCACTTCGCTCAGGGCACGCTCCAGACCCGACACGACCTTGCCGAGGCACACGATGCCGGGTAGACTATATTTAGTCTAGGCTAATTTTGAGCCGCGACTCCAAAGCCGGACCTGTCACGACCACCTTGAAGGAGATTACCAAGACCATGTCTATCGGTTCCGCTCGAATAATACACACCCCCCTCTCCCGTCGTCTTGTCGTCGCGCTCGCCGCTACTGGCGCGGGCGCTGGTCTATTCACCTTCAGCGCGACAAGGCCCACCGGTGTCGCCTCACGGCAGGACGACGATGCGATACAGGTCACCACCACCGTCGGCATGATCGCCGATGTGGTCCGCAACGTCGGCGGCGACCGGGTCGAGGTCACCGCGCTGATGGGCCCAGGCATCGATCCACACCTCTACAGTCCAGGCGCCAGCGACATCGAGGCGTTGAGCGAAGCCGACATCGTCTTCTACGTCGGGCTCGAGCTCGAAGGCCGCATGACTGACACGCTCGACCAGTTGCCGAGCCTCGACATCCCCACCATCGCCGTCGGTAACGCCATTTCCGAGGATGATCTCCTCACGCCCGAAGAATACGAAGGCAGTCCCGATCCGCACGTCTGGTTCAGCGTGCCGTTGTGGATGAGCACCGTCGAGATCGTGCGCGACGAGCTGAGCGACTACTCCCCCGACGACGCCGAGACCTTCGAATCCAACGCCGCCGCCTATCTGGAAGAGCTCGAAGCGCTCGACGCCTACGTCCGCGAGCAGACCGAAACCGTGCCGGAGAATGCCCGCGTGCTGATCACCGCCCACGACGCCTTCGGCTACTTCGGCGAGGAGTATGGCTACGAGGTCTATGGTATCCAGGGTCTCAGCACCGCCAGCGAGGCCGGCGCCGGGGACATCCAGGACCTCACCGACCTAATCGTCGAGCGAGAGATACCGGCCATCTTCGTAGAGTCGTCCGTACCCCCCGCCACCATTGAGGCGGTGCAGGAAGCCGCTCGCGCCCAGGACTGGGATGTCGCCATCGGCGGCTTGCTCTACTCCGACGCGATGGGTGACGACGGCACGCCGGAAGGCACCTATATCGGCTCGTTCACCCACAACATCGACACCATCGTCGCTGCGCTGACCGGAGAAGCGGCCGCTGAAGATGCCGAAACGTCAGACGACGACTAGGGCGACCATGCAGATGCTGTCCTATCCTTGAGACTAGGCTCGAACATGTGTCACGTTGTGTGACACATGTTCCGCGCACGACAGAAACGAGAAATACCCTTCATGGCTGCGCTCGAACGACAACCGATGGCCGACGAAACCGCCGCCGTCACGGTCCACGACCTCACCGTCGCCTATCGCGATACGCCGGTGCTGTGGGATGTCGACCTGATCATTCCGCCCGGCACGCTGACCGCGATCATCGGACCCAACGGCGCGGGCAAGAGCACGCTGCTCAAGGCGGTGCTGGGGCTGATCCCCGCGGCCGCCGGCACGGTCGAGATCTTCGGCCACTCCTCGCCCGAGCAGCGCCGCCTGATCGGCTACGTGCCCCAGCGCGGCAGCGCCGACTGGACCTTCCCCACCAACGCCCTCGATGTCGTCACCATGGGCATGTACGGGCAACTCGGCTGGATCAAGAGACCGGGCAAGCGGGAGCACGAACGCGCCATGCACGCGCTGGACCAGGTCGGCATGGCCGACTACGCCCAGCGACAGATCAGCCAGCTCTCCGGCGGGCAGCAGCAGCGCGTCTTTCTGGCGCGGGCGCTGGTGCAGAACGCCGAGCTCTATTTCATGGACGAACCGTTTGCTGGCGTCGACGCCCAGACCGAGCTTGCCATCGTTCAGCTCCTGCATACGCTGCGCTCCGAGGGCAAGACCGTGATCGTGGTGCATCACGACCTCGAATCGGCCCCGGAGTATTTCGACTGGCTGGTGTTGCTCAACATCCGCAAGATCGCCAGCGGACCGTTCGACGAGATCTTCACGCAGGACAACCTCGCCCGCACCTACGGTGGCGCAATGAACCTCGTCCGCTTCGGTGGCCAGGTCCGCCCGGAGGTTGGCGGGTGATGGAGACGACCCGATTCGTAGGGGCGGACCTCCGCTGTAGCACCGGACCTTGTGTCCGGTGTCCGCCCGGCGTGCGCGAAGCGTGCGCAATGGCCACCGGCACAGATCCTGATGTTGCATCGAACCCGCATCCATCACGTTTTGTCCACCGCAAGCGGCGAACCGGGCCGACACAAGGTCGGCCCCTACGTACTGGAACAGGATTTCGATACAGCGCGCAGGCAACACCGCAATGAGCATCCTCTCCGAGTTGATCTTCGACTATACCCTCCGCAACGTCGCCCTCGGATCGATGCTGCTCGGCATCGTCAGCGGCGTGCTCGGCTCGTTCGCGGTGCTGCGCCGCCAGGGACTTCTTGGCGAC
>JACCVC010000323.1 GCA_013698305.1 Chloroflexia bacterium
GCATCCGCATCCTTGCCCGGAGCAGGTTGCTCTGAGCTCGGTTCAACCACTCGCGTGGATCATCTGGCGGCAAACGATCAGGCAACATAGATCTCGCGGCCCTCGCGAAGCGCGGGCCCAATGACCAGTCCAGGAGAATCGCGATAGCGAGCTATGTCCACCGGCGTTACAACAACAATGTCGACCGCACGACCCACCCCAATCAATTGCTCGTAGATCCGTTCGGTGAGCTTACCGCGATGGTAGCGTCCACGCTTGACCACCAGGAGGTCGAGGTCGCTATTCGGGTTGGCAGCATGACGCACGGTCGAGCCAAAGAGCAGGGATACGCTCCGGATTGGCGACCTGGACGATGCGGCGCACGATTTCGTCGAGCTCACGTTGCTCTACGGGAATCTCGCGGCTTGTCGCCTTTTCAATCATGTCGCACTCCAGAAGTGTTTCCAGGATTGTCGCCGGATTCCGGTGGAATTAGCGGAGGCGGGTATCGCCATCCGTGTCTCGAGAGATAGCACAGCATGCGTTCACTCCCGCGTTCCAATTCATACAACGGGGTGCAACCCGCGCTGAAGGAGACGTCATCCTCTCGATGATCGCAAGTGCTTGACGAAAAGGCGAACGTGGAGATGGATCTCCATCAATCGTAACCCATAAACATGCGCAACATTGACGCTCAGGCACCAAAGTCCCTATACTTACTGGGCCTATGCAGACGGGTTGATGTGCCATGCCTTCAATCTCGAAAGGCGCCCGGACGATCTCCGGGTTCATGATGAAGACCATCGGGCCGTCCCGTACCTGCATCATCCCATTGTCAGTTGCCTGGGCAGACACATTCGCCGCGCTCAGTGCAGGCTCCGGGTCTGCCGCTACGCATTCGGAGGGCGCGGATTTCGAATGGTATCCGCCCGTTCTACTGAAAACGAAGAGAGGAAAGTAGTTATGCCAAAGAGAACGTATCAGCCGAAACGCATCCCCCGCATCCGCGAGCATGGCTTCATGAAGCGGATGAGTTCCAAGGGTGGCCGCGCCGTCCTGGCGGCGCGCCGCCTCAAGGGCCGTCACAAGCTGACGGTAGCCGACGAGAAGAAGTTCACACAGAACAGGTAGACGCAGAGGCGACGCCGTCGGCGAGGGGAGGGGAGTTCCGCATCTTGTGCGGCGTCCCCGGCCCCTCATTCTGTTTTCATGCCCATCCACCATCCATTCGAGACGGACCACCAACGTGATCGCACGACGCTTTCGGCTCCACAGGGACGGCGATGTCCGCCGCGTTCGCGCTCGCGGCAAGGTCAGCGCGCACAAGGCGTTGATCGCGAGAATCCTGCCGAATGACCTCCAGCCGCCGCAGAATCGCTATACCGTGATCGCAGGCAAGAAGGTTGGCAAGGCCGTTCAGCGCAACCGGCTCAAGCGGCTCACGCGGGAAGCGCTGCGCTGCTACCATCCCTGGATTCTGCCCGGTCACGATATCGTGCTGGTCTGCCGGGGCACAGTCGAGGAGATGCCGGACCTGACCCACGCCCAGCGATCACTGCATCGCATTCTCACCCGCGCTGAGCTGTGGAGCATCCCACCCGGCCAGCCGGATGGTCCGCCCGCGCCGGGCTCTCCGGTCGAATCCGGCTGGAGCACACCGCTGGCCGGCGCAGAACTGGCGCCGGCAGGCGAGCCAGCGCCATGACAAACATCCCGAAACGCGTGACACTGGCGATGATTGGCTTCTACCGACGGGCGATCTCGCCGCTACTGCCGCCGAGTTGCCGGTTCCAGCCGACCTGTTCCGAATATGCCTACGAGGCCATCGACAAGTACGGTATTCTAAGGGGTGGACGGCTCGCGATCTGGCGTATCCTTCGTTGCAATCCGTGGGGAGGCAGCGGGTACGACCCGGTCGACTGATCCGGACGTACTTAACCGCGCCATCCCCATCGTGCCACCGAGTCACATTAAGTGGATTGGCGGAGATAATTACAAGCTGGATGCGGGACCGTTCTCCATCCACCATTCCCCCATACACCCACACCCGCTCATCGCGGGAGGAGGCCGCTCCTCGTGCTCGTAGATTCGCTGTCCAGTCTCGTCCTCGCCGACATTCCCGTCTGGGAGCAGTACCGCACCTTCCTGGAGTGGTCGCTGAACGGCATTGCCGACTTCACCGGCAGCGCGGGACTCGCGATCATCGTCTTCACCATCATCATCAAGACAATCCTGCTGCCGCTGACGATCAAGGCCACCCGCTCCAGCAAGGCGATGCAAGAGATCGCGCCCCGGATCAAGCAGATCCAGAAGAAGCACGGCAAGGACCGTCAGAAGGCCTCTCAGGAGACGATGGCGCTGTACCAGCAGCACGGCGTCAACCCGATGGCCGGCTGCCTGCCGATGCTGATCCAGATTCCAATCTTCTTCGGTCTGTACCGTGCCATTTTCAACCTGTCTGGCGGGAATGTGGGCGAGTGGGGTCAGGGATTCCTCTGGCTGCCCGACCTGTCCGAGCCTGACCCGATCTTCCTGCTGCCGGTGCTGGCCGGCCTGTTCCAGTTCATCCAGACCCGGATGATGCGACCCGCCAACCAGCCCAAGAGCGATGATCCGCAGCAGCAGATTATGAACGTCATGATGAACTTCATGCCGCTGATGGTGGTGGTCTTCGGCATCGGGTTCGCGTCGGGACCGGTGATCTACTGGGCCGCCCAGAGCGCCTACTCGGTGGTGCAGCAGTGGTTCATCACCGGCTGGGGCAGCCTGGGCGAGTGGTTTCCGTGGCTGCCGGAGCTGCCGGAGCATCGGCGCCTCGGCTATAAGGCGCCCCGTAACCTCGATGATGTCGTGGTGGTCAGCGGTGGCGCTGGCGCGACAGCGCAGCAGACCGGCGTCCAGGGCTGGATGATGCGCAAGATGGAACAAGCGCAGAAGACCGCCGCAGAGCGTCAGGCCCAAATCGACGCCCAGAAGAAGGAACGATCCGGAGGAAGCGCGGGTAACACCACAGATTCCGATGCCTCCGATGACGGCGATGCGACCGACACGCCGTCACCATTCACCGCCAAAAAGCGGGATTCATCCTCCTCGTATCAGGCAAGGGTGGACGCCGCGACCAAATTCAAGGCAAAATCTCGGAATGGCACTGGCAACGGCACAACCCCGAGCAACGGCTCGGCGTCGCAGGCAATGTCTTCGAAGACCTCCACAAAGGCGGCTCCGAAGGTAAGCCCGCGCAAGAAGAGCAAGAGGCGATAGCTGTCGCAACAGCCTGTGCCGGCCTGGTCGACCGACTTGAAGACGGGTGCCGTAGCCCTGACAACGTGGAGCCGGATACACCATGGAGCGACGCACCAGCGTGGAAATTCAGGCCGTTTCCGTCGACGAGGCGGTCCGGCTCGCCCTGGAAGAACTGGCGCTGGCCCGAGACGAGGTCGATATCGAGATTCTCGTCGACGCCAGTGACGATGGCGAAGACGAGGCGCTCGTCCGCGTCACCGCCAAGGGACAGGCATCCCAACCCGAGCCACGCGCCGCCCGGCAACCGCAGCAGCGTCCGGACCGGCAACGGTCGAGTGGGGGCGATCGGTTGCGAGCGGGTGATCGGCTGCGGGGCAGGCACTCATCAACCGATCGCCCGTCGCAACGCGGAAAACGACCGGACCTCGCCACGATCGAGCGCGTCGATGCCGACGACGAGCGGATCGCCAAACAGGCGGTGCGCGACCTGCTCGACCGGATGGGAATCCAGGC
>JACCVC010000113.1 GCA_013698305.1 Chloroflexia bacterium
CATCGACCCCGAGCCGATCCTTGCGGGTGACCATGGTCTGAATGCCGATCAACGGGTCGGTTGGCACGACGGGCGCGTCGCTGCTGGCGGCGGCGACAATGCCTAGCTCCGTGAACGTCTTCATCGCATAGGCGTAGCGATATCGGTCACGACCGAGGTTCTGCTCGTAGGCGGGCCGCGTGTAGTGCAGGAAGCTGGTGCCCGGAATCGGCACCACGTCCAGGCGCTTGATGCGGTGCATGGTATCGAGGTCGATGACCGAGCAATGCTCGATCCGATGACGGGTGTCCTCTCGCGGTGTCGCCAGTTGCGCCTCCTCGTAGGCATCCAGCACCAGGTCGATGGCGGCGTCGCCGATGGCGTGAATTCCGAGCTGAAAACCGGCGTCGTGGGCGCGGCGCACCTTGGCCCTGAGATCGTCTGGGTCCATCATCCAGAGGCCGACGTTGTCCGTTTCGCCTTCATACGGTCGTCGCATCCTGGCCGTTCGACCACCGATTGATCCGTCACTGAACAGCTTGGCCGGCCCGATCCGGAGCCAGTCGTCGCCGAAGCCTGTGCGGATGCCGAGGGCGATCAGATCGTCGAGGGTCTCGTCGATGATCATCATCAGGTAGGAGCGGACGGGAAGCGTCCCGTTTCGTCTCAGCGACTGATACGCCCGCAGCTGCTCGGGCGTCCGGATGCCGGCTTCGCCGACGGCGGTGACGCCGTGCTTCACGAACTCCTCCCCTCCGGCGATTATCGCCTCCTCGATCAGAGCCTGAGTTGGTTCCGGCTGTGCGTCCTGTACGAGTCCGGTTGCGCTCTCGCGAAGGACGCCGGTGGGTTCGCCATGCTCATCCCGGTCGATGGAGCCGCCGTCGGGATCGGGCGTGTTACGATCGATCCCAGCGAGTTCCAAGGCGCGGCTGTTCACCGCGAGGATGTGGTGGCAACTCCGCCACAGCGCGACCGGGTGTTGCGTGGTCGCGGCATCGAGTTCGTGCCGGTTGGGATGGCGCTGTTCATCGAGCGATGCCTGGTCGTAGCCCTGGCCGATGATCCAGACACCGTGTTCGGTCTGGACGGCGCGGTGCCGAACGCTCCGAGCGATGCCGGTGATGGATGCAACTGCGGTCGAGGAGACATCGACCTCGCTCAGCGCGAAGCCGGTCATGAAGGTGTGGGCGTGGGCGTCATACAGGCCGGGAGTGGCCATGCGGCCATTGAGGTGAATATGCTCCGCACCTGGGCCGACCCGAGTTCGGACATCTCGTTCACTGCCCAATGCGATGACGATTCCATGGTCGATCGCGACTGCATTGACCATTGGATGTTCCGGATCCATCGTCAGGATGGGACCGCCGTGGATGACAAGTGCCTTCGACATCGACTGCTCCGTTACTGCTGTTTCTAATCGCGCGAGACGAGTGCATGCACCGCCGAGCCGTTGGTGATCCAGACGTCGCCGGCGGCGATCGCCTCGTCCAGGAATCGCTGGATGGTCTCCAGATGCGCCGGGTGGCCGCTCAACGGCACGCTCAGCGTGATCGTCATCATGTCACCGCGAGCGCGTATCACCGCGAGCGCGTACCGACGCGAGGCTCGCCGACCAATGCTCCAGCAGGGCGCTGGGAGGTGACGGAAACTCCGGTGGCAACCATGCCGTGTCGTGCCACCATGGGCTGTAGGGAATGGTCGTGCCGCCGTACTGGTTGAAGATCGGTAGCGGCGCTTCCGACAGGTCCAGCACCCACGCGCCGTGGGGAATCTGTGCGAGCGCGTCGTTGTTGCCGTGTGGAAAGACAATGCCTCGCGGCGCACGTCCAAAGTCGCGCTCACAATCGCGCACGAGCTCGGGGATGACGTCGTCGTCGTCCAGGGCGAAGATCGCCGGGTCGTATTCTGCATCAGCGGGTATTGTGACCAGTTCCTTGATATCGGAGTCAAGGATCAGCGACGGCACGATGTCCAGGTCGGCGAACATCGCCAGCAGGTGATCGAGCCCAGACTGCGCGGCAAATCGCGTCCGAGGCGTGACCTCCTGATGTTCGATTGGATTCAGATCCAGTATCACCACCAGCGCGGCGCGGTGTCCTGCTGGCCATGATTCTGGTCGGAACAATGTCGATCTATCCATGATGCCCCTGATTTGGCGTCACGCCGGGGCTCCCTTGCCCTCGATCGTACTCGGGTCGGCGGCGATCTTTCTCAGCTCCTCGACCATGCCGTCGACCTCTTCGTCGCTGTTCCACCAGGCAATCGAGGCGCGTGCCACCGTTGGACCTGGTGGGTAGGCGACGTATCGGATCGTGTAGTTGCGTTCGAACAGGGCTGCCGCGATGTCTTGCGGTATCGCGCCGTTGATGTTGAAGCAGACCAGACCGCCGATTTGCCCGCGCGGGGAGCAGACCGTGACTCCGTCAATGTTCTCGATGCTGGCGAGGAAGTGATCGGCGAGAGCTCGGGTGCGCTCGTACATCCATTCCGGTCCAACCTCGTCGAGCAGGAACTGGAGTTGCGCCTCCATTCCGAGGACAGCTGGGGCATAGGCTTCGCCCATCTCATAGCGACGGGAGCCGGGGCAGGGCACGATATAGCCTGCGGGGTCAGAGGCGCAGTAACGCACATAGGTCGGCACGAAGTCCGTCAGCCGATGGCGGGGAATCCATAGCGCGCCGGTGCCCTCCGGGCAGCCGAGCCACTTCTGGCCCGGCATTGCGTAGGCGTCCACGTTGGTTTCGGGGAGATTGACCGGCACCTGACCGGCCGATTGCGCCGCGTCGACGATCAGCAGCGCGTCATAGGCGTGAGCCAGCTCAGCGACCGCCGCCAGGTCGATGACCGCTCCCGAAGACCACATCACGTGCGACAGCGCAATGACTCGTGTTCGGCCGGTGATCTGTCGCTCCAGGGCGGTGATGATGTCACCACCGCCGTTTCCGATGTTGGCAACGCGGATCTTGGTCCCGTAGCGGTGGGCGATCATGCCCAGCGGCGCGAACAGCAGCGGATGCTCGAGGTTGGTCGTGATCACCTCATCGCCGGGCGCCCAGTCGATGCCGTTAAGGGCAATGCTGAGACCCTCGTTAGAACTGCGAGTCAGGGCGAACTCGTCCGCTTCGCCGCCGAAGAGCCGGGACAATTGCACGCGAACCCGCTCGATGTTGACGGCGTGGCCCTCGTAGACTCCGGGAATGATCCGGCCCGCTTTGAGTTCCTCGGTCGCCGCATCGACGATTGCCTGGTGCGCGGCTATCGACATCGGGCCATTGGTGCCCGCATTGAAATACCCCGTAGCGCGAACAGCGGGTAGTTGCTCGCGAAGAGCGTCCAGTTTGGTTTCGACTTGTAACACGAGTGTCATTCCCCTTGGGTAAACGTCCGAAGCATTGCTCAATCCTATCCCAATGCGCGGGATGCCGCTTGCCGGATGTCGTCAAGGATGTCCTTCGGAGATTCGATCCCCACGGACAGACGTACCAGCGATTCGGTGATCCCGACCTCGTGCCGTTCCTCGGGTGTCAGGGCCCGGTGGGAGGCCATTGCCGGATACAGCATCAGGCTGTACACGTCCCCGAGGGTGGTGGCGGGGATCACCAACTCGAGTTCGGACATCAGCCGGAAGATCGTTTCGCGACTGGCGCCGACGACCTCGAAGGACATCATCGCGCCCCGGTGTGCCGAGAGGAACTGATCTTGCGGTCCTTCATTATCGCCGGGGTACAGGATACTGGCAAATCGTGTATCTCCTCGAAGCACTTCCGCGATCTCGCGGGCTGATGTGCATTGCCGGTCGAACCGGAGCGGCATGGTTTTGATTCCGCGCAGGGACAGCCATGCGTCCATAGGGGAGGGGATGGCGCCGAGCATTTTCGTTTGCTCCCGCAACGAGCCGATCACGTCGCTGCTCCCGGCGATGACCCCGCCGGTGAGGTCGCCGTGCCCGCCGATGTACTTGGTGGAGGAATGAATCGACATGTCCGCCCCGAGCGAGCAGGGCTTGACCAGCAGCGGCGTGGCGAACGTGTTGTCGATCAGCAGCATCGCTTCAGCGGCGTGGGCGATCTTCGCAAGGGCGCGAATGTCGGCGATCCGGAGCAATGGGTTCGAGAGCGTCTCTGCGAGGATCGCGGCTGGCCGGTGTTCCGCCACCGCTGCTGAGACGGCGTCGAGGTCGGTGATGTCGACGAATACCGGCGTGACGCCGAGTTTCTGGAAATGATCCCGCAACACCGAAAAGCTGGCGCCGTAGATGTCTCGTGACGCGACCACCGAGTCTCCGGCTGAAACGCAGAGCGCTAGCGCCGCGTAGATTGCCGCCATTCCCGAGGAGAAGGCGAGCGCTTCGTCCGTCCCTTCCAGCTGAGCGACGGCGGTCTCGAACGCGTGGGTGGTGGGATTGCCATAGCGCGTGTAGACAAAGCCTGGCTCGTCGTAGGCCAGCACCCGCTCCAGGGCGTCGGTGGTTTCATAGTGGAACGATGAGGTCATGAAGATCGGCGTTGATGTCGACGTGGCGGCGGAGCGGTAGCCGGTTTCACCGGCGTGGACGGCTTGGGATTCAACGCTCCAGGAACTCGGGGGACGTGCGGTTCGGGTCAATTGCGAAAACCTTCCGTTCGGTGCTGGATGAGTGGTTTTGTACTGTTCGCATTGTCGCAGGGTTCGATGCATTCGGGAACTCCAAAGCGTGGCGAGAGAGGTCGCAACCGGGTGTTTCAGATCGTCAAGGGCACGGCGGGTGCGGTAGTGTCTCTCGACGTGGAAGCGAACAGGGACGGAGACGTCGGGGCTGACATGGGGCCCGGAGCGAATAACTGACATCGAGAGGCAAGCATCTTGGCGGCTCGCGATATCGAAAACAGATTTCTGGGGAGCCTGCTCGGCCTGGCGCTCGGCGATGCGCTCGGCATGCCAGTCGGCTCGATGCCGGTGGAAGAGACGCGGCGAAGATATGGCGAGATCACTGGCTACCTGCCGCGAGATGCCGGGACTGACCGGGAGATTCCCGCGGGAGAGATCACCGACGAGACCGAGACGACGCTGTGCATCGTCGAATCGATGACGACGAACAATGGGCGGGTCGACGTTGAAAACATCAACGCCCGCCTGCTGCATCTGGCCGAGGGCGCCTCTCAACACTGGATGCCGGCTGATCTGCGCGATGGAATCATCGCGGCGTCGGACAACGATGGTGTCGTGCCAGATGACTTCGAGCGACCCGCATCACTGGCGGCGGGGATGATGGGGGTGCCGATCGGGCTGATGCACAGTGTCGGAGGGTTCGACCGGGATGCGTTCGACCACGATCTACAGCTGATCACCCGGCTCACGAACGCCAGCGACGGTCAGTACCGCTTGACAGCAAAGATCGCGAGCCTGATCGCGGGGGCGATTCGTGACGAGACGCTTGATGCCCAGGGCGGCGAGGTGATCGCTGTGGGAACTCTTGAACGAGAAGTGTCGACCGTCGCGCGAGACGTAGCCTCGTCGTCCACCTTTGAGGATGCGGTGTTCGAGGCGGTCAACACCTACCGACCCGCCGACAGTGCGGGCGCTTTGGCTGGAGCGTTGGCAGGAGTCAGGTTCGGCGCGAGCGGGATACCGCAGAAACTGATCGATGACCTCGAGGCGCGGGTGTATCTCACCCTGGCCGCGCCGTGGTTCTACAAAACCGCGACCCGGCGGGCCGGTCTGGTGATCGACCTGCGACCCACATGAGGCGCGATTGGCAGTCGTGGGCGAGGAGTGCCAGCACGCTTGCCTCGTCCGCTATACTTGACATCTTGAGCGTCGCGGCGGCTGCCGCGACGCGTACGCTTATGCACGCCAGGCGATGAACTGACATATGGCTGAGAAACGCGATTATTATGAAGTCCTCGACATCAGCCGTTCGGCGACCGAGGTCGAGCTCAAGTCCGCCTATCGCAAGATGGCGCGCAAATTTCATCCCGATATCAACAAGGATGACCACGCCGAGGAGCGCTTCAAGGAGGTCAACGAGGCCTACGAGGTGCTATCCAACGTGGAACGACGCGCCGCCTACGACCGGTTTGGTCATGCGGCCGCTGGCGCTGGGGCTGGCGGAGGCGATCCGTTCGGCGGATTCGGTGGCGGTTCGCCGTTCTCCGATATCTTCGACAGCTTTTTTGGGGGAAGCAATGGGCGACAACGTGCCGCTGCTCCGCCGAGAGGCGCCGACATCCAGGTCGGTGTGTCACTGAGCTTCGAGGACGCGGTGTTCGGGGCCGAAAAGGAGGTCGAGGTCGACCGCCTGGAGACCTGCGACGTCTGCCACGGCACGAGGATGAAGGATGGCAAGACGCCTCCTACTTGTGGCAACTGTGGAGGGTCGGGCGAGGTGCGCCGCGTTCAGCAGACGATCCTGGGGCAATTCATGACGTCGGGTCCGTGCTCGGTCTGCCAAGGCGAAGGCGTGACGATCACCGATCCATGTGACGGATGTCGCGGTCGGGGGAGGCGTCGTCAGTACCGCACCATTGAGGTCAGCGTGCCGGCTGGCGTCGACGATAATGCGACGCTACGTCTGACCGGTCAGGGGGAAGACGCTCCTGGCGGTCCGGGCGGTGTACCGGGTAACCTCTACGTCAAGATCAGAGTCAAGCCGCACAAGATCTTCGAGCGGCATGGCAAGGGCATCCACTCCCAGGTGGGGATCAACGTCGCGCAGGCGGCGTTGGGTGACGAGTGCGAGATCGAGACGATCGACGGGCCGGTGATGTTCCGGATTCCGTCGGGAACCCAGTCCGGTCAACAATTCCGGTTGCGCGAGAAGGGCGTGCCCGACCTTCGCGGCGGTAGTCGGGGCGACCAGATCGTGACGATCCAGGTGGTAACGCCGAAGAAGCTCAGCGAAGATCAGCGGGCGCTGTTCGAAGAATTGGCCTCCAGCCTGGGTAGCGACATCCAGCAGCAACCCAACAGCAAAGGGTTTTTCGGCCGGGTCAAGGATGCGCTCGGCGCAAAAGCGTAGACCTTTCCTTTTTGAAGCATTGACGGAGTCGCCGTCTCCGTTTATTCTTCGTTCAACATAGCCTTCGGGGATTGGTGAGGCCGTCGAGTGATGACGGTCAAGTCCTGACCGGCGGTACAACAGCCCGCAAGTGGTCGTGAGTTCACGCCCGCACGATCCGGTGAAACTCCGGAGCCGACGGTAAAGTCCGGATGGGAGAAGGCGACGAATTGACCACGGGTTCCCGCAAGGGGCTTGTTGTCGATTGCCGCTCCGCAACTCTTGAGATCCCGAGGCCCTCTGGCTCCGGGATTTTTCTTGTCCCGGGTTTGCGTTATCGATGCCGGAGGTCCTTGCCGATCACGGGGTGTGGCGTGGTGTCGGACCTGTAATGAGTCTGGCGCCGCGACCGACCACGTGCCAGCAGGACTTCTGGTTTGCGGGAGTCGATTTATGGCACGCCTGGCACTCCGGGCACTGGCGATACTCGCGGGCACGATTTTTTTCGCGTCGAGCGGAATTTTCTTTCTGATCCATCTCTCGGGTGATCCCACCTACGGGTTCTTGCCGGTCAACACGTCGCCCGAGATACGCGAGAGTGTTCGCGAGCGGCTTGGCCTCGACCAGCCATTGCTGACCCAGTACTGCATGTTCATGCGGGACGCGTTTACGCTGGATTTCGGGTATTCGTGGAGCTTGCGACAACCCGCAGCGGAGGCCGTGCTGCGCGTGTTTCCCGCGACGATGCAGTTAGCGCTGATCGGCACGGTGTCCGCCGTGGTCGTGGGTGTCGTGCTCGGCGTGATCACCAGCGCGACGCGGTCGGGACCGCTCGAATGGCTCCTCTCCGCGACAACGCTGGTGGGGCTCGCGATTCCCGGATTCTGGCTGGGTACCCTGCTGATCCTGTTGTTCGCCGTGGAGTTGGGCTGGTTTCCATCCTCGGGGAGCGCAGGTTGGCGGTCGATGGTATTGCCAATCGTGGCGCTCACGTTGCATCCCGCCTCGATGATCGCCCGGCTGGTGCGGGCGAATATGCGCGACGTCGAGAGCACGATGTACATCCGGACCGCTCGGGCAAAGGGGGTGCCCACGAGAGCGGTGCAATGGCGACACATGCTGCCGAACGCCATTCTGCCCGCTGTCGCCTATGTCGGACTCCATGCCGCTGGACTCATAGGCGGCGCGATCGTGATCGAATCAGTGTTCGCGTGGCCCGGCGTGGGCCGGATGGCGTTGCAGGCGGCGCTGGAGCGTGACATGCCGGTGATCCACGCCTTTGTCGTGCTGTCGGCGGTCATGGTCACGTTGGTCAACATCCTGGTCGATCTGACCGCGATGGCGATCGATCCCCGGCTGCGGTCGTCACAGGTGATGTCCAATGCAACGTGACAGCGTCCTGCGCCTGGAGTCGCAGCACTCCTCGACTGGTGACGTGCGTGGCGGCTCCATTGAACGTCATCGACATCCTCGTTTCCAGTCAGTCCTGAGTCTCCTGCCGTTGCTGCCACTTCTCTCACTCGTGGCAATCGCGGTGGTGGGCCCCCTGGTGATCGTTGCCGATCCCGACGAGCAGGAGTTGCTCATTAGGCTTCAGCCTCCCGCCTGGGCGGGGGGGAGCTGGGACCACCCGCTTGGGACCGATGGGCTGGGACGTGACCTGCTGGCTCGAGTTGCGGAAGGGGCGCGGTTTTCGCTGCTGATCGGCGTGATCGCCGCCGTCAACGCTGGCGTGATCGGGGTCATGCTTGGCGCGTTCGCCGGACTCGCTGGTGGCTGGATCGATCGGATCATCACCTCGCTGGTGACAGTCGAGATGGCGATCCCCGGCATCGTGATCGGCATCGTCATCACCGCGACGCTCGGGCAGGGGCTGCTCAACCTGATTGTCATTTTGCTGCTGGGAGGGTGGATCGTCTATGCCCGAATCGTGCGCTTGCAGGCGCTGGCGTTGCGGCAGTCCGAGTTCGTCGAGGCGGCCCATGCCCTCGGGGCAGGACGATTCTACGTCCTGCGGCGGCATATGTTGCCGAACCTGGCGCCGACGATTTTGGTGCTGTTCGCGCAGGGTATCGCCGCCGTGATGGTGTATGAGGCGACGCTCACCTATCTGGGGCTCGGGTTGCCGATCGAGTCGGTGACGCTGGGGAGCCTTGTCCGGGAAGGTCAGCAGGTCGTGTTCTCGGCATGGTGGGCGGGTTTGTTCCCCGGATTGATGATTGCGCTGGCAGTGGTCGGTTTCAACTTCCTGGCGGACTGGATTCAGGCTCGGATGCGAATTGATCGGATCGCGGACATGTAGCGCCAACCATCCATCGTCCTCGGGCGGTAGTGACCAGTTTCGGATAGATGCGGGTTTTTGGACTGAGCAACTGAAAGGACAACACATGCAAAGACAAACCACACATGGAATCAATCGCCGAAGGGTCATTCAGGGAGGAGGATCGCTGATAGCTGGAGTTGCCGGCTGGAACGTACCGACGCACAGCACTGCTGCGCAGACGCCGGAACCGGTCCGGGATCAGATCGTCGTCGATCTCGATGGGGATGTCAGCACATTCGACCCGGCGCTGACCTACACCACGCGAGGGTGGTCGATTGTTCACTCGATCTACGACGCGCTGGTAGATTTCGGATCGGACGGCACAATCGTGCCGCTGGCCGCCGAGACGTTCGCCACCGACGACGCGATCACGTTCGAGGTGACGCTGAGAGCCGGGATGACGTTTCACGACGGATCGCCGGTCACAACCGCAGCAATCACGCGTTCTATCGAGTACATGCGCGCGTCGGATTCTCAGGTTGCGGACCTCATCACGGTGGTGGACCGGGTCGAGGAGATCGACGACCTCAACGCCCGCATCATCTGCTCCGAGCCAGCCGCCTGGTTGCCGAGCCAGCTTGCGGTGTGGCAGGTGCTACTGCCGGAAGGATTCACCCCCGAATCACTGGAGAACAATCCTGTGGGATCGGGTCCGTACCGGTGGGGATCGTATGAGCCAGGCAACGAGATCGTGTTGGTTCGGAATCTTGACTACATCTGGGGATCGCCAAAGGGCCAGGCCATGGCCGAGGAGGTCGTGTATCGGTTCGTTCCGGAGTCAGCGACGCGGGTGGCCGATCTCGCGACCGGCCAGGCGGACATCATCGCTCGCATACCCATTGAGCAGGAGGCAGGGATCGAAGGGGCAGGCGGCACGGTGATCGTTGCCGACATTCTCGCGACGGCGTTCGTTCGAATCGCGACCGATGTCGCGCCGTTCGACGACCCTCGCGTGCGGAGGGCGCTCAACCACGCGGTCGATGTGCAGGCGATAGCCCGGGCTCTGGAAGGGGAGTCGAGCAACCGGCTGGCCTCGATCTATCCGGATGAGCGGGCGCTTGGCTTTGATCCCGATCTACAGCCGTTCGCCTACGATCCCGAGCTAGCTCGCGAACTGTTGGCGGAGGCGGGGTATCCCGACGGTTTCAGCACGTCGCTGGAGGTATCGCAGGCGCCGCGATTGAACTATGCCGAGGCGATTGCGTCCGATCTGGAGGCGGTCGGGATCGAGGTCGAAATCGTCGCAGCGGAGGCCGGAACGTTCAACGCAGGGTGGAACGACCCGGAGGCACCGCCGTTGAGGTACGCCTCGTGGCGCCCGATGTATGACCCCAACACGTTCCTGAGCCTCGTTGTCGCCAGCGATGGTTTCCTGTCTCGTTACGACAATCCCGAGGTCGATGCGCTGATCCAGGACGCGGCGGCCGAACCGGATACTGAGGCGAGGAATGCCATCTATCAACAACTCGGGCGCGTGCTTCAGGAGGAGCCGGCGGCGATCTATCTGTGGAACGCGGTGACTCGCTACGGCGTTGAGCCGGAACTGGCGGATTGGGAACCGCGTGGTGATGACTACATCGTGTTGACCAAGGCGTAACCGAAGGCATGGAACCATGTGCGAACCGAACGAAGGAACCGAAGCAATGAAAACACATCGAAGCGGAATGGATCGACGCGCGTTTGGGCGCGGACTCGGGGCCGTAGTGGGAGCATCGCTGGCTGGACCTTTCTGGTTGAGCGCCACGTCAGCCGCTGGCCAGAGTGACCTGGCCGAACAATTGGTGATCGATCTTGATGGCGAACTGGAAAGTATCCACCCGTCGCTGGCGTACTCGGCGCGGGACTGGTCCATCGTCAACTCGGTGTACGACTCGATCGTTATGGTCGGTGACGATGGACAGGTGGTTCCTCTTGTCTCCGAGTCGTTCTCGACCGAAGACGCGATTACCTTCAACACTGTGTTGCGGTCTGGCATCACGTTTCATGATGGGTCGCCGGTGACTGCTGAGACGTTGCGTGACTCGTGGACGTTCCTGATGGAATCGGATTCGTCCGTCATCGATTTGTTTCAGGTGATCGATGATATCGAAGTCGTCGGCGACCTGGAGGCAAACATCGTTTGCAGCGCGCCTTCTCCATGGCTACCGGCTCAGATCGCGACCTGGCTGATGTTGGTGCCTTTTGGCTACACCGAGGAGATGGCCCTCAACAACCCGATCGGGACAGGGCCGTTCATGCTCGATACCTATTCCGTGGGTGAAGAACTCACGCTCCAGAGAAATCAGGAGTATGCTCTGGGCGCGGTAAAGGGTGAAGCGCTCGCGGAGGAGGTGACGTTCCGCATCGTGCCAGAAGCATCGACCCGGGTCGCTGACGTCGTCACCGGCACCGCGAATATCGCCGTTTCGATCCCGCAAGATTTTCGGGCGGAGGTCGAATCGCAAGGCGCGACCGTGCTGGACGATCCCATTGTTGGGTCCCAGTGGGTCAGGATCGCGACCGATGTCGCGCCGTTTGACGATGCGCGGGTGCGACGGGCGCTGAACCTCGCGGTCGACGTCGAGACAATCGCGACCGCGCTTCTGGCGCCAGAAACGCGTCCATTGGCGACAATCTTCCCCGATGACCGATCACCGGGCTTCAAGGCGGAATTGGAGCTGTATGGGTTTGACCCGGACGCAGCCCGGCGGCTGCTGGAGGAAGCAGGAGTGGCTGAAGGAAAGGAGCTCGTTCTCGAAACGAGCGCAGCTGCCCGGCAGGATGTGGCGGAGGCGATAGCCGCGAATCTGGAAGATGTCGGGTTCGCGATGACGATCGAAGCCACTGATATCGCGACGTTCAACGCGGGGTGGAGTGATCCTGAGCGACCTGTGCTGCGACTGGCGACATGGAGTCCCCTCCATGAACCGCACACCTTGCTTGGCCTGGTGTTCAAGAGCGACGGGTTCCTGAGCCGGTACTCCAGCGAAGAGGTGGATGCATTGCTGGCCGAAGCGGCGGTTGAAGCTGATCCAGATGTCCGAAGAGCGGTTCTGGAGCAGGTGGCCGCCGCGATGTATGACGATCCACCGGTGATTGCATTGTGGAACCTGACTGCCACCTATGCCGTCGATGATGCCGGCTCGGAGTGGATGCCATCGGGTGATGAGCAGGTCGTGCCGACCACTACCGCTGCTGTCGCGAACTGACTGCATTCCTAAAAGAAGAGCCATCCCGCCAGCAACGCGAGGCCGAGGATGAACAGCGGCACGCTGGCGACGCCGATGCCAGCGACCGGGATGAGGATCGCACCAATCACCAGCAGGATCAGCACAGCACTGACGTACTGAAGCTGGAGTGACGTTAAGCCGAGCGGGCCAGTTGGACGAGCCCAAGGGTCCGCGAGCGGCTCGACCTCGTCTCCGGCCAACACCTGGCGGGTGGAGCGAATACGTTCGATCTGTTCTGGATCGTAGGATTGCGACATGGTTGATCTCCGATCCTTATTCAGGCGCCGCGCATACTCATGGCGTTCACGATGCCCAGTCCGGAAGGTGTCAGAGGCCCGCTATTCGTTGCCACATGAAGACAACGGCGATTTTGACTCCGCCTGCCAGCGTCAGCAGGATGCCGCCGAGCATCCAGACAGGAGAGAGGTCGGCAACGGCGCTTGCCAGGATAATGAGCAATCCAAGTGCCGTGATGAGCCAGGAGACGGTCGAAAGGTGATTCATGGCGCTGCCGTTGGTGCGAGGTCGGGCGGTAGACAACGATCCACCTGGTGCCACCCTACCATGAACTGGCGATGGGCACGATACGTCAGGATGGAGTGCGCTCCGCCAACACGATGAGGCGGTCGCTGGCATCCTCGAACGGATCGAGATCGTACGTCCCATAGAGTTGCCATTCGACGAATCCCGCCTTTTGAAGCATCAGCGTCAGTTCGGCGGCGTGAATGTACCGAAGCGTGAACGAAGATCGACGGCGGCGCACCAAACCTGGTTCATCTACTGCGTCGTACCAGATGCGGGTGTCAATCTGCTGGGTCGACGCCCTGACCGTGCGGTGGGTCCATTTCTCTACCTCATTTCCATCGGACGTGGCCCACTTGCCTTCGAGATGTGGATGTGAGCCAAGGTGCGTCAGATACTCAGGCGTGGGATTGAACAGGTCGATGATGAGTTGGCCGCGTGGATCGAGCAGTCGGCACGCCTCCGTCAGCGCGGCGATCTGAAGGTCCTGCGACCGAAGATGCATCAGGCCGTTGAGCGAGAAGATGCCGACGCCGAAGGATTCCGCCGGCAGAGGCAAGGTTTTCTCCATCTGACCGTGGACCAGGGAGATGTCATCTGCCAGATCGGCCTCCAGGATTGCGCGACGTGCCCGATCCAACATAGCGGGTGAGTTGTCGACGCCTGTGATCGCAAAGCCATCTCGCGCGACTGGAAGCAACAACCTTCCAGAGCCGCAGCCGAACTCGACGACTGGATCCCCGACGACCGAGACGATGTTGCGGATCAGCGCGATGTCGTCGTCGTGGTCGGAGTGCTCGAGGTCGTAGAGGTCGGCTATTTCATCATAAGGCGACGTCAATTCTGGATCGTGGGACATGCGCGATCGACCTCGGGCGTGCAGACGAAGCAACTGATTGGCGGGAGATGCGGGCGGATCGGTATACTTGCCGCATGGCGAAGAAGAGACGTGGCGCGTCTGACCAGGGGTCTCCGCGAGGAGACCGGGTCATCACCCAGAACCGGCGCGCATTCCATGACTATGCAATCAGCGACACGCTGGAAACCGGGATAGTTCTGACCGGATCGGAGATCAAGTCCATTCGCGATGGCAAGGTTACCATCAGCGAGGCATACGTGCGCGTGCTACGGGGAGAGCTGTGGCTGATTGGCGCGCACATCAATCCGTATGAGCACGGCGCATATGCCAACCATGACCCAGACCGGGCTCGGAAACTGTTGGCGCACCGCAACCAGATCGAGGAACTCGCGTCCGAGGTTGATCGCAAGGGCATGACCCTGGTGCCATTGCGGGTGCGGCTGCGGCGCGGGCGAGCCAAGATCGAGATCGGCGTTGCCCGTGGCAAGAAGCTATACGACAAACGACAGACCGAGATCGCGCGGGATGCGAGGCGGTCGATTGACCGGGCGTTGCGGGAACGCGGCTAGGTAGCACAGATGTTCCCATCCGTGTATACTACGAGTTCCCGTGAGAAGAGATGACGGTTTGTTCTCACAGGGAACCAATGGGGATGCTTGGTTTCGACAGGGTCGGAGATCAGGCCATTGCACGTCGAGGCGCCCGAGGCCTCGTAAATAACGGGCAAAAAACTGCAACTGCGGATAACTCCCAGCTTGCCTACGCTGCCTAAGTCTCAGACCTCTAGGTAGTGCGTCCACCCGGACCTCCCTCCATCGGGATCGGATGTGGGCGTCACCAAGATGGAGTGCTGTGATCTAGTTCGTCGGTGCGCGATCACTCAAGACAGTCCGAATTACCGCTCGTTCGCCCTGTCGGTGGGGTTTTCGAGCGGGACACTAAAACATCGACTAAACGTGTAGTAGATGTCCGATAACCGGTTCTGGACGGGGGTTCGATTCCCCCCATCTCCACCGAAGCAAAGCGAGGGCGCCAGAAATGGCGCCCTCGCTTTATCTTCTCGGGCCAAGACATCTTTGCCATGCGGGCCGATACACAGGATCGGCCCCTACGTGTTGTCGGTGATCGACGCAGTCAGCAGCCGGTGGATCAGTTCGTAGTCCTCTTCTGGAACGTTGTGGACGTTGCCCTGAAAAGCCAAAGTCCAGTTCTTCTCGGGCCATTTCTTCGCGTAGGTCATCTGGCGGGCGACGGGCTCGGCGTCTACCCAGCCGTCGACGTCAGCGACGAGTTCTGGCTCGATATTGACGCGCCAGGGATAGTTTTCCGGCTCGCCATTCGATTTCGTGTTCTTGCTGGTCCAGATCAGGTCGTCGCCCTCGAAGTATTCCGACGTGACCGTCGCGGTAGCGGCGAACATCTTCTTGCCGGTGAGGTAATAGACCAGCTTGTCGCCCGGCTTCATCTGCTCGGCCTTCTTGCGATGCCGCGACTTCATGCCCTGCACCGTGAAGTCGCGAGCCTTCGTCGCCTCCAGGTTGTCGGGGGAACTTACCAGAACCCAGTACTGTCGGTCGGCCACTATACTTCCTCCAGTGCGCGAATCATTCGATATCTCCGAAGTGTAGCCGGTTGGATTTGATCCAGATGTGAGCCAGTGCATCAAACGGATGTGGCGTGGTTGACTTGTTCCTTCTGTCTTTGGATACTGCGTTGACGGCGAACCCCGCACACCGGGGTGCGGGGCGACGAGGGTGGTGACTCGCATGGATCGCGATGCCTTTTTGGCTGAACTGAAGACGATCTGCGGAGACCGTGGGGTGCTGCACCAGGCGGCCGATCTGCTCGTGTATGAGTACGACGGGTCGGTCGATGGCGCGGTGGATACCGAACGTCCTCTGGCGGCGGTGTTGCCGACGTCGACCGAGCAGGTGTCGGCGGTCGTGCGACTCGCGTATCGCTACGGCGCGCCTGTGGTCGCGAGAGGGGCGGGGACCGGGCTTTCCGGTGGCGCGGTCGCGCGAGGCGGGGGGGTCATCATCGCTCTGACCCGGATGGATCGGACGTTGCGGGTCGATCCGGTCAATCGCACCGCTCTGGTGGAACCTGGCGTGATCAACCTGGAGCTGTCGCAATCGGTCGGGCCGCAAGGGATGTTCTTTGCGCCGGACCCTTCGAGCCAGAAGGCGTGCACCATCGGCGGCAACGTCGCCGAGAACTCAGGTGGACCGCACTGCCTGAAGTACGGTGTGACGACCAATCACATACTCGGACTGGAGGTTGTGCTGCCGGACGGAACGGTGACGTGGATCGACGCGCATGGTCCGGGTGTCGGCGGTCTGGACCTGGTGGCGATCCTGGTCGGCTCCGAGGGGATGCTCGGCATCGTCACCAAGATCCTGGTGCGGCTTATGCCGAGTCCGGAATCGGTACACGTCCATCTGGCGGCGTTCGGCACGATGGACGACGCGGCGGTGTGCGTGACCAACGTCATCGGGGCAGGCATCCTGCCGGCGTCGCTGGAGATGATGGATCAATTGACGATCAAGGCGGTCGAGCCCGCCTACCACGCCGGTTATCCGATGGACGCGGCGGCGGTACTGCTGGTTGAAGTCGATGGCACCGGCGCCGAGGTCGATGAGATGAGCGCCCAGATTGAGCGAATCGCCGGGGAGAGTGGCGCGACATCGTTTCGGTCAGCGCAGTCGGCGGCAGAGCAGGAGTTGCTGTGGAAGGGTCGCAAGATGGCGCTTGCGGCGATGGGCCGATTGGCGCCCAATTATTATCTTCACGACACAGTGGTACCGCGGACCCGGTTAACGGAGACGCTACGAGCCGTCAACGACATATCCCAGGAGTTTCGACTGGATATTGCCAACGTCTTCCATGCGGGAGACGGCAATCTGCACCCGTTGATGTTGTTCGACCGGCGCAAGAGCGGTGATGTCGAGCGGATTCTCGAAGCCAGCCACGAGCTGATCAAGACCTGCGTCAGCATGGGCGGCACGCTCTCCGGCGAGCATGGCATTGGGTCCGAAAAGCAGGGGTACATGGAGTTGATCTATACCGGGGAAGACCTGGCGGCCATGGCGGGAATCAAGCTGGCGTTTGATCCCCGAGAACGGATGAATCCGGAAAAGGTGCTGCCGAAAGGCTATATGTGCGGTGAGGTACGGGCGCTCCACAATCAGGCGATGGCCCAGAAACATGGTATCCACCCGATGTGAGAGGAGCATTGCAGATGATCGTTGAGCAATGCATCGACGGCGTGGCGCCGGACTCGGTAGTTTCGCCGGCGAGTGGCCGCGAGATATCGGATGTCCTTCAGCAGCTGCGGGAAGATGCCGCGTGGGTGCTGCCCACCGGGGGTAGCACTGCTCTGACCACCGGTAATGCTGTCGGGCGGGTGCCGGTGCAGATGGACCTGACGGGACTCGCCGGTATTCTGGAGTATGAGCCAGCCGATCTCACCGTGTCCGTCAGGGCTGGGACTCGCTGGTCAGAACTCATTGCCACCCTGTCGGCAAACGGCCAGACGATCCCGATCGACGTGCCGTTTCCCGAGAAAGCGACCGTCGGCGGAGTGGTAGCGACGGGCTGGGCGGGGCCACGCCGGATGCGAGACGGAACTATCAAGGACCTGCTGATCGGCGCGTCGTATGTGCGCGGAGACGGTTTGATCGCCAAGGCCGGCGGCATGGTGGTCAAGAACGTCAGCGGGTTCGAGATTCCGAGACTGTTGCATGGATCATACGGCTCCCTTGCGATGATCACCTCGGTGAATCTCAAGGTGATCCCGTCACATGAGTCGGAGTTGACGCTGCTTTCTGAAAGAGTTCTGTTCCGGGAAGCAGTTGACGATGTCGTGCGGCTCACGCGATCCGAGGCGACAGTCGCAGCTGCGGTTGTCGACGGAAGTGGGGACGATGCAGAGATTGCCATCCGGCTGTCTGGTCGGGCAAGACCGATCAGGGAGCTTGAGGACCGAATTCGCCTGGAACACGGGCAACTTCAGTTGAGCAACTCGCTGGAAGAGGCCGACAGCGCTCAGTGGTGGCAGCGTCGGTCAGACACGCTGGCGACCGCACATGATGATCGGGTGATGATCGAAGTTGGAAGCACGCCGTCGTCGATTGGCAACTTGTTGAAGCGATTGCGGGAACGACTCTACGGAGCTGACGATGCCAAATATGACGTCTCTCCAGGTACGGGCTCTGTAACCCTTGCGCTTCCGGCTGCGGCGCTCGACCACGCGTCAT
Source organism: Chloroflexia bacterium (assembly GCA_013698305.1). Classification (GTDB taxonomy): domain Bacteria; phylum Chloroflexota; class Chloroflexia; order Thermomicrobiales; family UBA6265; genus JACCVC01. The sequence goes on from JACCVC010000113.1 coordinate 18,131, forward strand.
GGCAGCAGGTCTGGGAGCAAGCAGGATTGAGCGGCGGCGCTCGTTATGTGGTGTTCCATGCACCAAGAGCATGGAGGTCTGGTTCTCAGGTGTGGTCGATTCCCGAGGATCAGCGTTCGATCATGGGAGCACTCAAACACCAGTTTGATCCCGAACACCGGTTGAACAGGGGCAGGTTGTGGGACTCGCTTCCATCCACCAGCCCGACTGACCTCGAAACCATGGAAAGCATCACCTAATGGCTATCCAGACATCGCCGTTCGATCAGCTTGTTAAAGAAGCATCGCGGAACATGCGGGGCTTTTCGGGCAAGGACACCCCGGATGACACGCTGCTGCAGGATTGTGTCCATTGCGGCATGTGCCTGCCAACCTGCCCGACGTACCGGCTGACCGGCAACGAGGCGTCGTCACCGAGAGGTCGGCTCTGGATGATGAAGGCGGTGGCCGACGGGCGGATGGACCTGCTCGATCCAGCCTTCGATGAGCAGATGTACCAGTGCCTGAACTGTCGCGCCTGTGAGGCGGTTTGTCCCTCCGGCGTGCAGTACGGTCCATTGGTCGAGGCCTCCAGAGCGCAGCTGGAGCAGCATCGGCCCCGACCACGCTGGCAGCGCGTCGCGCGGTCGGTGGGGATGCGTTTGCCATTCGACGACATTCGGCGTATGCGGGCGTTGACTGGCGGCCTGCGACTGTATCAGCGCAGCGGATTATCTGCGGTTCTGCAAAGGACGGGAGTCCTGAAGCGCCTCGGACTGGAAACGCTGGAGGCAATGGTGCCGCCGGTTCGAGAGCGACCGCTGGTGTCAGGACGCGAATCCTGGCAACCGGAAGACGCCACCGCGACGGCGCACCTGTTCAACGGCTGCGTAATGAGTACCGTATTTTCCGGCGTGAACAGGGCGGCGGGTCGCGTGCTTGCCCACAATGGCTATGCGACTGACGTGCCGGCCACCCAGCAATGCTGTGGGGCGCTGTACGTCCATGCCGGCATGATGGACGAAGCACGTCGCCTGGCGCGGATCAACATCGACGCATTCGAGCGGGACGGTAACGGCGCAATAGTCGTGACCGCGGCAGGGTGTGGCGCGGCGCTCAAGGAATATGACCACCTGCTCGCCGACGATGCAGACTACAGGGATCGCGCCTCGTCATTCGCCGAGCGTGTCGTGGATCTGACGGAGCTGGTCGGTACCGATCGCCTGGTTCAGCCGACTGTGAGCGCGAGTCAGCAGGTCACATACCAGGAGCCATGCCACCTGGCGCATGCGCAACGGATCACGCAGCAGCCTCGGACGATGCTCGGTTCGGTGCCTGGCCTGGAGCTGACGGAGATGCGGGAGTCGTCCTTGTGTTGCGGGAGCGCGGGGATCTACAACATCATCCGGCGAGAGATGGCCGACGACCTGGGAGATCGCAAGGCGCAGCACATCAAGGACACCGGCGCGGGAGTCGTGGTAACGGCGAATCCGGGCTGCGCAATGCAACTCAGGACATCGCTCAATCGAAACAACATCAACGCCGAGGTTCGACATATCGCCGAGATTCTCGACGACGCGTACGGAGGAGAGCGAGCGGCGCGGGACGGCACGTGGGCGTTCCAGCGGGCGACGCCACCGACTTAGCCTGTCGTGGCAGGCTCTTCGATTTCATCCTCGACAACCGGGAACCGGATCGTCGCGATCGTGCCCGTCTCAGTCGGGCGGATGGAGAAGGTCCCCCGAAGGTCAGACGTGACCAGTCGCTGAGTGATCCTCATGCCGAGGCCCGAACTCTCGGCCGGTTTGAACCCTTTCGCAATGCGCACACCGTCGTTGATCACCTGGATCGTCGCAGTGCCATGGTCCTGGATTCCCGTGATCGTAATCCTGCCGCGGTCCCTGCCCGCGAACCCGTGATGAATCGCGTTTGCGGTCAGTTCGTTGATCAGGAGCGCGATTATTGTCGCCTGGCGACTGGGCACAGTCAGCGTTGATGCCGGGATGTCGAACGTGATGTTCAATCCGGGCGGAACCAGCGTGCTGTGCGCGTCCTCCGCCACGAGGCTGGCGATCACGTCGACGGTCGTGCCGGTGAGTCGTGAAGCGTCGCTCATGATGTCATGCACGGCGGCGATCGACTGGATCCGGCTCACCGCCTCCCGAAGCTCGTGGGACCAGGGAGCCTCCTCGTCCGAGCGCAGTTGGAGCGACAGCAGGGCGGCGACGGTCTGCAGGTTGTTTCTTACCCGGTGGTGCATCTCCTGGACCAGCGCCGACTGGGTTTGGATGCTGGTGATCGCTTCCTGATAGAGCCCTGCGTTGTCGATGGCGATGGCGGCGGCATCGCCGAACGCTTGCAGCAGGCCCAGTTGCTCCTCGTCGAGCGACGTGCCGAGGCGGAGGCGGAAACATAGCGCGCCTACCGTCTCTCTGGCGGTATTCAGTGGCAAACAAAAGACGCTGCTTGTGCCATCGACATACGAGATATCTCGCGTGCGAGCGACCCCGGATTGCAATACGTCGCGCACCACCATGTTTCGAGAGGACTCGTCTTCGTGCTCCCGCAAACTGCCGACGCGATACTCGATGGTCGGGAGGGTGTCCCCTGCATTTGTTTGATCCGCGGGCAGCCGAAAGATCGCCGCGGCTTCGGCGTTGATCAGCTCGACCGCTTGCTCGGTAATGAGCTTCAGCACCTCGGACAGGTTCAGCGTCGATGCCACCACGCGTGATACCCGCTGGAGTGTCGCCAGTTCGGTGATTTTGCGCTGAAGCTCCTCGTCGGTCTGGGTCGAGCGGCGTTCGGTATCGATGGTGACGGCGAGCAGGCTTGCGACCGATTCGAGGAAGTCCATCTCATATGCGGCCGTATGCCGCCCGTCCAGCGAATGGATGCTGAGGACACCGACCAGTCGCTCAGGGCCAGTGACGATCATGGGGGTGGACACCTGGGTAGTGAATTGCTCGTCACCCAGCCCTGGATGATCAAGGAAGTGCCGATGGGCGCGGGCGTCAGCGGCAACAATGGTTCGTTGGCCCAGTGCCGCCTGTCCGGCGATTCCGGCGCCTACTCGTAACGTCACCGCGCCCACTGTGGCGGGGTCCATGCCCCACGCTCCCCGGAGCGCAAGCGCCTTGGTGGCCTCGTCATGGAGAAAAATGGTGCAGGCATCGACCGACATCGACCTGGCAATGCGCTCGGCGATCGTGGCGAGTCGAACAGCCAGTGGTTGCTCAAGCGTCATGTCCCGGCAGATCGGTCGCAGGTGCGTGAGCAGATGCGCCTCGCGGTCAGCGCAGCCGGGAGTCTCAGCGCATGCATCGAGCGCTTCCCGAAGTTGGAGGATCATCCGTCCGACTGTGCCTGCGTGTAGCGATGGCCCTTGCGCTTCAGCCTGGATGGCAAGCGCCAGCCTGCCGATAAGCTCATCCGCTGGAAGGTTGATCAGTATCGCGGAACTCGCAATCTGCGTCATCAACTCGCGGCATGCGGGGTCTTGCGGTCGAGGATCGTCGCCTGGATCGCCGGAGTGGGCGGATGTAAGCAATTTGGCGATCAGCGAATCGAGCGTTGGCGCGTGTTCAGCCATGGATGCTTGCCCTACAGGTGATTGTCGAACCAGCCGATCAAGTGCTGGAGTCTGGCAACGCGGCGACTCGGAGTGCCAGAACGGGAAAGATCGTGCGATTCGTCCGGCATTCGCACGAAGGTGACCTCCTTGCCAAGGAGCTTCAAGGCGGTGAACATCTGCTCCGCCTGTTCGATCGGGCAGCGCAGGTCGCGTTCCGCATGCAGGATCAGGAGCGGGGTTTCGATGGTTTCCACGTAGCTGATCGGGGAGTGCTTCAGGAGCTTCTTCGCATCCGACCACGGCGTGCCGTCGAATTCGTAGACGCCAAAGTCGTAGCCGATGTCGCTGGTGCCGACGAACGAGTGAAAGTTGGATACGCAGCGCTGCGTGACCGCGGCCTTGAAGCGCGTGTCGTGACCGATGATCCAATTGGTGAGGTACCCACCGTATGAGCCGCCGGTGATGCCGAGCCTGTCGACATCGACCCACGGCAACTTGCTCACGGCATCGACTGCGGCCATGACATCAGGCATATCGCTCACTCCCCACGTGCCGCGGGTTGCGCCGGTGGATGCCTCACCGTAGCCGGACGACCCACGTGGATTGCAGAAGACCACGCCGAATCCCCGCGAAGCCATCACCTGCATTTCATGAAACAGCGCGTATCCGTACATGGCATGAGGTCCGCCATGAACCTGCAAGATGAGGGGGTAGGTGACGTCACTTTTTGGGTCGAGACCGTATGGCGGCAGCACCCAGGTTTGTATGGCGCCTCCGTCGGGAGCCGACACCTCGATCTCTTGTGGCGCGGCGAGGTACACGCTATCAACGAGAGCGGCGTTTGGATTGCGAATAGTCTTGACTCGCTTGCCCCTGGCGGTGCTGGTTCGCAACTCGAACGGCGTGTCGGTGGAGCCGACGACATGGGCGATGGTCTTGCCGCCAGGACGCATATCCGCCTGGATCACCCGCTCCCGCTTGTTCGTGATCGGCACGGGCTTGCCGCTTTTCAAGGGAACCTGGAACAGCCGCGTTGCTCCGCGATCGGACCCCTGAACCATCACGTTGTCCGCGTCGGCCCAGCAGATAGCGCCGCCATTGCCGGTGGCCATGTCGCTCATGCCCACATCGGCAAAGGTGATATCGACTTTGGAGGTGTGATTCTTGAGTTTCGAGCCGTCTGGATTGACGGTCCACACGGCGATGTTGCGGGTGCGGCCTGATTCTGCGTCCTCATGACCGAGCAAGGCGATTTTCTTGCCATTCGGTGACCATTTGAGCGAATTGAACACCGCGTCGTCCGGGCCGATAGTACGGACATCACCCCCGTTGGCGGGGACGAGCTGCACCGTTTGTGCCGATCCTGTTCGCCGATCGTCACCGCGGTCACCGAGAAAGGCGATCGAGCGACCGTCTGGCGACCATGCTGGACCTTGATCCTGCACGTCTCCATGCGTGAGCTGAACGGACTGCCTGGTGGCGGTGTCGATCGCCCAGATGTGGGCAAATCGCTTGAGAAATCCGCGACCGTCGGCGCGATACCTGAGGTCGTTCACGACGACCTCATCGGCGTGCAGGCCAATCGTGACCGGCGCCTCATGCGCAGCTTCCTCATCGAGGTCGTCCTCGGCCACGAAAACGACGCGGCGGCTGTCCGGTGACCATGCTGGCGACGATGCTCCGTTGGGGTGGTTTGTGAGTTGAATCGCCTCGCCGCCATCGGGGTCGATGGTCCACAACTGTGACGGGCTGGGGTCTACGGTGTTATTGTCGTGTTGCTCTCCTGACGACGACATTGTAGCTGGTCTGTTGGAACTGAAGACGAGTTTGCTCCCATTGGGAGACCAGACCGGATGCGTATCGCGATGCGAGCCCGACGTGAGTTGCCGGGGTTTGCCGCCATTGATATCCGCGATCCAGATCGCAGCCCTGTAGGAATCCTCAAGCTTGTTCATCCGAGTTTCCACCCACGTGACGCGCTGTTCGTCCGGAGAGATCGCGGTGTCACTGACAAGGGTGATTTCGTACAGGTCTTCGATGCTCAGAGGGCGAGAAGTGGTGGTGCTCATGTGAAAATGTTGGCCTTTCGGTTCAAGAAACCCAGGAGCCGATCCTTGAAAATCTGCTCCGATCGCTCATACCCGATAGCATAGGGTATCAGTGATCGGCTGTCCCCTATACTTCAGCGTGTCTCATCGCAGGTCGCGATGCCGACCGGGCGCGAGAGCCACCGTATCACCGGAGCGCTAGCCAGGAATTGACCCGTCGCTATCCGATTGAACCAGTGAAAGAAACCACTCCCCGGCGCCAGGGGACGCGGAGAAGTGGGAATGAGCGATTTTCCGTGAGGATGGCGCGGGTAATTGCCGGGTGGCTGATAGAGATCGACGCCTGGCGCAACCGCCATGTCGATATCAGCGCCGCCATTTCCGGCTTCTTCCTCCTTGCGCTGGGCATCTCGCTCGCGGTGGGCGGACTCACCGCCGACACCTATCTGCACCGAGGGGTGGAACAGGGGAACGAGGAGCCGTACGTAGTGCAGCCCACGGGTGATGTGCTGGCTGCCAACGTGGACCTGCGGGTGTTCGCTGACGGAGACCTGTCGGCGGTGATGGATGCTCTGCTCCAGGGTGGATTCCGGTATGTGCGGCAACCGGTTGTTTGGTCCGAGATCGAGGCGACCCAAGGCACGTACGACTGGTCAATCTACGACAGATTTGTGGAAGAGCTTGAGCGCCGTGACATCGACATGGTCGCTGTCGTGCTGGGCGCTCCAGACTGGAGTCGCGCTCCTGAGTCGCTTGGCGCGTCGAATGGGCCACCGACCGATCCATCCAGGTTGGGCAATTTTGCACGTGCATTCACCGAGCGATACGGGAGTTCGGTTCCGTTTATCCAGGTATGGGATCAGCCAAACGCCGGCGACCAATGGGGTGGCAATGGCGCCACCGCGGCGGAGTTCCTTCCGTATCTTGCTGCGACCTACAACGGCGCGCTTGCTGGCTATGCGGAGGTGCAGATCGTCACGCCGGAACTCGCCCTTCGCACCAGTGATCTGGAAGAGAACGCAGACCTGGTCTTTCTCGAAGCGCTTTACGCCGTTGGCGGCGAGCCATTTTTTGACGTGGTCGCGGTGCGGCTGGACGGAGGAACGACCTCGCCAGATGATCGTCGTATTTCGTCATCGCGACAGAACATCTCCCGCGCCGTGCTCATGCGCGAGCTTGTGGTGCGAAGCGGGGACAGCGCCACCCCGATATGGGCGACATCGTTTGGCTGGACGAGGGGCGGGTCGATTTCTGAATCCGAGCAGGCGGAGTTCGTGATCAGGGCGCTGGAGCGATCGTGGGCGGAGTGGCCATGGATGGGGCTCATGTTCCAGTGGGCATTTCTCGCGCCGCCAGGGTCGGATGCGGAGGGCTATGCCCAGGTGCGAGCGGATGGCACCGCTACCGAACTGTATCGACGGTTGGCGGAACCAACATTCCAGGCCCGCGCGACGGCAGACGAGACTGGCTTTGCGCCGATGGACTCACCGAGCGTCTCGTACGACGGCACGTGGGAGGATCAGCACCTGGAGGGCCGAACGTTCCGGACCACAAATCAAACGGACGCCGAACTCCAGTTTCAGTTTCGCGGAACAGGGCTTGAGGCGGTGATGCGGATCGGGCCGGAGTCCGGAAACGTGATCGTGGAGGTGGATGACAATATCATACCCGGAGGCGATGAAGACAGTCCCGATCAATGGAATCTTGCCGCCTTTGAAACGCTTGACCTGCCGATCGAGCTGGTGAGCGGCCTGGATTACGGGGATCACGAGTTGACGGTACGACTGGTGAGCGAAGGATCGCTGACGATGGGTGGCATCATCGTCGAGCGAGACCAGCCTTTCGTGTGGCCAATCATTCTGCTCACCATCGGCGCATTGATCGCGCAGTTCTTCGGTCTCCGCTCGCTAGCGTTGCTGGTCGGGCGACGATCAGGGCACCTTCCGCGACCAGGAGATGACGATCCATGGCCATCGCTGCCCAGCATGCCGGACTGGCGACCGGGAAGGCGGGCGTAGCCATGTGTCTACGCTACCGCTGCGCAACCCACGATGGTGGACGCGCCACCATCCTTCGTTGGGCGCGAATACCGAAAATTCAGGGAAGATGCCGCATGACAGTTGGCGCAGCCACATGAATCCAGAGTCACAGCCCACGGAGAGGATTGCAGGATCTGACGAGAGTGGACCAGGCGCGATGACGCTTGGGCAGCGATTCCGGCAACCGCAAACACTG
>JACCVC010000010.1 GCA_013698305.1 Chloroflexia bacterium
GGATTGCGCGTGTCCATTCGGGCGGCCAGCATTCTTCGTTCATATCTAGATACTATCACCATGTAGATTGTTTGTCTATCTACTTACATCGGACGGTGGCCCAAGCCGAGGACTTGTACGCAGTGGGTGGATCAGTCAATACCGGCTATGCTGAAAACAGGAGTAGCGCCGGACTGAGACAGGTGAGGAGCAACAGTCATGACTGAGAAGCGGCGAGTACTGATTACCGGGGCGATGGGACGTATCGGGCGCGCCCTGACAACGGGACTCGCGGAGACCTACACGCTGCGCCTGCACGACCTCAAGCCGGACATGGCGCCAGATGGTTTCGACTTCGCCGCCGCCGACATCACGAGTTTCGAAGCGGTGCGACCGATGATGGAGGGCATCGACACGGTCGTGCATCTGGCCGGCAACCCGAGCGTTGAGGCAGATTGGGAGTCGATCCTGAACGCCAACATCATCGGCACGCGCAATATTCTCGAAGCGGCCAGGAAGGCTGGCGTGCGGCGGGTGGTGTTCGCGTCGTCAAATCACGCGATGGGCATATATGACCGCGACGGCGAGTGGCCGGTCTACCACACCATGCCGGTGCGTCCGGATTCGCTCTATGGCGCGTCCAAGGCGATGGGAGAGGTGCTGGGCCGGCACTACCACGACGCCTTCGAGCTCGACTTCATCGCGCTCCGGATCGGGTGGTACGCCGACGAGCCGTCCAAAGCGAAGGACCAGCCTGTGCTGCGAGCGATGTGGCTCGGCCCCAACGACACCATCAACATCGTGCGGGGCGCGATCGAGACCGAGACAACATTCGGCATCTACTACGCGGTGTCGAACAACCCGGACCGCCGCTGGGACATCACCAACACGATGATCGAACTCGGCTACCGACCGGTCGACCGCTGGGACGAAGCGACCGGTCTCGACGAGGATCACGCCCCCGGCTCGCCGATGCCTCGGGAAGAGTGGCCGTAAAGGCGAATACCGGCATTGCAGACAAAAAACCCCCACCGCTAGCCTGTAGCACAGGCCCGCCCCTCCCGAAGGAGGAAACGACTTCGCGATGGGGGAAAATGCTGTTCGGCATCTTTTCGGGTACCGATGCCTCAAGGAGACACTCGACAACCTTATTGACATCATTATAGACGAAGTTCTACGCGATTTCACTCACAGTCTGTGTTGTGGGGTGTGGCATAAAGATGTGGCTTGGTGATGCGTTGGGCGAATCCAGATGCTCTGGTAGGCCCGCCTCGCCGTGGGCGGGCACGTTCCAACACCACTCGGGCACGGAGACCCGAGTCTACCTGGCGCGGCGATCGCGAGATTCGGCCCTGCCAGGCACAACGATATGTCGCACTCCGCATTGTCACGAAGTTCGGGAATGTGCCGATGCACCAGTAAAAACCGGACGCGCCCTGACCTCATTCGACGTCATCATGGTTAAGCGACAAACGAACCCATTCGTGGGATACTAGCCGTCGCCACATTCCCGCGACTGCAGCGGCGCCTTCGGCCGCAACGCCGCCAGCGCACCCATGCACCCACCCGGAGCACCAACGTGAGCAACGCACAGAACCCGGCAGCGGCGCGGCAGCCGGACCCCGGTCGTGGACTCGCCGAGTTCACCACCGAGCTTCCCCGACGGTACGATCATCGCAACCCGGTTCGCTGGCTGATCTCGCATGTCGCGGCGATCAGATGGCAGTTCCTGGTGTTCGTGGGCGCGTCGATCCTGGTGGAAGTGCTCAACGGCTTCATCCCGATCTACACCGGCATCGCCTTCGACGAGCTCATTGCCGAGCCCGACGATCCGGTGGGCATCCTGCTCAACATCTCGCTCATCCTCCTTGCCATCGTGCTGTTCCGGGGCCTGTTCGACCTGCTCGCCCGGTTCCTGATCGAGATCGTCGCCAAGCGGGTGGAGCGCAACGCCCGCCAGGAGTTGTTCGTCAGCCTGCTCGGCAAGAGCCAGACCTTCCATAACCGGCAGCAGGTCGGCGACCTGATGGCGCGGGCGACCAACGACGTGCGCCAGATCAACTTCGCCTTCTCGCCCGGAGTCGACCTGATTTTCGGCAGCATGGTGGCGCTGGTTGCGCCGTTCATCTTCATCGCCTTTATCGACCCGCGACTGCTGCTCTCGCCGGTGATCTTCGTGGTCGCGTTCATCTTCGCGCTATGGCATTACATGAAGCGGCTCACGCCGGTATCCGACAACATGCGGGCGCAATTCGGCGTGATGAACGCGGACCTGAACGAGTCGGTGCGCGGCATCGAGGTGATCAAGGCGACCGGCCAGGAGCTCCAGGAACGAAGCAGCTTTCGCAAGCAGGCACGGCTGTATCGCGACTACCAGGTCGCGCAGGGCGTGGTGCAGGCCAGATACCTGCCGGTGCTGTTGCTGGCGGTCGCCACCGCCGGGGCGCTGCTGCACGGCGTCTACCTCGTCGAGCAGAATCAGATTTCCCTCGGCGAGCTGATCGCCTACATCGGCCTGATGCAGCAGCTCGGCTTCCCGACCTTCATCTCGATCTTCTCCTTTTCGATGGTGCAGATGGGGTTGTCGGCGTCGGCCCGGATTCTCAAGATCATCAAGGAGGACACCGAGCTCGACCAGAACGCCGAAGGGTACAGCGAGGAGATGCGCGGCGAGATTCGCTTCGAGGACGTGACGTTCTCCTATGAAGAGGCCGAAGGTCCAGTGATCGCCAACATCAGCTTCACCGCCAGTCCAGGCGAGACCCTGGCGATCGTCGGCGAGACCGGCTCCGGCAAGAGCAGCCTCACCAGGCTGGTCAACCGGGTGTTCGACGTCGACTCCGGCCGGGTGCTGATCGACGGCGTCGACGTCCGCGACTGGAACCTCGATGGGCTGCGCTCTCGCATCTCGACCATCGAGCAGGACGTGACGCTCTTCTCCCGCAGCATCGCCGAGAACATCGGCTTCGGGGTGGGACTGGACGTCGACCGCGCGACCATCGTGCAGGCGGCCAGGGACGCCCAGGCGCACGAGTTCATCGTCGAGCTGGACAAGGGCTACGACACCGTCATCGGCGAGCGCGGCGTCACCCTCTCGGGCGGACAACGACAGCGACTGGCGATCGCCCGGGCATTGATCACCGAGCCGCGCATCCTGATGCTGGACGATTCGACCAGCGCCATCGACAGCGCCACCGAGGACAGGATCCAGACCGCGATCCGAAGGGTGCTGGAGGGGCGAACGACCCTGCTGATCACGCACCGGCTGTCACAAATTCGCCAGGCCGACCGGGTGCTGCTGATCCGCGGCGGCAGGTTGGCGGCGATGGGTTCGCATGACGAGCTGCTGGCGACATCGTCGCTCTACCAGCGCATCTTCAGCCATTACGACGAGGTCGAGATACCTCGAACACGAGCCGCTGCCGTCGGAACCGCCGGGGAAGGAGAGTAACGCATGGGCTTCGTGATGGACGGCCTCGACGCCGAGGACTATGACCGTCAATATGGCGACCGGGAGCTGCTGAGCCGCATAGTGGGCTACTTCCGACCCGCCGCCAGGGCGATGGCGCTGGTCGGCGTGATGATCACGCTCAGCTCCGTCGCGCAGATGGTGCAGCCGGTCGTGCTCTCCTGGGGGATCGACCAGATCGACGCCGGACGCGCCGACGAGGTGATCTGGATTCTGGTCGTCACGATCCTCGCCGCGGGAGTGCTGGCGTGGGTGTTCAACTACGTCCGCCAGATCGTCACCGCGCGGGTGATCGGCGACGTTGTGCTGGCGCTGCGGACCGACGCCTTCGACGCGGCGATGAGTCGCGATCTCACCTTCTTCGACACCAATCCCTCCGGCAAGATCGTCAGCCGCGTTTCATCCGATTCCGACGACTTCGCCAACGTCGTCACGCTGACGATGAACCTGCTCAGCCAGATCCTGCTGGTCTTCATCGTCGTCGGGCTCCTGTTCAACCGGAACGTCTACCTCGCGACGGTCGCTATCGGTGTCGCCCCCCTCGTATGGGTAATCGCGACCGTGTTCCGCAAGGTCGCCCGTGAGAGCACCCAGCGCGCCCAGCGGTCGACCGCACGGGTCAACAGCACGATCCAGGAGGCGATGAACGGCATCTCGGTCGCCAAGAGCTTTCGTCAGGAACGGTCGCTCTACGGCGAGTTCCAGCCGATCAACCGGCAGTCGTACAGCGTCCTGCTGCGGCAGGGGATCATCTTCGGCTCGATCTTCCCGGTGCTGTTCCTGGTAGCGGGGCTCGGCACGGTCGT
>JACCVC010000040.1 GCA_013698305.1 Chloroflexia bacterium
GCTGTCAGGAATTCGCCGAGCTCGTCACCGACTATCTCGAAAATGCATTGGATTCTCCGACGCGGGCTCGCTTCGACGCACATCTCGTCGACTGCCTCGACTGCCCTGTCTACCTTCAACAGATGAAGGAGATCATTGGGACAGTGGGAATCCTGCGCGAAGGGGATCTCTCGCCCGAGGCTCGCGACATGCTTCTGAGCCGGTTCCGTTCCTGGAAAACAGGCGGCTAAAACGTGTAGACCGCCATGAGTTGACGAGGTGTCCTGGTCGTCTCCGCGATCTCCATTCGGAAAGTGGTTGGATCGGCGGATGACGCAGACAGGCTCTGCCTGTTTCCATTCATGCTTGAGCAGCGCGAGATTTTCGTCGCGCAGGTATCGGTAACGCTGAACGCACAATCCTTCCTCGGCGAAGGGGCGTACCGTCTCCAGCAACCCGGCGAAGTCGTCGACCGACCGACGACAGGTTAAATCAGATCGGGATCGAGCTCCTCGGTAAGAGGCAGGCCGGTCCCGGTTTGGTGGTGTCGTGTGGAATGCGGTGGTGGGGAACACCGATAAACGCTGACAGGCTTGGTGTTAATCGACAGGCGCGCTGTCCGGGTCGCTCGGTGCCTGCGCGTCGGGCACAGCGAGAATCGTGGGTCGGGGCAGGGCCATCATTCTGGCCGCTATCGCGAACTCCTCAATGTCGGACGGCTGCACGCCCAGCGCCTCACTGAGACGACGGGCGACGTGCGGGCGAGGGCCGGATTTGCCCAGTTCGATTTGTGAAACGGTCACCCGTGCCACTCCCGCGCGATCTGCCAAAGCCTGTTGCGACAGACGTCGCTGTTGCCGCGCTTCCCTGAGCGTCAGCATCGCTGTTCTCTCCCTCTTCCCTCCCAAAGCGTTCACCGACCTGCGGGGTACACGGGGTGTCGGCGAACCGAGCCTGCGGTGGACTCGCCCCACCATGAATGTAGGAGAGGGCGAGGCTGCTGCACAGGTGGACGTACGGCTTATTCTGAACGAAACATGAAATTGCCCGACCGTACAACCTGTACAGCCGGGTTCGAGCGTCATGGCAAAGTACTATGGGTTCATGTTGTCGCACGCGGCGATGCCTGGATGATCAGCGATGCTGATTGCACGGTATCCAACCTTGCATCGGTCCGGACGGGGGTATCATGCTTGGAGGAAAGATGCAGTATTGGGCAGACACAGGGTCTGCCCCTATGCCAAATCGAAGGGATGACAAGTCCATGGCAGACCCGCGAATGGAACGATGGGCGAAGGCGATGACCGGGTATTCGGTCGAGGTGCAACCCGGACAGACGGTCGTGATCAGCGGTGGTTCGGCCGCTGAGCCGCTGTTGCGGGAGATCTATCGCGAGGTGATCGAGCGCGGCGCCCACCCGGTAATGGCGCCGTCGATGCGGGGCGGTGCGCCGGCGTTGCTCAGGCATGGGTCGGACGAGCAATTGGAGTTCATCTCGCCGGTCGAGCGGTTCGTGCGCGAGGAAGCGGACATCGTCATCAACGTTTCGGCGGAAACCAACACCCGCGGCATGGCGACGGTCGATCCGGCCCGTCAGGCGGTGTACCAGAAGGCGCGGCGGCCGTTGTTCGAGCGGTTCATGGAGCGGGCCGCTTCCGGCGAGATGGACTGGACCCTCACGCTGTTCCCGACCGATGCATACGCGCAGGACGCCGACATGGACACCGACGCCTACACCGACTTCGTGCTGAACGCCTGCAAGCTCGACCGCGACGATCCGGTGCGGGCGTGGCTCAACCTCAAGGAGGAACAGCAGCGGCTGATCGACTGGCTGGACGGCAGGAAGCAGGTCCACCTGACCGGTCCCGGGATCGACCTCACCCTTTCAATAGAAGGGCGCACCTGGATCAACTCCGATGGCAAGCGGAATTTCCCCAGCGGTGAGATCTTCACCGGGCCAGTCGAGGACTCGGTCAGCGGCACGATCCGGTTCAGTTTCCCGGTGGTGACGGCGGGTCGCGAGATCGACGACATCCGGCTGCGGTTCGAGAACGGCAAGGTGGTCGAGGCATCGGCGGCGAAGAACGAGGACTACCTGATCCAGCAACTCGACAGCGACGAAGGGGCGCGGCGCCTGGGCGAGTTCGCGTTCGGCACCAACTTCGACATCCAGCGGTTCACGAAGAACATCCTGTTCGACGAG
>JACCVC010000078.1 GCA_013698305.1 Chloroflexia bacterium
ATTTTTGGTAGCCGTTGGGCAAACGCACGCGTCGATGCCCATGCATGAATGAACAGGCCATCTCCGTTGTGGACGATTGCGGCAACGCTCCGGTCAGACCACCTGGCCCCTGAGCCCTTTCGGAGGCAAAGGGCCGATGGGGCCGGTCCGGTTGCCTGATGCCTTGGGCAACGTGAACTGGAACGTCGTTCCCTGGCCAACCTCGCTCTCCACCGTAATCTTGCCGCCCTGGGCCCGGACCAGTTGCTGCACGATGTGCAGGCCGAGGCCGCTGCCGTCGTGGCTGCGTGTCGCGAGCTCCGCCTGGTAGTAGCGGTCGAAGATCCGCTCCAGCGTTTCCGGCGGGATGCCGACGCCGGTGTCGCTGACACAGACCTCGATCTCGTCGCCGACCAGGCCCGCTTGCACCACGATCAAGCCGCCTTCCGGCGTGTGCCGCAGCGCGTTGAACAACAGGTTGTGGATGATCTGGCGCAGCCGGCTGGCGTCGCCGAAGGCATGCGGCAGGTCCGGCGAGACGATGTTTTCCAACGAGACCTTGCGCTGGGTCCATGCCAGTGTTTTGAGGCCCGACACCGCTTCGTCGGCCACGCCAAAGACACTGACCGGTTGCAGATCGAGCCGGAGTTTGGCCTCCTCCAGCCGTCCCAGCGTGGAGAGGTCGTCGATCAGGCGGGTAAGGTTTCGTGTTTCCAGATTGACCAGGTCGATCGCCTGTGTCGCCTCCTCAGGGGTTTCACACTTGCGGTCCTGCAGACGCTCCACGGTGCCTTGGATGATGGCGACGGGAGTCCGCAGCTCATGGGAGACGTTGGAAAGGAACGCGCGCCGTTCCCGGTCGCCGGTCTCGATCCGGCTGCCCATCTCGTTGAAACGCTCGGCAAGACGCCCGATCTCGTCGCGCGTCGCGACGCGAATCCGGGTATGCAGGTCTCCGTCGGCAAACGCGTCAGCCAGGTGCGCCAGTTTTTCGAGCCGTCGCGATGTCCCCCGCGACTGCAACCAGGCAAACGGAAGCGCGACCAGCACCGCCGGGATGATGTAGATCCAGGACGTCGTCACGACGGCGAGCGCGGTCTCTTTCAGGATCTCTGTCCGCATCTCACTATAGATTGCTGGCAGCGGATATCCCTGGAAGGCCAGATACCCCGCCACCCCGCCATCGCTGTTGAAGATCGGCGCGGCGGCGCCGGTGACATCGCCGCTGATGCGCATGCTGTAGGCCACGCCAGACCAGTCGTCCGGGCCGCCTTCGAGCCGCATCGATGCGGTGATGGCATCGCTCACGGCGGGTCCGGTAATCTCCCAGGCGGCGTCACCGATCTGGCCGAGCGCCGGGTCGGAGGTTGCGATCACCACGCCAGTGGGGTCGGTAATCACCGCAGCGTCAGGGATGCCAAGCGCGATGCTCCGATCGGCGTCGACTGCCCCTGGCGGGTTGTAACCCGGCACCTCGTTCGCCACGATGATCGTCAACAGGCGGTCGAGCTCCGCCTGCGCCGCCGGCGCGTCCAGTGAGCCGTATTCGGCGATGATCTGCTCAGTATCGATCCAGCTTGCGTGACCTCGGGTTCGCTCGCCAAGATAAAAATCCTGGGAGGCCTCTTCTAGGCCAACAAGGTCGCGTCCGGGCAGCCATCCTGCGATCACCGCCACCGCTAGCACGTTGAGCAGGACAAAGGTGATGAGCACCACGGCCAGATGGCTTGCTACCAATTGGAAGATGGTGCGCTGCCGGTACAGCCGGAACGGTTTGGTGACGATATGGTTCAGGCCCGCCATGGCGCGGGCAGGAGACACCATCATGCATCCGAGTCAGGACGTTCGTACTTGTACCCGACGCCCCACAATGTCGATATCCTGTCGGCGACACTGCCCGGCCCGCCGAGTTTTCGGCGCAGCCGCTGGATGTGCGTGTCGATCGTCCGCTCGAATCCGCCGTAGTCGTCCCCCCAGAGCCGGGAGAGCAGATAGTCCCGGCTGAAGACGCGATTTGGATTGGACGAGAGCAGGTAGAGCAGGTCGAATTCGCGGGCGGTCAGCAGGATCTCCGTGCCATGGATGTGGACCTCCCGGCTGACCGGATCGACGGAGAGACCAGCGTCTTTGATCGGCGTGGTGGCGTTGTCACTGGTGCGGGAGCGAGATTCCATCATCTCTACCCGCCGCAGGATCGCGTTGATCCGCGCCTGCAGCTCGCGCAACGACACCGGCTTGGTGACGTAGTCGTCGGCGCCGAGCTCCAGGCCGAGTACCTTGTCGATCTCGGTGGATTTGGCGGTCAGCATCACGATCGGGATGATGCGCTCCTGGCGGACGCGGCGGCAGATGGTCATGCCGTCGACATCGGGCAGCATCAGGTCGAGGACGATCAGGTCCGGTTCGATCATGCTGGCGTTGGTGAGGCGGTCGAGCGCGAGCCGACCATGATTGAACACCTCGGTCGTGTGCCCCTCATCTCGGAGGGTGCGGGCGATCAGGTAGGCCAGGTCCTTTTCGTCTTCAACGACAACGATATGCGCCATCGGGCTGTCATGTCCTTCGATCATGGCGCCGCGCAAGTCCAAGTATTCGTCATGTCCAGTGTACCGATTTGCGACGCGAGTTTCGCCCATTTTGGAACATTGGCCCTGATGGAGGAGGAAGACGGAGGCGCAACCGGGATTTGGCTGGTTGGTTTGCCTCCGTCGGGGGAGGGATGAGGGGTCGCGTGCCGGGAGCGTCCAGAGAGGAGGTTCCGGATTCAGTGCGTCACCGGGATCCGCGACACCTTCAGTATCCAGCGCAATTGGCGCAAAACGATGACCGGATTGTCACGGAACTGTGTCGGTTTTCAGCGTTCGGATGCGCTGAGGCGGTGGTCTCCGCCCGTTGTCGCACATCCGCGCGCGCGTTTTGATCCGTATGACAGGGCAGGATCGGAGGGTGGTGTCAAGCCTGAGATCGGACTTTCTCCAGGGAAGCAACTGGCAATGGAGAAACCTTGTGGGGTAGGATGACACAGAGGCGCCGTGCCCCCCCACCAGTCCCCGTACACCGCCGGGCATGATGGTATTCTTGGGATTGGCACAATGCCCGAACGGATCAAGCGGCACATCATTGATTTACTTTCAAAGGAAGGGCATGGGCGACACGTATCCACTATTCCTCCCGACACGGGAGTTTTCCTGGCTGACGACGCGATCCTGATGTGGGGATCGTGCTGGGCGTTGTTGTGTGATCAGGTGGACATGACGTCATTCCAAACGTGTGGTTGAGAGCGAGAGATGGCACATGGCGCAACGAACCGTGACAGACGGAATATCCCTCCGGCGTGATGCTGGGCCGACTTGGTGGGACCGGACCTCGGGTGTGGTCCGTCATGCCGTCATGCCTCGCGACGAATTTGGGCTGGGCGGCATCACCCGCTCTGGATCCGCGAGCGATCCGAACGCACGGCGCCAGGCGGGGATAACCCGCCTGCTCCCCCGGCTGGTGCTGATGGGGGCGGTGGGGTTGTTGCTGTTCGCGGTGCTGCTGTTCGCGTTCCGGGCGGTGTATGCCGACCGGGTGTACCCGGCGGTTGCGGTGGGGGATGTCCCGGTGGGAGGGCTGACCGTCGACGACGCGGTGGCGGCGGTGGAAGCGCGCGCCGCCGAGCTGGAGCGCGGGACGGTGCAGTTCAGCTACGGGGGGCAGAGTTGGAGCCCGACGCTGGCGGAGCTGGGGGCGACGGTGGACATCGACGGATCGGTGGACGCGGCCTGGGCGCTGGGACGAGATGAGAACGCGGTGTCGCGACTGGGGTTCACGAAGGCGCTGTTGCGGGACGACCAGCAGGTGCCGTTGCGGACGACGGTGGACCCTGAGGTGCTGGCGGGATGGTTTGCGACGGTGAACGCGGAGCTGGACCAGCGGGCGGTGGACGCGGCGCTGGTGGTGGAGGGGACGGCGGTACGGATCGAGCCGGAGCGGATCGGGACGGTGGTGGACGAGGAGGCGGCGACGGCGCAGGTGCTGGGAGCGCTGGAGGGGCTGGAGCCGGTGGCGATGGAGTTGCCGACGCAGGTGGAGCAGCC
>JACCVC010000079.1 GCA_013698305.1 Chloroflexia bacterium
GTCGCCCTCGCCCAAGGCGGCGCACGCTTCGAGAAGGGCGTCCTGGTCGAACATCCCGACGAGCACGAATCAGGAGGCGATCAGCAAGTCGCATGACACGCCGATCCACACGTCTTGACTATTCCTCCGCCGGGCGGGCCTTGGCGAGTACCTGGCAGATCGGCTCGACTCGTTCAGGGCCGAGCCGACCCGCCACGCAACGTCATCGGCCAACAGATCGGTCGAGGTGCTGCAGTCGGGGAGCTTGCCCGCACTGATGCGACAACTCCCTTGTTGAGCGGCGGCCTTTGCCCGCCTGCCGCAAAGTCAGGTACCGGTCTGCCTTCCTCAGGTACACACCCATGATTGATTCATCTCACCGTGTGCACGAACACGTCATCGGTGCCGTTGGTGTCGCCGGGGACAATGTTGTCCGCATCGGAGTCGAACGCGACGTGGCGCCCGTCGGCGGAGATCGACGAGTCGTAACTTGCACTGTTGGCTGGGGTGCCGTCGTGGGGGATGCTGACCAGCCGGGTGCGCCCGGTGGTCAGATCCCGCACGAACACGTCCGCGTGGCCGTTGGTGTCGCCGGGGACAATGTCGTCCGCAGCGGAGGTGAACGCGACGTGGCGCCCGTCGGCGGACATCGACGAATCGTAAGTTCCACTGTTGGCTGGGGTGCCGTCGGGGGTGACGCTGACCAGCAGGGTGCGCCCGGTGGTCAGATCCCGCACGAACAAGTCCCCGAAGCCGTTGGTGTCGCCGGGGACAATGTCGTTCGCATGGGAAATGAACTCGACGTGGCGCCCGTCGGCGGAGATCGACGAAGCGAAACTTGGACCGTTGGCTGGGGTGCCGTCGGGGGTGACGCTGACCAGCCAGGTGCGCCCGGCGGGCGGTATGGGGGAACCGACCTGGATGACCAACCGCGACGGGACCCAGACCTGATACCGGCCCCGCACCTCGACCGTGGCGGAGTATCGTCCCTCGTCGGTGGCGACCCCGGATAGTCGACCCGACCGCCGTAGACGTATTCCTGGCGGCAGGGCCCCCTCAGCCACCCGCCACCGCGGCTCGATTTTCCGCCGCGCGGAGGCGGTGAGCTGCTGATCGAAGGCATCGCCCACCTCCGCTGCAAACTCCCATCGAGGGCTCGTCGGCCGCGCGTAGTTACGCACCCAGCGAGAGAAGCGCCGGCCAGCTGCGTCGCCTCTATCGACGTACCCTCCGTGCACCTCCTTGGCTTCCTTGAAGTCGAGCAGCCGGCGGGCGCCGAAGTCGCACACCAGGTCGCGATCGTCGCAGATGTCCAGGGTTCGGCCGCGCACCAGCTCAGGCACGTCGCGCTGCTTCCCGAAGCCGAAGAACGTCCGGACACCCTTCGAGCGGCCCGCTGAACCGACGCTTCGTGCCGCCGTGCCGCGCAGCCGGTCTCCGTCCGCGATCAGCGCCACGCCAGCAACTCTGAGCAGGATGTCGTCTCTACCCTTCTTGGCGACTTTGGCAAGCCCCTGATGAACCGCCATCGCCCCCTGCGAGTAGCCCGCCAAGACGATCTGCTCGTGCGGACACCGGTCCGCTGCGTTGAGCAGCATGGTGTGAACCGCGGCGCTACCGATGTCGGCAGAAGCGAAGTACACGCCAAGCTGATTGACTTTCCAGTCGCGCCAAACACCAACTGCACTGATGGCGCCGCGCAACCAGGCTGCGGGGTTAGCACCCCTAGCTATGGCGGCGGCCAGCTTCCTGGCTTGCTTGTCCGTGGGCCGCAGCACAGTCACCGGCTCCACCGGGTAGGGCACGTAGTGCGCCCGCACGCTGCGTTCATCGCCGAGGTCCTGTCGCAGCCCGGTGAGCACCGCATAGGTCCTCGGACCGTAGCCGGCGTACGCCTCGTTACTCTCCCCTGGTAGTTTCTCCCCACTACCCCGCGCCCCGATGAAGAGCACGTCGGCACAGGCGGTGGGCCTGGCGGCTTGCGCTGGCTGGCTCGCCGCCACTGCAGGGGTGAACAGCGAGGCCAGCATCGCCAGTGCCGCAAAAGAGACAGTCGTCCGTCGCCTGCAGGCCATGTGCGGCCGCCTCTCAAGAGGGTGAACTCGCTCCAGTGCGGCGGCACTCTAACGGCTTTCGACGAGTGGCGGAAGGCACACTCTTGCGTTGATCTTACAACTCGACCGGCCGTTCACTTGGAACTTCTGCGCGACTTCCCAAGTCCACTTGGACACCGGGCTGAGCAATGATCAGAACCTGTGGATGGCCCTCGGCGGGGTGACGTGAAGGAGCGCACCTTCCCGAGGAAGATCTGAGATCCGAATCCAGTTTGATCAGGGCCGGCGTTGGCGCGCCGGTCCGGAAGGT
>JACCVC010000091.1 GCA_013698305.1 Chloroflexia bacterium
TCTGGCGATACCGCGCCACGCGAATGCGGCGCAATCGCATGATCGGCTGCGTGCTGATCGTGACCGGGACGCTGTCAGTCGCCATGGGCGGCACGCTCACGCGCTTCGGCCAGTATGAGTACCTCTACATCGCGATGTCGATCGGGATCGCGCTGATCTTCGCCGGCGTGGTCTGGACCCGCCGACCGGATATGGCGATTGCCCGGAACGAGGGCGCAAGCGTGGCCGGGTTCTCGACCATGCCGTTGGCCGAGCGTGATGCCGTCCCGCCCGTCGCCCCCTCCGGGGAGACCGCGCCTGAGCTTGCGTTCCTGGCCGAGAAGACGCTTCAGCTTGCCGGAGACGACCTTCGCGCCTGGCTGGCGTCGTGGAGCGTGGCGATGGAAGTCGACCCGGTGATGAGCCGACGTGATGCGCGGCAGGCCTGGCGGCTGCGAAAGGAACTCCCGCCAGCGGGCAGGGCGCGGTTCGATGAGATGACCGTGCCGGAACGCCGGGCATTGGTCCAACTCGCCGCCGAGGTATTGCAATTGCCGGCACTCACCAGAATCGACGATCCCTCTCGCGATCGGGAGGATTCGGCGCGAATGGGCGATTGATCCGATGTCGCGCCGTGCTATGGTAAGGATCAGTCGAGTCCGACGGGCGCATCGAACCATATCCCGACCGAGTGAACAGACGAATGCTGCCGGCCAACGCTGGCGGCATTTGCGTACAGCTTCCCCATTGACGAAAGTAGCGAATCGATGTCCTGGTTGACCGATCCCAACCCAGCGCTCGCGGTCCTGATTGCGGCAATGTTGGCGCCCCTGCTCACCGTCCTGGCGGGCGCGTGGCGGCCAGCCTCGGTGCGTGCTGTGGCGGTTGGGACGACAGCGCTGGCGTTCGGCACGGCGATCTGGGCGACGGCGATCGAGCCCTCGACATTTTCGATCATGTGGATCGAGACCTGGAACGTGCAGTTCGAGCTCGCCTTCGATGGCCTGGCGGCGATGTATGCCCTGCTGGCGACAGGTATCGGGCTGTTCGTCGTGCTCTATGCGGCGGGGTACATGCCGCTGCACCGGGAACACAAGGGACGGCCCCTGATCGACGACGCCCGCTTCTTCGGGTTCCTGCTGCTGTTCATGGCGTCAATGGTCGGCCTGGTGATGGCGCAGGACCTGCTGCTGCTCTTCGTGTTCTGGGATTTGACGGCGGTAGCGTCGTTCTTCCTGATCGGGTTCGACCGCGACGAGGAAGACGCGCGCGACTCGGCCCTGATGGCGTTGCTGGTGACGGGCATCAGCGCCATCGGCGTGCTGATCGGCGCGCTGCTGTTGTGGCAGGAGTACCGCACGTTCTCCTTGCCTCTGATTTTCGAGCAGACGGAGACATCAGTAACGGTGACCTGGGCAACGGCGCTGATCCTGGTCGCGGCATTGGCGAAGAGCGCCCAGTTCCCCTTCCATTTCTGGTTGCCGAGAGCGATGGTCGCGCCGACGCCGGTGTCGTCCTACCTTCACTCTGCCGCGATGGTGGCGGCGGGCGTGTTTCTGATCGGGCGCATCTATCCGCTGATCGAGCTCGAGCCGTGGCTTGGGGATGCCCTGGTAGTGATCGGCGCGGCGTCGATGGTCGTCGGCGGGGTTGTGGCGCTGACCCGTGATGTGTTCAAGCAGGTGCTGGCCTATTCGACGATCTCCCAGTATGGGTACGTGGTGGTGATGTTCGGGCTCGGCGGGACCTATGGCGTCGGCGGGGCGATGTTCTACGTCATCGCCCATGCGCTGGCGAAGTGCGCGTTGTTCATGACGGCGGGCGCCTTGACCGAGGCGACCGGCAAGCAGACGCTCAGCGAGTCGGGCGGGGCGGTCCGCGCGATGCCGTTGCTGGCGTTCGGCAGCCTGCTGGCGGCAGTGGGCATCATGGCGCTGCCGCTCACCATCGGATTTTTCAAGGACGAGCTTTTCTTCGCCGCCGCGACCGAGCACGGACGCGCGATGCAGTTCTTCGCCGTGTTCGGCGCGGCGCTGAGCTTCGCCTATATCGGACGGCTCTGGATCGGCATCTTCCTGGGCTCGGTGAAGCAGGAGCATCGGCCCATCGGCGCTCTGATGACGTGGCCGGTCGTCGCGCTTGGAATTCTGACCGTGCTCGGCGGGGTCTGGGTGCAGCCGTTCCGAGAGATTGCCGAGCGGGCCGCATCGGTCAGCTACGCGCAGGCGATCGATCTGGATATTGCCTACCACTTCGACGCCCGTCCGGAGAATGTGATGGTCCTGGGAGTCTATGGACTCGGGGTGGTCCTTCTGCTCACCGAGCGGTGGTGGCGAAACAGCATGCGTGCGCTGGTGTCGATCGGTGAGGTCATCGGCCCCGCGCATCTGTACCTGCTGACGCTGCGGGCGCTGGTTCGCCTGTCCGACAGCGTGCATGACTTCGAGGTCCGCGACCTCCGCAGCCGGATCGCTTCGATTCTGGGTCCCGCCGGTGTGCTGGTGGGGCTCGCGGTAATCTTCACCCCGACGGAAGGAACGTTCGTGGTCGGCCCATTGCAGCGGAGCGATATCCCGCTGCTGACCGTGATCATTGCGACGGCGGTCAGTGGGGTGATGGTGACGTTCCCCAGAGATCATCTGCGAATGGTGCTGACGCTATCCTGTGTCGGGTACAGCCTGGCGGTGGTCTATGCCTTCCTCGGGTCGCCCGACGTCGCCCTGGTCGCGGTGCTGATCGAGACGATCTTTGCGCTGGTCCTGATCGCGATCCTGGTGCTGATGCCACGGTCGATCCTGCGGTACGAATCACGCTTGCGACCGGCGCGATGGAGGCTGGGTCGCGATGTGACCGTGGCGACCATCGCCGGCCTGATGGCGTTCTTCGTCGCCTGGAGCGCCCTCTCTCGCCCGTCGGCGTCGACCACGGTCATCTCTCGCCAGATCGAGCTGACGCCACTGGCGCACGGGTACGACATCGTCACTGTGATCCTGGCCGACTTTCGCGGGTTCGATACCATGGGGGAGATCACGGTGGTGGCGATCGCATTTCTTGGCATCATCAGCCTGATCAGGGCGGGACGGTTACGATGACGACCGAGCTTTACAAGGTCTCCGCCCGGATCCTTTTGCTGCCGACGCTCCTGGTCGCATTGGGCGTGATGGTCAAGGGCTACGCCGACCCTGGTGATGGGTTCTCGGCGGGCGTGATCGCTGCCTTGGCCTTCGCGCTGCAGCTGATGGTGTTCGGTCCTGGCGAGCTCGACCGGCTTCCGCTGATCCGGTACGTCCCGTATGCGGTATTCCTGGGCTTGATCATCTCCTTGCTGACCGCCTTCGTCCCGTCGGTGATGGGGCAAACACTGTTCACCCACTGGCCGCCAGCGGGAGACTCTGCGCCCCGGTTCGGAACGTTGGAGTTCATCACTGCCGTCGCGTTCGATGTCGGTGTATTCCTGATCGTGTTCGGATTCGGGGTGGGGGTACTCAGCAGTTTCGCCCGCGCCGAGGGCCGGATGCGAACGTCAGAGGAACGGGTGGCGCGGGCGCGAGCGGCTGAGGGAGAGGCAGGGAACACGACATGATTTTGGCCCTCTCGCTGGGCGTGGCGGTGCTGTTTGGCGCGGGCGCCTACCTGATGCTCAAGCATGATCTGATCCGGCTCATCATTGGCATGGTGTTGATTAGCAACGCCGCCAATCTGTTCATCATGTCAGCGGGTTTGACCAACGGCGCCGCGCCGATCTACCCGCTCGGCGATGAGACCACTGATCCACTGGTACAGGCGATGACCCTGACCGCGATCGTGATCAGCTTCGCGGTCACGGCGCTGGTGCTAAGCCTTGCCTATCGCGTCTACGTCTCTCATCTTTCGGTGGACATCCGGGAGTTGTCTCGCGCCGAGGAGATGCAGGCCGATCGTGACGACGAGGTTGGGCAGCCAGACCCGGAAAAGCTTGGCGCGCCCTATACAGACGCCGAGGGTGACCGCCGAACGGTAGCCCAACCCCCCAACAAGGAGGCCCAGCGATGATGGAGCTTCCTCTGGGGATTCTCTGGTTCGGCGCGGTGATCGTGGCGATGCTCGACGGCACCCGCCGCAGGAACGCCGTCCTGTCCATCGTCATCCTCGCCTCAGCGTTGGTGTCCACGCTCGTGCTCGGGGCGGATGTCTATCGCAACGGCACGCAGGAAATGGTCGTTGGCGGTTGGGAGCAAGGTGTTGGTATCTCGCTCCGTATCGACACCCTTGGGATCATCTTCGCCGTGCTGTCACAGGCGGTGCTGTTGGCGGCGCTGGTGTTCGAGACGGCAAACGGCATCAAGGCGCGGATTTTTCCGGCGCTGGTGCTGTTCATGGGGCTAGGGTTGACCGGTGTCTTCTTCACCGGAGATGCATTCAACTTCTACGTCTTTTTCGAGATCGCGATGATCAGCGCCTACGTGCTGGCCAGCTACGGCGAGACGCCACGCCAGTTCCGGTCGGCGTTCATCTTCATTGTGGTCAACCTGCTCGGGTCGATGTTGTTCCTGATTTCGATCGCGGCGCTCTACCATACCACCGGTCGGTTGGACATGGTCGGGATCAAGGCGCAGGTGCCGCTGGTGGCGGAAAGCCCGATCGTGCTGATCAGCGCGACGATCTTCGTGGCATTTGGCGTGAAGCTCGGCCTGTTCCCGTTCCACTTCTGGCTGCCGGCGGTGTACACCGGCACGAGAGCGTCGGTGGTGGCGATCCTGAGCGGGGCGCTGGCGAACATCGGGTCATATGGGTTGATTCGGTTCGGCGCGGATGTGCTGCCCCGCGAGCTCGAGTTCGGGGCCCCAGTGCTGCTAATCCTCGGCGCGGTGAGCATCGTCTATGGCGGCGTTCAGTCGATCTCCCGGCACTCCGCCAACGAGGTGCTGGCCTATTCGTCGATCGGTCAGGTGGGGTACATCATGGTCGCTCTGGCTATCGGCGGTGAGGCCGGCGTGTTTGCCGCCATCCTGTATACGGTGATCAATGGATTGAACAAGGCGCTGTTGTTCCTGGCGGTCAGCATGCGCGGCTGGCTGGTGGGGACCGCGTTCGCGATCGGCGCCTTCAGCGTGGCTGGCGTGCCGCCCGCCGCCGGGTTCCTTGGCAAGCTGGTGCTGTTCCAGGCGGCGATCGAGGATGGATCCTGGGCTATCGTGGTGTTGGTGCTGCTCGGTGGTGGGCTGTCGTTCCTCTACATGTTCCAGTTGTATCGTCGGCGGTTCTGGATCGCCGGGGAAGAAGAGGAAGAATCGGCGCACCTACCGCAGGTGATTGTGGTGGGCATGGCGGTCGGGCTGCTGCTGATCGGATTGTGGCCGCAACCGCTGCTCGAGCTGGCCGATCAGGCGGTGCTCGGAATAATGGGAACGGATACTGCCCCATGATCCTGATTGCGGTTGTGTTGATGTTGCTGACCGCCGTGTACAGCATGACGCTGGCCAGCCTGGCGTGGGAGGACCTTGCGCTTGGGTTGGGGCTGTCGGCAATCCTGCTTTTCACATTCCGGGGGGTGCTGCTTCCATCGCCGTTGCCGCCGGCGGGCCAGACGTTGAGAGCTGTCGCCGCCTTTCCGGCGTTCGCATTCATCGCCTTCACCGAAATCGTCAAGGGCTCCTGGCAGGTGGCGACGATCGTGGTCGGGATCCGACCCCTGGCCAACCCCGGCATCGTCGAAATCCCGATCATGGAGCGAACGCCGACGGCGGTCGGGTTGTCCGGCCTGATCCTGACGCTGTCGCCCGGCTCGTTTCTGGTCGATGTCAAATGGGATGAGCGGGTGATGCTGATCCATGTCATCGACGCCACTGATCCGGAAGCGATCCGGGCGGGGTATGTGCGATTCTACGAGCGGTACCAGCGCGCGCTGGTACCGTGACCGAACCCGGAGCAACCATCGCATGAGCGACGTGATCTTCTATGTGGCCCTGATCTGGATGACCACCCTGCTGTTGACGGCGGCGGTGACGGTTATCCGTGCCGGCGATGCCCTGACGCGCATTCTTGCGCTCGACGTGCTGACCCTGGTGCTGACGGCGCTGCTGGTGCTGTATTCGACCACGACCGAAACGTCCTACTATCTGGACGCGGCGCTGTTGCTTGCGCTCTTGTCATTCTTGTCGTCGATCGCGGCGGCGCGATATTACAGCGTAGACCGGATTTTTTAGCGGTTCCGGACGGGTTGGAGTAGGAGCATGAAGATGATCAAGTACACCTGTTCAAAAAAGGCATGAGAGCCGTTCCTGAAACGCGAACACGTAGCGGCAACCATGTGTCTGCCAAAGGTGATAACGCGCGAGACCGGGCCGATACAGGATCGGCCACTACGCGTCAACTCTCATGGGCTTCGCTCCCGAGTGCTCCGTCAAGGACTCATATCCGATGATACAAGAGGTCATCTCAGACATCCTGGTGGTGGTGGGGCTGGTGTTCATGACACTTGGCGTTTTCGGCATGATTCGGATGCCGGATATCTACACCAAGCTGCATGCGGCCAGCAAGGCGGTTTTTCTCGGCGTGATCGTGCTGGCGATCGCGGCCATGTTCGTCGGGAGTCAGGCCATGATCATGCGGCTTATACTGCTCAGTGCCATGTTGCTGGTTACGACGCCGGTCGCCGCCCACGCGATAGGGCGAGGCGCGTACATCACTGGCGAGCAGATGGACACGCCTGGCGCGGTCGATGAATCGGGCGCGCAACTGCCAGAAGAGAATCCGCAGACGCCATCATGGCGTTTGTAGCGATCTCGAATAATTGAAAGGATGGAGCATATGACTGACCAGACATCGCGGACCACACGGCCAGCGCCCCGTGGCAAGGGATTCCAATGGACGCCGCGGATCATTGCCATGCTGGCGCTGGTGCTGGTGTTGCTGATCTTCGCGCTGCAGAACCTGCAGGTGGTCAGCGTTTCCCTGATCTTCTGGGAAGTGGAGATGCGGCTGCTGTGGGCATTGCTCCTGTTCGCGCTGATCGGCGCGGTGATCGGGCTGGTCACGCCGCGGTTCTGGTTGCGCTCCCGGCGGTAGCAAAAGGCCTGATACACACCTTCCGCGTAGTGGCCGATCCTGTATCGGCCTGTTTTCGGCATGCTGTCCTGAGGCAGACACAGGGTCTGCCGCTACGCATTGAGCGATGTCACGGGAGACCTGCTCTATGGATCCAGCAACATTCGTGACGTCATCGCGGGACGAGCAGGAGTTTCGCCCGCTTGTGTGCCACGACGGCTACCTTCCAATCGCGGATCACGGGCTGATTGGCGACGGCACCACCGCCGCCCTGGTTGGGCTCGATGGCACGATCAGCTGGCTGTGCCTGCCCCGTTTCGACGGCGATGCGATCTTCTGCTCGATTCTCGACCAGCGGCAGGGTGGCAGCTTTTCCCTCGATGTCGGACAGGTCCATGGAGCCCGCCATCGCTACTTCGGCGACAGCTCGGTGCTGATCACGGAGCTCAAGGTCGAGGGCGCCGTGATCCGGGTGACCGACCTGATGCCCATGCGACGGGGCGCCGACCTGACCGCGTCGGTGGCGGCGGATGTCGGCGAACTGCTTCGGGTCGTGGAGATCGTCGAGGGCGAAGCCACCGTCGGCGCGTCGGTTGCGGTGCAGGGTGGGGTGCGGCCGGAACGCGAGCGCAACGACATTCGTTTGCGGCTCGACAAATATCCTGATGTCGATCTGGTGCTGGAGGCGTCACGGGAGCTTCAGGGCGCCGGAGGTGAATGGCGCCTGCGGAAAGGGGAATCGGTCACGTTCTGCCTGCGCTGGAACGGCGGCACCGGAGCGTCATCGGTCGAGTCCCCGGTCGCGGCGATCACCAACACCGTCGAAGGCTGGACGGCATGGCTGGAGTCGTTCCACTATCAGGGTCCGCAACGGTCCAAGGTGCTACGGTCGGCGATCACGATCAAGATGCTCGACTACCTCGCCAACGGCGCCCTCATCGCCGCGCCGACGTCGTCGCTGCCAGAGCATATCGGCGGCGAGCGGAACTGGGACTATCGATACGTCTGGGTTCGGGATGCCTCATTTGCCGTCTACGCGCTGCGGCGGATCGGGCTCGATCGAGAGGCGTGGCAGTTCCTGAGCTGGATGCTCGGCCTGATCCGCGAGTACGATGTCCACATCATGTACACCCTCGATGGCAACCCCAGGATGGACGAGCGGATCGATCCGAGCCTTGAAGGGTATCGCGGCTCCAGCCCTGTGCGGTGGGGCAATGGCGCCCACGGTCAAGTGCAGCATGACGTGTACGGTGAATTGCTGGATTGCGCCTTTCAGTGGAGCACGCATGGCGGGCGAATCACCGAGCGGCTGTGGAAGGATCTCAGCCATTTCGTCGACCGCGCCGCCGAGGTCTGGACGACGCCGGACCAGGGCATCTGGGAGGTGCGGAGCCAGGGCACGGTGCAGACCTACTCGGCGGGACTCTGTCAGGTGGCGCTGGACCGGGGCGCGCGGCTGGCGCGTCGATTCGGCTTGCCCGGCGATGTCGACCGTTGGGAACGCACCGCCCGGACGATCCAGGAGACGATCCTGACCTCGGCGTGGGACGAGGACAAGGGATACCTGACCCAGAGCTTGCGGGGCGGGCACCTGGACGCGGCGATTCTCGGGCTGCCGATCCGCCGGGTGCTGCCCTCCGATCATCCGCGGGTGATGCGTACGGTGCAGGCGGTCGACGATGTTCTGGGGGCGGGCGACGGCCTGATCTATCGCTACCTCCCTGACAAGTCTCCGGACGGGCTCCAGGGCGAGGAAGGCGCGTTCGTGCTGTGCAGCTTCTGGATGATCGACAACCTGACGCTGCAAGGGCGGATCGACGAGGCGCAGGATCGGTTCGAGCGGATGTGCAACCGCGCCAACATCCTTGGCTTGCTGCCGGAGGAGATTGACCCCAGCACCGGCGACTTCCTGGGGAACTTTCCGCAGGCGTTCTCCCATCTCGGGATGATCTCGTCCGGCTTCAACCTGGAGCGCACCATGCGCCGGCTGGGCGTATCCCCAAATGGTCGCGGTGATGACCACGAACCCGAGGTGACCGGACCGCAACCGAGCCCGATCGTGGCGCAAACACGGCCTGCAACCGGACCAACCGGGTAACCTTGCGCCGACAGTGGGCAGGCGCCGCCAATCATGCGAACCACGGTCCAAGAGCGGCCCGCGGGCACGTAACGTTTGGTAAACACGTCATAAAGGGGTACGATACGCGGCAAGATGGATGAGATGTATGGGTTCCTGATCAGACGATCATCGTTGCGCGGCTTCGGGGGAACGCCGCGTAGCGACCGGGGACATCATCACGCATGCGGCGCGACACACAAACGCCACGTTTGGAGGGGGAACGGTTGTGGGAACCACAACAGGACGCGTAACGGCGGCGATACGCGGCGTAGTGCTGATAATCGCGGCGGCACTGACGTTACTGGCTGGTAACGTCGCGCCGGTTTTGGGACAGGCGGATGCGACTCCGGTTCCGGCGGAGGTCGAGGCAGCGCCAGTTGGCGAGGCGGACGCCAGCGCCAACCTGTCGGCGAGTCCCAATAGCCCACCGGCGCTGGCCCAGGGGTTGATCTACCTCTCCGGCGTCGACGTTCTCTGGCAGGTGCGCGAAGTCACTTTGCCGTCGCCGACTGTTGCCGGACCCGTGACGGGGAACGCGCGGTTCACGTATCAGGTGTCAGGCGAGAGCGTGATCCGCAACGACGTGACCGGCAAACGGGCGCTGCTCGAGCCGGGCGAGGCCACGTTCATGTCGGCGGGCGACCCGTACACATCGATGGCCGCGGATGGATCGCAGTCGACGGTGTGGGTATTCGAGATCGCCAACGACGACCAGGTCGGCGAGGGAGCGTTCTACCTTAGCCCTGGCGTCACCGGCGTGGCCGAGGGTGTCTACGACTTCGAGTTCGTCCAGGAGACACTCGACGCTGGCGACTCCACCGGGTTCACGTCGACCGGTGGTCCCTTCCTGATCATGGTCGAAACCGGGCAGATCACCGTGAATGACGACAGCGGAACCGCGGCGCTGACGTCTGAGGATGGGCGTATTGTCCGGGGCAACGCCACCATCGACGCGGGCGCTGATGGACCGGCGACGTATGCAATCGTCGCGATCGGGGCGGAAGTTTCCGACGCGTCGGCGGGCGCTCCCGCTGCTTCGGTCCCGGCCAGTCAGGAAGCGGCGTCGACCGATCAGCAGGCCGACCCGTCCAGCCAGCAGGCGACGACAGCGCCGCAGAATACTGATCCAGCGATACCTGGCATCGACCCGGCGGATATTTTCAGTGGCATCTTTTCGGAAGGTGACGACAGCGCTGCTCTGGTGCCCGCGGCGACGCAGGAGGACGGCTCACTCGTCACGAGTATTACGGTGTGGGCCACCGCGTCGATCGGGCTCACCGTGATCGTGGATGGCGTGACCCTATTCGACGGCTTCCTGGAGCCAGGACAATCGACCTCGTGGCTGACGGGGTCGGTGTTCGAGGTGTACACCACCTCAGGCGTGGGTACGGAGTTCACCAATTCGTGCAGCAACGACCGGTTCGTGATGGGGTACGAAGGAGGCGACGCGTACTACGTCCTCAACGCGAGCCCGAGTTCATGCCCACCGGTGGAGTAAAGGAGCGGCCTGGCACATTGACACACGGGGTCTCCTGATACGTGTGACGGAGTGGAACACGGACCAGGGCCGGTGCCGTATGGGAGGGATGCAATGAGAGGCGTGGTTCAGGAATTCAAAGAGTTCATCATGCGCGGGAACGTGATCGAGCTTGCAGTCGCCGTGGTGCTTGCCGCGGCGTTCGGAGCGGTGGTGAACTCCCTCGTCGCGGACATCTTCACTCCATTGATCGCGGCGATTGTGGGTGAGCCCGATTTCAGCGCGATCGTCTTCACGATCAATGGAAGTGCGTTCATGATCGGCAGCTTCATCAATGCGCTGATCTCGTTCCTTACCATCGCGGCGGTGATCTTCTTCGTTGTCGTGAAGCCGATGAACACGCTGCTCGAACGGCAGCGGCGCAAGGACGGCACACCGGACCCAACCACCGGCAAGTGCAACTTTTGCCGGGGCGAAGTCCCGCTGGACGCGACTCGCTGCATGTTCTGCACGACGGAGAATCCGCTGGGCGCGGAGGCTGCCTGATACCGAATCCGGCTGAACGTCGTGCATTCCACACGGAGAGCCGCGTACGGGAGACACTTTTGGTCTCCCTTGTCCCGGAATGTGATAGAGGGCCGGCACCTGTCACCTCGGGTCTTGTGCCCGAGGTTTGCCGGCCCGTACGCGTGTTTCGCATCCTGTTCTTGCGGATTCCGCATGAGTTGTAAGGCAATCGTGCATTAGAGCGAATTGCAGGATGCTTGATTCAACGCAAAGTACACCAATACGTAGGGACCGACCTTGTGTGGGGCCGGTCGCCCGCAGGGCGACAATACTTCATGATCACGCGCATTCACTCGGATGCGTCAGCCAATATGCACGTTGCTATAGACACCCCCTCGATGGCCTATCCGAAGGGGGCGTTGATCAACCGTTCGCCGTTTTACGCCGACGCTTGCATTGTCTCTTCCGCGGCGACCAGCAGGCCCGCGTCGATGGCGGCTTCGACCTGCTCGGCGAAGGTGCTGATCTCGCGTCCTGCGAGATCGATCATGACGACGTGAAGCAGACCGAGATCGTCGCGCACCAGCCGGTCGACGACAAGCTCCCGAGCGGCAAGCGGAGTAAACGGGTCCATCGCCAGGTAGCGCTGGCCGGATTGGACGATAGGGTTTGTCCGGATCGTATGCATGGTGGCTTTGAGTCTTCCTTGAGATGATGCGCGTCGTTGCGCCGATAACCTGTCTGCGTCCATGACGGACGGTTGTGTGTTCACGTGGTCACACCCGGTGTCCTACGCAAGTCGCGTGCAACACGTCGTCGCATCACGACGACTGGCTGGATCACGAAGCGACTCGTGATTTATTTCACATACTAGATACAACCTCTGCGACACGGTGTCAACCTTTTCTGTGAGCATGCATGGACAGTTGCCGGATGGGTCCGGGAACGGGCACCGGTTTGCACAGTCAGTGACGTGTTCAATTTGGCTGGGGGTCGGTACACTGGCAGATGAACACGGCATTCGATGGACCGTGCAGCTCACGGTCCATCGCGCGGCCAAACCAGAAGCCACGAACTATAGTGAAATGCCACCTGGCGGGATCATCGTGTTGGCCAGGGGAGTGGAGAGTTCCAGACGATGGCGAATGTGCAGGCACAGTACCCGGCAAATCAGCGTGCGCTGGCGGTGGTGCAGGACTATGTGGCGCTGACCAAGCCGGGCATTCAGACCTTGCTGCTGGTGTCGATGCTCGGCGCGATGCTGGTCGCGTCGGATGGAGTTCCGAGCCTTGGCCTGGTGCTGGCGCTGCTGATCGGTGGGTCGTTGACCTCGGGCGGCGCGAATGCCCTCAACTGCTTCATCGACCGCGACATCGATGCCCAGATGAGCCGCACCCGGAACCGGGCGACGGCGGCGGGACGCATCTCGCCCGCAGCGGCGATGACCTTCGGCCTGACGATCTCGGTGCTGGGGACGCTCCTGATCGGATTCGCGTCGAACTGGCTGGCGGCGGGTCTGGCCGTGGCGGGAAACCTCTACTACGTGCTGGTGTACACGCTCTGGCTGAAACGAACGACGCCGCACAACATCGTGGTCGGTGGGGCGGCGGGCGCGGTGCCGCCACTGGTCGGCTGGGCGGCGGTGACGGGCTCATTGGCCGCGCCTGCCTGGATCCTGTTCGCGATCATCTTCTACTGGACGCCGCCGCACTTCTGGTCGCTTGCGCTGTTGAAGCAGGGAGACTACAGTCGCGCCAACGTGCCGATGTTGCCGGTGGTCGCGGGTGAGGAAGCGACCCGGAAGCAGATTTTCCTGTACACGGTGCTGCTGTCGGCGGTGTCGCTGTTGCTGGTGCCGTTCGGGATGGGGATGATCTACCTCGTCGGCATCGTCGCGCTGAACGCGGTCTTCCTCTGGTACGCGTGGTTGCTGCTGACCGACCCGAGCAAGGCGCGGGCGCGGCAAACGTTCTTCTATTCCCTATGGTACCTGGCGCTGCTGTATGTGGTGCTGGTGATCGACCGGATCGTGTTGGGATAGTACCCCTCACGTCGTCGGAACAAACGTAGGGGCAGATTCCGACGGCATGTCCTGAGGCTGCCGAAGGAACTTCTGCCCGGTTCGCCGCTTGCGGCGGCCAAATCGTCATGGCAAAGAACTCGATGCATACCATGCATCGGACCGATCACCCATTGCGCGCGCTTCGCGCTCGCCGGGCGACTTCCCCGCAGGGATAGTCGCCCCTACGCGTTGGCTGTATGCCTAATCTGCGGTGATGGTCATCAGGCGCTCGATGTCGATCTCGGCGTTGGTGTGATCCTCGCTTGCCTCCGCCTGGACACCGATGCCGATGTAGGTGAAGCCTTCGTTCGACACCCGGCTGGCGTCGTACATGTTGCGACCGTCGAAGATGACCGGGTGCGTAAGTTCGGAGCGCAGCAGGTTGTAATCCGGGCTGCGGAACTGCCGCCACTCGGTGGCGATGATCAGCGCGTCCGCTCCCCGGACGGCGTCGTCGCGCGAATCGCACAGCGTCAAGCTAGGCTGCCCGTCGTAGAGCGCTTTGGCGGTATGCATCGCCTCCGGGTCGAATGCCTGGACCTTCGCGCCCGCTGTCCAGAGACCCTCCATGATAGTGCGGCTGGGAGCCTCGCGCATGTCATCGGTCTTCGGCTTGAAGGCCAGGCCCCACAGGGCAAAGGTCATGCCGTCGACATGGCCGTCGAAGTAGTTCAGCACCTTGTCCAGCAGAACCCTTTTTTGCGACTGGTTGACGCGTTCCACGGATGAGATCAGCGAAGCTTGATAGCCGGAGGCGGAGGCCATGTGCTCCAGAGAACGAATGTCCTTGGGGAAGCAGGAGCCACCGTAGCCGCTTCCGGCGTAAATGAAGTCGTAGCCGATGCGGGAATCCGAGCCGATGCCGATGCGGACGTTCTCGATATTCGCGCCGACTCGCTCAGCGATGTTGGCGATCTCGTTCATGAAGGAGATCTTGGTCGCCAGCATCGCGTTGGCGGCGTACTTGGTCAGCTCGGCAGAGCGGATGTCCATCACCATGAAGCGGTCATGATTGCGGTTGAAGGGGGCGTAGAGCTGCTGCATGATCTCGATTGACTGGGCCCGCTCCGCGCCGACAATGATGCGGTCGGGGCGCATGAAGTCGTCGATCGCGGCGCCCTCCTTGAGAAACTCCGGGTTACTGACGACGTCGAAGGCAATATCGACACTCCGGATTGCCATCTCCTCGGTGATGATCTCCCGGACGCGGTCGGCGGTGCCGACCGGAACCGTCGACTTGTCGACGATCACCGCCGAATGGTTGAGATGGTG
>JACCVC010000093.1 GCA_013698305.1 Chloroflexia bacterium
ACCGCGAAGATCAACACGCTGGCGATGAGACCGAGTCGCGCCAGGGCATCATCCGGCGCTGCCTGCATTCGCTGGTAGCTGAAGAGGGCGGCAAGCAGGGAAATCGGGAGAGTCGTAAGCCAATTGAGCCATCCGAGCAACGGAATCAGGCCGAGCAGCAGGAAGCAACCGGCAACGATCGAGAGAATACATCCGAGTCCGCTCATGTGTGAATCTCCAGGTGAGGGCATGAATCGCTCCTGAAAGCGCTGTTGATGCATGCATCAGTGGGCCCGCTCTTACCAAACTGGTGCATTGCCCTCACCGAAGGATACGGCGTGCGTGCCTGTCTGGCAGTGAGGTAAACCGGAAATCCGAATGTGATGAGTGGTCCCAGGCATTGCGACGGCGGCGACTTTGCCGGAATGAAGTAAAATACCCGAGGTTGTCGATGAACCCTCCGCGCCCCGTGTGCCACCGCATGCTCATGACTGCCACGGTCCGGGTCGAATTGCGGAGCATCCACAAGAAATGAGAGGTTAGGCTATTGGCCAGGAAGTCACAGCAGAAGCAACAATCAGGCGGCAGGGGCGGTAACGCTCCCCCTACAGATGGACCTCGTCGCACGAATCCTGATGCGATTGCCGTCGAGGGCAAGGTACTCGAAGCATTGCCGAATGCCATGTTTTCAGTCGAGTTGGAAAATGGACACACCGTCCTCGGGCATCTGGGCGGACGTATGCGCAAGAACTATATTCGGGTACTTCCGGGTGACCGGGTCGTGGTGGAGCTTTCGCCGTACGATTTGACCCGTGGCCGGATTACATTTCGACATCGATAGCGACGATTTTGAACGCGTGAGAGAGGCCGAGGTTGCGTGCCTCGGCCTCTTCCCTTTCAGGATGGTATCGACGGCATGCTCTGCACGACGGCGCCTGCCCGGAATCCAACATTCCACCTATCGTGTCGTCCCAACATGTCACCGGAAATGGAGTCGTTCTTGAAATCCTGGCGTGCATGGCTTGGGATCGGCATCAGCCTCGTCTTCCTCTACTTTGCCTTTCGCGGCCAGAATCTCGGTGAGATCCGGCGCGCGCTCGGCGAGGCCAACGTGTGGTGGATCATTCCGGCGCTCGGGCTCTATTTCACCGGCGTCTGGATACGGTCCATTCGGTGGGGTATCCTGCTGCGGCCCGTCGTCCCTGTCACCGCGCGCGAGCTGTTTCCGGTTTCCATCGTCGGATACATGGCCAACAACGTGCTACCGCTGCGGGCCGGTGAGCTGGTGCGGTCAATCATTGTGCGGCAGCGTTTCGGCGTACGGAAGACATCGGTGCTGGCGACCATCGCGGTCGAGCGCATCTTCGACGGCCTCACCATGCTCGCGTTCATGTTGCTGGCGGCGTCCTTCATCTCCTTCACCAGCCAACTCGAGAACCTCGCCCTGATCGCCTTTGGCCTGTTTGCCTTGCTCCTGATGGGCTTGTTCGCGCTCACCCTCGGCGGTGGCGTTCGGGATAGGCTGTTGCAGCTCGCGCTGGGACCCATGCCAACGCCCATGGCGGACCGCGTCGAGCGGATGGCGGAGTCGTTCCTCAGCGGTCTTGGCGTGTTTCGCAAGCGCCGCGATCTTCTGGCGGTCAGCGGCCTCTCGGTTATCTCCTGGCTGTTCGAGGCATCGACCTACTGGGTGCTGGCCATCGGCTTTGGCGGATCGGTCCGCGACGTGATGGGGTTTTCGGCAACGCTCCTGACCACCGGTGTCGCGAACATGGCGACGCTGATCCCTTCCTCGCCGGGATACGTCGGACAATTCGAGTACGGTGTCAGGCTGGTGCTCAGCGGCGCGCTCGGCGTTCCGGAGAGCCAGGCGCTGGCGTACGCCATCCTGGTCCATGCAACGCTGTTTTTCCCCATCACCTTGTTGGGTATCATTGCGTGGTCGCGGCAGCATCTGAGCTGGAAGCAAATTCAGGCGAGCGACGACGCCGTCGAGTCCACCAACGGCGACGTCACGGATGGCGACGCCGTTAGCAGCGTGACGCGACCGGGTCGGCAAGCCGAGAGCGTCTGACGATCCCGAACCCTGGTGTGGAAGTTGCGAGACTTGCGGGCTAAATGTTCGCCCCTCAATGCGTGGCGAAAAATCGCCGTCGCGGGGAAGCCGGATTCTTTTGTGATTGACGAGAGGTTCACAGCCGATGGAGTGGTGGCAGGCGATCGTTCTCGGCATGGTACAGGGGCTGACAGAGTTCCTGCCGATCTCCTCTTCGGGCCATCTCATCATTTTCCCCTGGTTGTTCGACTGGGAAACGCCCGGACTCTCGTTCGACGCCTTCCTGCACCTGGGGACCCTCGCCGCCGTTGTCGCCTATTTCCTGAAAGACATCACGGCGATGATCCGAGCGATCCCGGTCGCACTGCGCGATCCCGTTGGCATCCTCAAGGGAGAGGGCGAAGAGCCAGGGCATACCGACGCGCGGCTGGGATTGCTGATCGCGGTGGCCACGGTGCCCGGCCTGATCGCCGGCTTGCTGCTGGAATCCAGCATCGAGGAGCTGTTTCACACCGAGGAGAACTCGAACACGGCGATTGCCACCATCGCGACGATGCTGATCGTGGTCGGTATCGTGATGTGGATCGCGGAGCGCGTCGGCCAGCGCGATCACGCCATCCCGCGGATGCGGTGGCTGGACGCGCTGATCATCGGCTGCGCGCAGGCGTTGGCGCTCATTCCCGGCACGTCGCGTTCGGGAGCGACGATCACCGCCGGGCTGTTTCGCGGGCTCAACAGGGCGGACGCGGCCCGATTCTCGTTTCTGGCCGGGATGCCATTGATCCTCGGCGCGGGCTCGTTGTCGGTGATCGACGTGATCCGCGAGGGCGCGGACGGTGGCGACCTGCTGATCTATGCGCTGGGCGGGATCTCGGCGGCACTGGTTGGCTTCGTGACGATCTGGGGCCTGCTCCAGTTCCTGCAACGGCGAAGCACGTTGGTGTTTACGATCTATCGCCTGCTGTTCGGCATCTTCCTGTTCATCATGCTGGCCCTGCGCTGACCGCCAACGCGTAGCGCCCGACTTTGTTGTATAGACCGGAGGCATGCGGGAAACGAGCCAATTCGTAGCGGCAGACCCCGTGTCTGCCATTCTTGACGATAGGCAGGGAACAGCACTTGCACGTTGCGGCTGATCCTGAACCCCTGAAGCAACCGTTCTTTGGATGCTCTTGAAGATGGCAGACACAGGGTCTGCCGCTACGTGTCTACAATGGTGGTTATCCTTCATTTGCTCTTTGCCTGATGGATATGTGTTTGCATGTACACATGTTCCACGGTAAACTTGCCCCAGTGAAGACATGTGTATATGTGTACATACGTATAGACAAGGACGGTATCATGCAGCAACTCCAACGATTCTCCATTCAACAATCCAATGTCGACTGCGACTCCGACTGTATCCACCCGGCGGCGGTGACAGCCGCGCGCAAGGCGCTGGGCGGCGCGGAGCCCGCCGATGACGTCGCGCCGCTCTTCGCCGTGCTGGGCGACCCGACCAGAATCCGGGTGCTGACGGCGCTCTCCGCCGGGGAGTTGTGCGTATGCGACCTCGCCGTCGCGACTGGCGTCAACCGAAGCACGATCTCGCACCAGCTTCGCGTGCTGCGTGATCATCGCCTCGTGCGACGACGTCGTGAGGGCAAGGTGATGTACTACGCGCTTGATGACGACCATGTGCCTGAGCTGCTGGCGACGGCATCCGCCCATAGCGGCGAGCGAAACGACGAACGGCAGGAGCGGCTGGCATGAGCGTGTCTACTCGCGCATCCGACCCCGGCCAAATTGATTTGTGCAAGCCGCTGGTATTCGACGTGACTGGCATGGACTGCGGCGATTGCGCCCGCAGCGTCGAGCGCGTCGTCGGCCAGCTTCCCCAGGTTGACAATGCCACGGTGAGCTTCGCCTCGGGCACGCTGACGGTGAAGCCCCACGAAACGGGCGAGAATCATGACGATGTCGTGCGTTCCGTCGGCGGCGCGGTCGACCGGGCGGGCTACACCGCGGTACTGCGAGAGAAGTTCGGTGGTCGGCGCGTGTCAGCCTTGCCGTGGTGGCGGAATCGGAAGTTGATTCCGGCTGTTGCCGCGACCGTCCTGTGGGTCGCGGCGTTCGTGGTCGGCCAAACCGTTGAGACCGAGGTGTGGTCGACTGCCCTTTACGCAGTGGCAATCGTCGTAGGCGGAATGCCGATCATGCGATCCGGCTTGGTGGCGCTGACCGCTCGGCGGATCGACATGAACGTGCTTATGACGATCTCCGTGATTGGTGCGGCGCTGCTCGGCGAGTGGTCCGAGGGCGGGCTTGTGGTCGTCCTGTTCTCGATCGGCACGACGCTCCAGGCGGTCACCTTCGACCGCACGCGCAATGCGATTCGGGCATTGCTGGACCTGGCGCCCGACGAAGCGAGGGTGGTGCGGGATGGCGTCGAGACGCTGGTCGCCGTGCATTCGCTCCAGGTCGACGATGTGGTGCGCGTTCGACCGGGGGACCGTCTCCCCGCCGATGGCGAGGTGATCGACGGGCATTCCGCGATGGACCAGGCCGCGATCACCGGCGAATCATTGCCGGTGGAGCGCGGTGTCGGCGACGAGGTCTATGCCGGCACCGTCAACGGCTCGGGAACGGTCCTGGTGCGAGTGACGAAGCTGTCGTCGGAGTCGATGCTCGCCAACATCGTCCACCTGGTCGAGGAGGCGCAGTCGAGCCGAGCGCCGTCGCAACAACTGGTCGACCGGTTCGCGGCGGTGTACACGCCGGCGGTGGTGGCGGTCGCCGCCCTGATCGCCTTGGGTGTTGGAGGATTCAGCGGCAATTGGGACACCTGGATCTACCGGGCGCTGGTGCTGCTGGTAATCGCCTGCCCGTGCGCGCTGGTGATCTCGACACCGGTCGCGATCGTCTCCGCAATCGGGGCGGCAACCCGCGGCGGCATGCTGGTCAAGGGCGGCGCGGCGCTCGAAGACGCCGGACGGGTGAAGACGGTCGCGTTCGACAAGACCGGGACATTGACCATGGGTCGCCCCACGGTCGCCAGCCTAATCCCATATGGCGATGCCGATGAGCGAGAGGTGCTGGAGCTGGCGGCGGCGGTCGAGCAGCCGTCAGAACATCCGCTGGCGCGGGCGATCGTCGCCAGGGCGCTGCACGACGCCGTGGCGGTTCCGGTCGCAACTGGTTTCGCGGGGTTGCCGGGTCGTGGCGCTCAGGCGACGGTAGACGGCGCGAAAATCGTTGTCGGGAGTGACCGGCTGATGCGTGAGGCCGGTGTCTCTGCTGACGCGTTGTCGTGGATCGAGCGCCATGCCACGGACTTCGCCGGTTCCGGGGAATCGGTGCTGTCAGTTGGACGCCGGCCTGGCGATGGACCCGCCGAGCTGCTGGGCGTCATCGCCGTCGCCGATCGGGTCCGGCCCGACGTGCGCGAGTCGCTGGCGGCGCTGCGGCGAATCGGCGTCGAGAGGATCGTGATGCTGACGGGCGACCGGGAGGAGGTCGCCAGCACCATCGCCGCTCAGGTCGGGGTCGATGAATACCGGGCCAACCTGCTGCCGGACGAGAAGTCCGGGGCGATTCGGGAGCTTCAGCGACAGCATGGTTCGGTCGCGATGGTCGGCGACGGTATCAACGATGCTCCGGCGCTGGCGACAGCCGACGTTGGCATCGCGATGGGCGTGGGGGGCTCCGATGTCGCGCTGGAGAGCGCCGACCTGGCGTTGATGCGAGACGACCTCTCTGCGCTGTCGCGGCTGTTCGATCTCTCGCATCGGACCGTCGCCATCATCCGGCAGAACGTGACGCTCTCGCTGGTGACCAAGGCGGTGGCGCTGCTGCTGGGCACGCTCGGGTTCGTGAATCTCTGGATCGCGGTGCTGGCCGACATGGGCACCTCGATCATCGTGACGCTGAACGGCCTGCGCCTGGCTCGCGTGGAACGCCAGCGCGAAATCGCAGGCATCCAAGGCAATCGCGATCGCAACGATGGGGAGAAGGCGGTCGCCGCAGACTGATACGCATCTCCGATGAATTGGTGCGATCCTGCTTAGAGCGCATCTCACATTGGTTGGTGTCGCGGCAATACACGCGATCACGTAGGGGCAGACACGGGGTCTGCCCGGACCGCCGAAGGCGGTCAATACGCCATGAACGCCAGGTCCATGGGACGTGGCAACCTCATCGCAATCGGCTCTAAACCTCAACCACCATGCCATCCCAGGCAACTTCGTAGCCGCGCTCGCTGGCGAACCGCTCGAACTCATCGGGAAGCGGGTAGCTGTGGTGCGCGAAGTGGTGGGCGATCACCCGAGTGGAGTCGCTGGCGACACCCGCCTCGCGCATGATCTCGATCTCGCGCAGCATCGACGAGCTGGAGTGGTGCGTCGCGCTGTGCGACTCCGTGCCGTGGGTGTGATCCATGATCAGCAGGTCGAACACCCAGCCTTCTTGCGCCACGCGCTCCCAGGCTCCTTCCGGCATCGGCGCGGTGTCGGTGCCGTAGAGGAACGATGACCCGTCCTCGTGCCGGATCGCGAGGATGCGTGCCTGCAACCCTGGCGCATGGGTGGCGGGGATCGCCAGCGCCGTGTACGGTCC
>JACCVC010000105.1 GCA_013698305.1 Chloroflexia bacterium
CACGCAACGTCAGCGGCGCGGCGCGGCGCCTCATTCAAGCCATTGACACTCGACCACACATCCTTGCCGAATGGGCTGTTGAGCGTCGCTGACAATTCTCCCCCGCGGCCATGTGGGTTCTCGGTCGGTTCGAGGAGTATCGCCGCAAGGGCGCACCGCTCAGGACGAACTGATGAACATCCCGTCGTCATCGAAGGCAATCGGTTGGACTTCCTCGACGACCTCGATCGTCGCGCCTGACTCACGCAGCTCCTCCAGCACCGGTGCCGACACCCACAACGTCTCCAGATCCTTGGTGCTCGGGATGCGCATGAACCTTGCGGAACCTTCTGTCACCTTCAGCGCCGAGGCGACCGCCAGCGTCAGCGCCTGCCGGTCGGTCGAGACGGTGATCGGCACTCGCGCGCCCTGCGGCGACTTGGCGGTGATCATGTTCATGTAGGTCGGCACCGGGTCGATCTCGTCCACCGCCCGCTGCAACGCGAAATCGAACATCCCGATCCCGGTTGCATTGCCATCCGTCAGTTCGGTCAGGCCACGAACGATGTATCGCTGAATCTGCGGCCGCACGCCGGTGAAATCCATCGTGTCGACCACGGCGCGGTGGATCACGTTCGGGTCGGCCCCGTCGCCGCTGATGTCCTTGCCGATCTCATCGACGATCAACACGTCGAGCTGGTCAACCTCGGGCAGCCCCGCAATCATCGACCGGGCGATCTCCAGCAACTCCGCCTCGCGGTCCCGGATCATCGCCGCCGGCACCGCCTCGATCAGCCCCAGCTTG
The DNA here is from genome assembly GCA_013698305.1 of Chloroflexia bacterium. Taxonomy (GTDB): domain Bacteria; phylum Chloroflexota; class Chloroflexia; order Thermomicrobiales; family UBA6265; genus JACCVC01. Next base: position 785 of record JACCVC010000105.1, read on the forward strand.
CTGAAGCCGTTCTCGACCAGCGCCAGCCCGAACGGGATCGGCATCTTGCTGAGCGTAAACGCCGCCACGCGAGGTACAAGATCGCCGAACGTGCCGATCCCCTGGCTGTGAAACCAGTTTGCGCCGTGCTGCTTGCCGAGGCCGATCGCGATCATCTTCATCAGGCCAGATTCTACCGGGCCCCGGAAATCGGTGTGCGGCTTCACCCGCCCCACCGGAATCACAAGGTCGGCGGTGTCGTGGGCGATGCGATCGAACCAGACTGGCACGCCGCCCTCCAGCTCGCCCAGCCGTACGGTCTCCATGCTGGCCCGGATCGGTGCGCCGACGGCTGCCTCGGTCACGCCGTAGTGGGCGATGAGCGCGGTCTGGCCCTCGACCGTCGCCTCGCCATGACTCCCCATCGCCGGAATGATGAACGGCTCCCCGCCCCGCTGGCGCACCTCCTCGATGCACGCGCGCAACACGTCGGCGATCCGGTCGATGCCACGGCTTCCCGCCGTCAGCGCCACCCGCGCCCCCGGCGTGACCTGGTCGCCTATGCCTGCTCTTGCGAACTCGCGGGCGACGGCATCGCCTATATCGCCGACATCGGTGCGGTCGAGTTCCTGCCGGACCTTCGCCCAGCCGGGAAGCGCGATGTCAGAAAAGACATCCAGCCCGCCGCCGATCGTTTTCCTGCGTATGCCCTGTTCCGTGACCGTCATCCCCTGAAGCCTCCTGCGCTGCCACAACCCGTTGGATAGAAACTCCATTGTATGCGCTATTCGCGGTTTGGGAATCTGTGGATTCGGACCGGCACCTGTAACTTTGGGTCCTGGGCCGAGGTCTGTCGATCCCTACGAATCGGCGTCAATATCCACCTTGCAGCCGAACAAGCCGTCCTCGAGCCCACTGGCGAACGCCTGCCGTCGCTGATCGCCGGTGCCGTGGGCCAGGGGATCGTCGAACTCGGTGCCGGGTATATCTCCGGAGAACAGCGTGACCTGGAAGGCGTCGTTGAGGTCACTGTCCGTCAGCCAGCCGCGTGCGACCGCCTCCTGCGCGTAGACCCCGGCCAGGCAGTCCGCCTGCAACTCCAACTCGATATCGTACAGACCACCATCAAGTTCTGGATCGCGCGATGCGTCGATGCGGAGCAGGAACTGGATGTGATGCCCCCACTCGTGCGAGACGATATGCGGCCAGGCGTAGTCGCCGAATTGCCGATCCATCTGCTCGGCGAAATCCGTCAGATAGTAGATCTCCTGGTCGAGCGTGCAGTAGAACACCTCGGCGTAGTCGTCTTCCGTCATCAGACCGCAGCCAGTCGTCGCGGGAAACATCTCAATCTCGTTGACATTGTCCGGCGAGCGATAATCCGCCCCGGCGGAGGCGAATATCTCCGACCAGACCAGGTCGATCCGGGCATGGTCCAGATCAGGAAACATGGCCGATGGCGACGGTTCCTGGACTGTTTGCGCTCCCAGTGCATCGACAAAGGCGAGGTCCGTCCCGAAAAGCCATCGCCAGCGAGCGCCATCGAATAGGTAGTGCTGGATCTCGCGCTGATCGACGGGCGTGCCGTTCAGCATCCCCGGCTGGCGCAGGTACACCGACGCCACGTCAGGATAGGTCCGACCGGTCACGCCCCACGTCCACGCGCCAAAGTCCACCGACAGGATCTCGGGATCGGCGGTGGGGATGGCCGCATCCGCCGACGCATACCAGACGTTCAGGTCGTCGCGGGACACGACCAGCCGAGCGTCCGGGTGCATCAGGTCGTGCAGGGTCAGGAGATCACCGCTTCGCTCCAGGTGGCTGACCTCGATCGCGGCGCTGGTCACGGAGTCGACGCGATCATCCTGCGCGAGCGCCGGGATTCCCGGCATCATAGCGCCGAGCGCAATGATCAACGCCAACAACAACTGTGGTCCTGGAAAGATTCGTTTGCTCATGGAAAATGCGCCGCTCCACGTACTGAAAATCGTCATTCGAGATCGTCATCCTGATCGGTGGAGGTCACACTCCGGGATTGAGATTAACCCCTCCATGGTTCGGCCATGGGGTCAAATACACCTTGACGGTCAAATGTCGCTGGTATATATTGATACTTGGTATCAGTAACGAAAGCCAGTCCGTGGCTGATACCTCTTCGTTCGATTCCATTCTGGCATATAGGGATGATCACAAGATGACACAGGTTTCGTCTCATTCGCAGGTGGCCCGATTCACTCGCGCCTCCCGCCGCATCGCGGTCGGCGTCGCTGCCAGCGCGTTGCTCTTGACCTCGCTCGCGCCAGCAGCGGTCGCGCAGGACGATGGCCCGCTCAATGTGGTGACGTCGTTCAGCGTCCTCGCGAACATCGTCGAGAACGTCGGTGGCGAGCATGTCGAGGTGACCTCGCTGGTTCCGATCGGCGGCGACGTTCACACCTTCGATCCCTCCCCCGATCAGATCGCGACCCTTGCCGACTCCGATCTTGTCGTCGAGGTGGGCGGCGATTTCGAGCCGTGGCTTGATGATCTGGTCGAGTCCTCCGGCTCATCGGCAACCGTGTTGGAAGCGTTCCCTGATCATCATGCCGATGAAGAGCATGCTGATGAGCACGCCGACGACCATGCTGATGACGAGCATGCCGACGAGGCCACCCCGACCGACGACCACGGCGAGGAGCATGCTGACGATGAGCACGCCGAAGATGACCCCGGGCACGAAGGCGAAGAGCATGGCGCGCATAGCGACCTTCACGCCTGGCTCGATGTCCACAACACGATCCACACCGTCGAAAACATGAGCGAGACGCTTGCGGAGATCGATCCCGACAACGCCGACGCCTACCGGGCCAACGCCGAATCGTACATCGCCGAGCTGGAGGAGCTTGAAGCCTACATCCTCGAACAGACCGAGACCCTGCCCGAGGCCGAGCGCCTGCTGATCACCACCCACCAGACGTTCGATCCGTTCGCCGAAGCCTATGGGTACGAGATCGTCGGCGTGCTGCTGGAATCGCACACGACCGAAGGGGCGGATGCGCCCGCATCGCACCTCGCCGAGCTGGTCGGAATCGTTCAGGACAACAACATTCCGGCCGTTTTCTCGGACACGCCGGGCGGCGAGAGCATGCTCGAACCGCTCGCCGCTGAGGCTGGCATCGAGGTCGCGCCGTCGCTCTACGTCGATACGCTCAGCGAGGAGGGCTCCGGCGCCGAGACCTACATCGACATGATGCGCCACAACATCGACACCATCGTCACCTCCCTCGGCGCGTAACCACAGACCAATCCGCGCGGTGGACCGGCCCACCGCATATTCCGACAGCCCCCTGTGATGCCCACCTCTCCGGTGCAGCACAGGGGTTGCTGCTTAGGTGGATCCTTACGTCAATACACGCATCGTTCATACGACGGTGGTATTGAGATTTTGGCCGAACCGGTGTGCGGCTGCCACTCGATCTCTAGGTCGTCGTCATCGAGACGCCAGTTCTGACTGGTCACGGCGAGCGGATTGCGGAAGCGACATCCTGACTCATCCATACCCAGTACGCACACACTTTACCAACCGTGTGATTTGCCGGAGCTCGCCGATATCAGCTATCTTTCCAATAGATGTCTCGTTGCAACGGTATCAAACGATGGGTGACGGGTTTAGGGAACCGCGCCGATACGATGCACGGAGATACCCGGGGCCGGTTGGACCCTGCCGGGGGAGACACTGAGCGAGGAAGGCGCGCATGCCGATCTCATCTTCACGGGTGTGTCCAATCGTCATCGAGCGGGAGGCCGAACTCACCGCGCTGGACAGACTCCTGACCCAGGCGGCAGCCGGTCATGGCCGTTTTGCCGCGCTCGTCGCCGACGCTGGCATGGGCAAGAGCCGGCTGATGCGCGAAGTGTCCTCCCGCGCCGCGGCAGCCAGGTTCCAGATCCTCACGGGTGACTGTCGGGAACAGGACCGCGACTTTCCCTTCGCACCGCTCATCGACGCACTGCGACAACACGTCATGACCGGGCCGATGGACCTGCGGGCGTTTCTGGGGCCGCAGCACGAGGTCCTGGGGGAGCTGCTGCCTGAGCTGTATGCCGCCGCCGCGCCTGCTGATCCGGGGATATCCTCGTCACCGGAACAGAGCAAGCGACGCTTGTTCGAGGCATTCGCCACCCTGTTCGGTCGGCTCGCCGCCACACAACCGCTGTTGGTGATGCTGGAAGACATCCACTGGGCCGACCCGACGAGCCTTGAACTTCTCGAGGTGTTGCCACGCCGGCTTGCCGGGGCCCGCCTCCTCGTCCTCGGCACCGCTCGGCCTGACGAGCCTAACCCGGACCTGCACCGCTGTCTGGCAACGCTGCGGCGCACACGTGAGATGGTCGAGTTCTCGATCGAACCGCTCAGCGAGGCTGGTGTCGGCGGCATGCTCGAAGCCCTGCTCAGCACGTCCTCACCGCCGTCGCCCACGCTTGTCGCCTCGGTGCACAAGCGGACTGATGGCAACCCCTTCTTCGTCGAAGAACTCCTCGCCACCGTTCCCGCTCAGGCCACGGAAGAGTGGCTCGTCGGCGAACCGGCTGTCCCTGAAAACGTTCAGGACATCATCCTCCGGCGCGCCGCCCGGCTCACGACGGACGCTCAACGAATCGTCAATCTTGCGGCCGTTGCCGGACAGCGGTTCGACTTCGAACTGCTCCTGACGGCATCCAGGCTGCCTCCCGACGAGTTGCTCGCCATCCTCCATCTGCTCGTCGACCGGCGACTCCTTGTCGAAGAGCGCACGTCTGGCAGCGTTCGGTTAGCCTTCCGCCATGCACTGACACGCGAAGCGCTGCTCACCCAACTTCTGACGCCCGAACGCCGGAAGCTCCATCACGTCGTAGGCGAGGCGCTGGAACGCTTGAGCTCACCGGGGCAGATATCTGCCGAAACCGCTGGCGAGCTTGGCTACCACTTTCACGCCGCAGGGATGTGGGACAAAACGTTGGCTTACGCGGCGCAGGCCGGTGATGCGGCGTGGCGCATGCTTGCGACCGTCGAAGCGCTGACCCACGATCGACGCTCTCTCGACGCGGCATTGGCCCTCGACGACCCGCGCGCGGGCGAACTCCACCGCCGCTGCGCCCAGGCGCTCGCGCTGGTCGGGGCGTTCGACGCCGCTCGGGACCACCTCGAAGCGGGGCTGACGTTAGCACGCGACCGGGGTCTCGCCCACGCCGAGCAGGCGGCGCTGCACGACCTGGCTGGACTGTACGCCAGTCGCGACTACCCCGTGGCGCGGCGGCTTGCCGAGGAGGCATTGGCACTGGCGCAAACCGGTCACGACCGGCAGCGCGAAGCGCTTGCGCTCAATCGACTGGGGAACGTGCTCACCAATCTGCGGCGCTTCGACGAAGGCCGCGCCCTGCACGAGGACGCGCTCCGCTGCTTCGACGACCTTGGCGATCGCTGGGGGCACGCCGATAGTTGGGATCTGATTGGCATGACCCGCTACCTGGCCGGGGAAGCCGCCGAGGCGAGAGACGCCTTCGGCAGGGCTGCGGCGATGTTCGCCGAGCTCGGCGACACCGCGCGGGAGGCATCTGCTCTGACCAGCCGAGGGCTCTACCTGGCCATTCTGGACGGGCCTTGCGCATCCGCCGCACCGCCCGCCGCCTACCGAACTGACGCCACCGATGGCCTTCGGCTCTGCCGCCAGATCGCCTGGCGAGCCGGAGAGGCGTACGCGCTGGTCGCCTTGGCGTGCGCTGATGTGGGCGAGGGTCGATACGGTGACGCACAGCGGCACGGCGAGCTGGCACTGGCCGTCGCTGAAGAGATCGGCCACGACCAGTGGCAGGTGATCGCCCTGCTGACCCTCGGCATCCTGGACGCCGAGATGCTCGACACGACGGGGGCGCTGGAGCGATTCGAGCGCGCACGTGGTATCGCTCAAGTCGCAGGAGCCGCGCAATGGCTGGAGCGGCTCGACGCCTGGATCGTGTACTGCCGTCAACACGCAGGTGATCCCGACGTCACGCTGGCTGCCCCAAAGGATAATGTCCAACCGGCGTCGATCGGTCAGCGCCGGACAATTATCGCCATCGCTGAGCGAGAACTTGCCGCCAACCGGCCGGATCAAGCCCTGACCTGCGTCGACCGCTTGCTCGTCGGAGCGGCCGGCTCCCACCCAGCGGGAGCGGTTCTGCTCAAGGGCGATGCGCTGGCCGCGCTGGGCCGCATGGTCGAGGCCGACGCAGCCTACCTCGATGCCAGGCGTCTGGCAAGTGACTCCGGTCCGCGCTCGGTGCTCTGGCGCGCCGCGGCGTCGCGAGCCCGCCTCTGGCGCGATCGTGACCAGCCTCTCGCCGAGCAGGAAGCCGCAACCGCCCGCGCGGAGGTGCTGGCGCTGACCGAGATGATGCCGGATGAGGCCCATCGGACCGCCTTTCTGCAGGCGCCCGAGGTGCGTCCCCTGCTCGCTCCCGCCGGACGCCGACGCACGGTCGACGTCCCGGCTCCCGGCGGGTTGACGCCGCGCGAGCGTGAGGTTGCTGCCTGCGTCGCCCAGGGGATGACCAACAAGGAGATCGCCCGGGAGCTGGGTGTTGCCGTGAAAACGGTCGAGATGCATGTCGGCACCTGTCTGGGGAAGCTCGGCTTCGGCTCACGAGCGCAGATCGCCGCCTGGATGGTGGCCGAGGGCTTGGCTGTGCCGCCGCAATCCCAGGGATGATACAGGGTTCAACCGGCCCACGCCCCAGGGTTTTCCCGGATGCGGGAGCGCGCTCCTGCGCCGTAGTCTGGTTTCGAAAGGAGGATCGCGACCATGGCGACCCAAACACCCGTATTCGATCCCGTTCGATACAAGGAGACGACGCGCGAGCAATGGCAGACCGCCGCAGAGGCGTGGCACCGCTGGATGCCCGCAATCCAAACCTGGCTTGGTCCCTCGACTGAGCTCATGCTCGATCTGGCAGAGGTCGGCCCCGGCAGCCGCGTCCTCGATGTCGCGGCCGGGGCCGGAGAACCGGCAATCACCGCCGCCAGGCGCGTCGGTCCGTCCGGCTCGGCCCTGGCGACCGACATCTCCTCGAACATCCTGGAGTATGCGCAGTCGGCCGCGCGTGAGCAGGGCGTGACGAACCTCACGACCCAGGTCATGGACGGCGAGCACCTGGAGCTGCCCGACGACACGTTCGACGTGGTTCTCTCTCGCGTTGGCCTCATTTACTTTCCGGACCAGCAGCGGGCGCTCACGGAAATCCGGCGCGTTCTCAAGCCGGGTGGACGCGTCGCAGCGATGGTCTACTCAACCGCAGAGAACAACCGCTTCTTCTCGATCCCGGTCGGAATCATCCGCCGCCGCGCGCAGCTGCCGCCACCGGCGCAAGGTCAGCCCGGACCGTTCAGCCTCGGCGGCAGCGGGGTGCTGGAGGAAGCCTACCGCCGCGCAGGCTTCCGGAAGATCGTGACGCAGACGGTCTCGGCACCGGTGCGTTTGGCGTCGGCAGTCGAGTGCGTACAATTTGAGCGGGACTCGTTCGGCGCCCTTCACCAGATGATGAGCGGACTCTCGGAAACCGAGCAGGCCGAGACCTGGACCGAGATCGCGCGCGAGCTGCAACAATTCGAAGGACCGAGCGGCTTCGAGGGGCCCTGCGAGATGATCATCGGGGTCGGCGTCACATAGGCACGCGCACCTGATCCATCCCAGGCGAACACGGAACGGATTTGGGATTATCTCTCGAATCCGTTCCGTGTTCGCCATGAACGCGTTCTCCACATGACGGTGACGGGCCAAGGGCGACCATGGCCGCTGCGATCGACTCGTACAAGTGCAGACATCGAGTGCCATCCGCCAGACACGCCACTCCGTGCCATACTGTGCCAAATGCGCCCGCCCTCCTCGTCACAAGGAGCACCCGTGTCCATCTCGTCGCCATCCACCGCCTGGCCCGACGTCATCGAGATCACGCCGATGACCGGCCCCGTCTCCGGAACGCCGGTCATCCCCGGCTCCAAGAGCATCACCAACCGGGCGCTGCTGATCGCCGCCCTCGCCGATGGCACATCGACCCTGACCGGCGCGCTGTTCAGCGACGACACCCGCTACATGGCCGACGCCCTGGTCCAGCTCGGCATCCCGGTGACAGCGGACGTCGACGCCCGAACCATGACGATCGGCGGCCAGGGCGGCACGATCCCGGCGACGAGCGCCGATCTCTTCGTCGGCAACTCCGGCACCACCGCCCGTTTTCTCGCCGCCGCCGTTGCGCTCGGCCATGGCGCCTACCGCATCGACGGCGTGCCCGCGATGCGAACGCGACCGATCGAGCCCCTGCTCGACGCGCTGCGCCAGCTCGGCGTCGATGCCGTCAGCGAAGAGGGCACCGGCTGCCCGCCCATCCGCGTCACCTCCACCGGCCTGCCCGGCGGTGCCGTCTTCATGCCCGGCAATCTCAGCAGCCAGTATTTCACCGGCATGATGCTCGCGGCACCGGCGGCGAAGGGCACGATCACGATCGACGTCGAAGGCGAGCTGGTCTCCCGCCCCTACATCGAGATCACCGCCGACGTGATGCGGGCCTTCGGCGTCGAGGCGAACATCGGCGACGCATCGTCGCGCCGGTTCACGATTGCGGGCGGTCAGCGCTACGGGGCGAGGGACTACCACATCGAGCCCGATGCCTCGGCGGCGTCGTACTTCTTTGCCATTGCGGCGATCACCAGCGGCACGATCACGGTCGAGGGATTGGGGACGTCATCGCTCCAGGGCGACCTCCAGTTCGTGCGGGTGCTGGAGCAGATGGGCTGCGCGGTCGAGATGCGCGAGAGTTCGACCACCGTCACCGGGCCCGCCGACGGCAGGCTCCGGGGCGGCACGTTCGATTTCAGCGCGATCTCCGACACGTCGCAGACGCTGGCCGGCATCGCGCCGTTCGCCGACGGTCCGGTGACGTTCCGGGGCGTCGCCCACAACCGGGTCAAGGAGACCGACCGCGTCGGCAACGTCGTCAGGGAGCTGCGCAAGCTGGGCCAGGAGGTCGAAGAGTACGACGACGGCATGACGATCACGCCCCGCCCAGTCACCCCGACCCTCGTCGAGACCTGGGACGATCACCGCATGGCGATGGGGTTCGCTCTCACCGGCCTGCGCGCGCCAGGCGTCACGCTCTCGAACCCGTCCTGCGTCACCAAGACCTTCCCGGATTTCTTCGAAGTGCTGAATGACCTGACATCGTAGCCTTTACCAATGCACAATGAGACCCGACCGGCAGCAATATCGCGTCGGCCGGGTCATTTCTCAGAGCCATGTCGTTGAATCCGCGGTCAGCGATCTACAGCCGCTGGTACTCCTCGAGGTCTAGGACGAACACCGTCGCGGCGGCGGGCTGGGTGGCTCCCGACCCTTCCGGCGCCGACGCCGAGGTGGCGTGTTCCCGGATCAGGCCGAGCACCTGTTCCACCTGCTCTTCGTCCGCGCCGATCATCAGCGTGGTGTTGCCGCGACGAAGAAACCCACCCGTGCTCGCCAGGCGCGTGGCCCGGAACTCCTGCTCCAGCAGCGCATCGACCACCGCATCGGCGTC
>JACCVC010000117.1 GCA_013698305.1 Chloroflexia bacterium
ACCTTCCATACGTCAGTTAAAGGGAAGAATCTGCAACGGCACGAGTACGCGACGCTCTCCGTCGACGAGGCGACTCCACCCTACTCGTTCGTCGTGCTGGAAGGGCCGGTGACATTGGACCCGTCTCCCGAGGCCAGCCACCACTGGGCTGGCATCATGGGCGCCCGGTATATGGGTGAGGACCGCGCCGAGGAATTCGCTCGCCGCAATGGGATCGCGGGCGAGTGGGTCTTGCGCCTCACGCCCAAAAACTGGACCGGGATCCGCGACATCGCCTTGTAGACTCGGGGCCAGGTACCTGAGTGGACCGCAATGCAGTTCATCGCCACATGCAAAAACCCCGCACACGAGGTGGGGGGGTTTTGCATGTGGATTCGTGTCTGGTCGGTCAGCTTCGCTGAGCTTCCTGCTGGGTCGCCTTCGACTTCTCGGAGAACGAACCCTGCTTGCCCTGCGCCGTATCCATCTTGTCCGAGAAACCCGGAAAATTGCTGTTCAAAGTGCCCTTGAGTTGCTCGGTGACGCTGCCCATCAGGGCCGCAGCCGCGTTGGAGATCGTGTCCTCCAGTCCTGACTTCTGGGCCGCGCCACGGATCTGGCTGCCCATGCCGCCACCTTGCTGATGACTCGACTGGGAAGACCCCCCGCTTGAATGCTGTTGCTGACCGCCACCACCCATCATGCCGCCGAGGACAAACCCTCCGATAAGCGCCACACCGGCCGAGAGCAACGGTCGATTCTGGATCTGCTGCTGGTAGTCGAAGTTTTGAACCGATTCGACAGCGGTATTTACCGTGTCGTGAACCTGGTCGCGCGCATGATCGACCGTGTCCTTGGCCTGCTGTTGCATGTGATCGGCCTGGCCTTGAAGTTGCCCTTGCAGGTCGTCGATCTTCTGACCAGCGTCCGAGCGGTTGGCGTCTATTTCTTGACGGATTTGATCTGCTGACTGGCCCATTGCTGGTCCTCCTTGAGTGAGTCGATGGTCTGCTCGGGCTTGAGACTGGCCGACTGAATCTGCTTCTTGCCGCTCATCGCCAGGATGGCGGCAATGATCACCAGCGCACCGCCGACAATCAGCGCCGACAGCCACATCTCAAGCCACTGGTCGAGCACGTAGGTCAGCGCCAGCATCAGAAAGATGAAGCCGATCAGGGCGAAGAACACTCCGGCCCCGATCATGCCGGCGCCCTTGCCCATCTGGGTGGCTTCTTCCTTGATCTCGGTCTTGGCGAGTTGGACCTCGCCACGAATCACGTCCTGGACATCCTTGATGATGCCCATCACGGTATCGCCGAGACTTCCGCCGTCATTAGGCGGCGGGGGTGTGCCCGGCGTCGACGTATTCACGATTGGTCTGCTATCGGCCATATGGATTCCTCCTCCCGCTTTAGCGCGCTCTAACTAAAGATTTTGGAGAGGACGAATCCTATGCCAGCCGCAATCAGGAGCGACTCGGTGGGCTTGCGGCGAATGAACGCTTCGAGATCGTCCACCAACTGATCCGTGTCCTTCTCGCGAAGGTAACCGCTGGCAGATTCGAGCGTGTCGGCGGTGGTCGCAGCAGCAGAACCCATCGCGCCGCCCTGCTGATCACCCTGCTTGCGCAGCTTGTCCGCCGCGCTGTCGAGTCCCGAGGACGCCTTGTTCATGCCCTCATCTGCCCCAGCATGGGCTTTCCCAGACATCTCGTTCGCCTTGTCCTTGGCGGTACCGAGCGCCTGCTCGCCCTTGTCTTTGGCTTCCTGGCCCTTTTCCTTCGCGGTGTCGGCAGCTTGTTTGCCCGTGTCCTTCGCCTGCTGCGTCTTGTCCTGATCCGGTGTCCCGAAAGGGTCCGAACCGGAACCGGTCAAATCGCCATATCGTGCGTCGCGGTTGCTCATAGAACTCTCCCAGTTGTAGAACGCGGGTCTTACCCATTCGAACGAAGCCCTCTCCTACTCACGGGTTCAACCCTAAAGTGAAGGCTCCTCCAGTAGTTGACACGTATCAACTTCGCTGGTCATGTGGATGAAGGATGCACGTTGCATGCCATCGAGTTTTTCAGCGGAGAAACGTCGAGACGACGGAATATGGCTCGTCAACTCACGTTTTTGCTCCGCTTCTCGGTGGCGCCCGCTTTGCGTTAAGTATCAAACGGGACGTTGGCACAAATGGTGTCATCGGTCGTGCAAAAAATATGAGCCTGATCACGAGGCGGGCGGAGGAGAGGGTCTTTGGATGGATCGAACAAGCAATACCGATGTGAGAAGGGCATGGATGTTCACGGCTCCGATGGAGCGAAGGCGGGTTCCATCTCAGAGGTGAGTGGCGGCCACTTCGTCGTGAAGAAGGGGTTCTTCTTTCCCAACGACTTCTACATCCCGACCTCTGCCGTCAACAGCGTTGAGGACAACAAGGTCTACCTCAATGTCACCAAGGACGAGGCGATGAGCCAGGATCCGCCGTGGGAGGAGCAACCGGTCGGCGTCGCCTCCACTGGAGCCGCGGCACTTTCCGGATACGACACTGGCAAGACATCGAGCGGCATGCAGGACGACCCGGAACCGTTCGAGCATGAGCAGGACTCATCACGGACGCACGTGAATGAGGACGATCATCTCCGCGTTGACATTAGCGAGGAAGAGCTTACCGCGACGACGCGGCAAGTTGAACGTGGCGAGGTCGGCATCAACAAGACTGTGGTGACGAAGGAACAGGAGATCGACGTGCCGCTCACCGAAGAGCGCGTCAATGTCAGCCGCCGAACGGTCGATCGCGAAGCCACTCCAGGCGTCGATGCCTTCACCGAAGGAACCATCGAGGTGCCAGTGCATGGCGAAGAGGTCGACATCCAGAAGCGCACCCGCGTTACCGGCGAGGTCGACATCGACAAGGAAGCGGTGCAGAGCACCCACCGGGTGAAGGACACCGTCCGGCGCGAGGAAGTCACGGTCGAAGGCGACGTGATCGAAGGATCGCAGGGCGCTGGCTCCAGATCAAAGCGAAGCGAAAAGAAAAAGAACCGATAGGACTTCCTTTCTGACAGGGGAGCCATATGGAGGAGATGACAACATGAGTCAACGAAACGACGACACAACATTTGACGGCGATGACCTGCACAATAACGATCGACGCAGGGTGGTAACGCGAGGCACAACCGATTATCGCCATGACGATAACGACATCGTCGAAGTCAAGAACCGGGTCCAGTTCGGACCGATCATCGCTGGCGTGCTGACGGCGATCGGCACGCTGCTGATCCTGACCGTGCTCGGCCTGGCAATCGGCACGTCGGCACTTGAGCCGAGAGACGTTGGCGAAGGACTAGGAGTCGGCGCCGCTATCTGGGGCATCGTTAGCGCGCTCATCGCGTTCTTCCTGGGTGGTTGGGTTGCAGCCAAGACGGCGGCAGTCGCCGGCGCCGGAAGCGGCATGATCAACGGCCTGATGGTCGGATTCGCGATTCTCGCCATTGTTCTGTGGCTCACGGGTTCAGGAGTTAGTGCGGTCGTCGGGACGCTCGGCGGCAACATTGGCGAACTCACCAGCATCGCCCAAAGCGAAGGAACGACCACAGCAGAGGCCCAGGCAGAAGCCGAAGCGCAGGTTGACGAAACCCTCGAAGATGTCGATCCCGCATCGGCGTTCGATACCGCACGTGACGCGGCGTGGGGCACGCTTGCCGGCATTGTCGTCCCGCTCGGCGCGGCGGCACTAGGCGGGGTCGTGGGCCACAACAAGCGCGAAGATGTCATCCAGAGCGGAACACCCGCGCGGCAGGACTAGAACACCGCGTTCACCGCTGGCGCAGGTGTTGCACCGTGGACATCCACGTCGCGTAGACGTGAGGCAGTACAGAAGGAGATTCCTCAATGGACAGGTTCAAGGACATGGCTGGCGCTTTCAACCCCGGCGACATCAAGAAGTACACACAAGGCGTCAGTTGGCCTATCGGCAAGGATGATCTGGTCAACGTCATGAAGCAGAACGGCGCCCCTGACGGCGTCACCAGCAAGGTGCAGGACGCCGACGCTGACCAGTTCAGCGATCAGAACGACGTGATGTCCAAGCTCGGCGGATAAGTCTAGCTCCGCCAGCCTTCTGGCGGCAAAACCGGACAAATCGGCCATCCTGCGTTGGGATGGCCGATTTGTCTTGCCACCTCCCTGAAGTCCGCACCGAATGACGGAGACAACCAGTGCGCTCGGACCAAACATTGGACCCGGCTGGCACACACCAGCCGGACACTAGCCGTCAGTTGCACCGCATAGGGATTCGTGACTGGCTCCGGGTCCTGGTCCAATCGGCACGCGACCTGAACGCAAGCAACGCGCTGGAATGGTCGGCTGCACTTTCCTTTTACGCACTGCTGTCGTTGTTCCCCTTGCTGCTATTGGGTATGGTGGTCGCGTCGTACTTCGTCGACGCGAACTGGGCCACGTCGCGGGCGACAGAGCTTCTCGGAGAATTCCTGCCTCGTGGTGAGTTCGAGATCGAGGAGATCGTAACCGCTGCGCTGGCCGAGCGTCGGCGCACTGGCGTTATATCCCTTGCCGTGTTTCTGATCGCGGGACGGCGCGTTCTCGGAGCGCTCACCAAGGCACTCAACCTCGTATCCGACGTCGACGAACAGAGTGATCCGGTCGGTAGGCAGATCGGCGTTGAGCTCGCGCTGCTGCTTGGCCTGGTCTGCGTCACGCTCCTGGCGTTGGCCGCACACCCCTTGGGCGACCTCCTGCAGAACACGCTTCAAGTTGTTCCCGGCCCGGACGGTCTGCTGCTGCTGGTGATCAACGGCGTGGTGCGCGTCGCGCTGCTGCTTGCCGTCTTCACCTTGGTCTATGCCTACGTTCCCCGTGGTGAGCGACTGTGGCGTCCCGCGTTCACGGGGGCGGCTGTCGCCACGATGTTGTTCCTGATGGCACAGGGCGTCTACGCAGTGGTGATCGATCCGCTATGGAGCAGCCTGAATCTCGTGTATGGACCGCTGGCAATTGCCGCGTTATTGCTATCGTGGGGCTGGTACGTGGCGTTGATCACGCTCGCGGGCGGTGCCCTGGCGTCTCACGTCAAGGTAATGATCCTAGAGAACAAGAGCGGCCAACTGGCGGAGCAGCAGCATGTCGGATGAGGCTCGTGCCCAAAAGCGAGACCGCTGATTTGCTGCTGCTTCAGGAGGAACAGCCCGTTCGGGATGCCTGATCGCTTCATACTTTCTTTGGGAGATCACTTCGACGCAATGTCTACTCGGTTCCTCTATCGTCATGATTCACTATCGATAGATGTGACCGAGGCTCTCATCGACAAAGCGACCAATGTTCTTGAGCTCTCCGAGCGGGTCCGGCGTCACATCCAGCTCGAACACCGCCCAACCGGTGTAGCGAATATCACGCATCAGGCGCATCCAGGCGGGCCAGTCTACGATTCCCTTCCCCACCGGCGCGAACCACTGCACCTGCCGCGCAAAGATCGTGTCGTCGATGTGGACGTCATCTGGCGCGGGACCGGTCGCGTCCTTCCAGTGGGTGAGCACGATCCGGTCCTTGTGGCGCTCGCCGATCGCCACCGGGTCCGAGCCAGCCACCGTGAACTGGGCCGTATCGGGACAGAGATTGACGTAGGTTGGATCGAGCAGGCTCATGAACAGGTCCACATCCCGGCTGCTCCGGAACATCGTGAAGGCCTCCGGATGCATCGCCAGCGTGACGCCGTGTTGCGCGGCGGCAGCGGCGGCCAGGTGCAGCCCATCGCAAGCGATTTCGGCGGTACGCAGATCGACGAACATCGGTGGCTGGGCGGTTCGGTCCTTGCGAATCGGCAGGGTGGCGACAATGAGATTGCAGCCACAGGCCGCCAGGAACTCTGCATACCTACCCACGACCTCGACGTACTCTGCATGGTCGTCCCGGTTGGTGAACGACAGCTGGCGCCTTCCGTCGTCGACGAAGTTGGAGAGAAATCCACTGGCGACGGCGAGCCCCCGGCTCGTGACTGCCTCGGCGAAGGCGTCGGCGCTGCCATAGGCCTGGAGGGCGCTGCGCCAATCGCCGGGACGAAAGGTGAGCTCGATACCGTCGAGGCCAGCCTCCTTCACATCGTCAAGCACCCGGTTCCAGAACGTCTCCGGCGTCCACTCCCCCCACTCGAACAGCGAGCCGATCGCGCCCAGGTCGCCGGAGCCTCCCCAGTAGGCGGGGTTGTAAAAGGTGACGAGGTCGGTCGCAAACCGGATGTTGGGCGTTGCGGGCATGATGCTTTCTTCTCGTTTCCGTCATGGGTGGTCGTAGGCTTCCAGCTATCGGGATCGTACCGGCAAATCGTGGCGATGGGAAGTCTGCGAATGAGTTCGACGCTGTTCGCACCTGCGCGTCCAGAGGTTATGGTTCACGCGCCGTAACTCCGGATGGCACCCCGGAGAGCATGCAGACCATTCAACCGACGGGCCACTGAGGTTGGCGAACACCGCCGTTCTGGCGATCGCGACCTGTCGGACGCCTGGGATGGGCTTGCCATGCCAGACGATGGTGGTGGAATAGAACCTGCACTGTTGCAGGCGTGCCCCGGGTAGATGATGCTCTGGGCGGCCGGTTTATCGCCATCTCGGTGCCATTGCGAAAGGAAATACCATGCGCCACCGTCATTTCAGAACCTTTTCTCTTACGCTGACGACTTCGTTCGTCATGCTCCTGGCTGGGTCCAGTTTCGCCAATGCTCAGGTCGGCACCCCAGTTGCCAGTCCCCCCGCCTCACCTGGGGCCAGTCCATTTGCCACGCCCGCAGCCAACACTGGCGCCATCACCGGGATGGTGATCGACCTGGAGAACGATGAACCGCTCGCGGACGTCTATGTGGTCGTTGGTTGGGAGGATGTCCAACTGGCTGGAATCACCAATGCGGATGGGCGCTACACCGTTTCAAACGTGCCAGCGGGTGCGGTCGTCGATGTTCTTGGATTCCACGACGACGGCTACCGTTACCACAACAGCCTCTTCGATGCCGATACCGAATTCGAGCTCCAACCTGGCGAGACAGCCACGTACGACTTCGGGCTCGCGCTGATCAACCAGCCGGAGGGAGAGCCACAAATTAGCGACCCGGTGATCGATCCCGAGCGCGCGCAGCCGGGCCAGGAGGTCACCTTCGAAGTGACCGCCAGGAACGGGGCGGGTGGACTCTCCCCCGAGGTCATCGCGGCTAGCCCGGAGTTGGGGTGGATGGTGCTGATGGAATCCGTCGGCGACGACCGCTTCCGCGCCACAGTGACGATCCCGAGCGAGACCCCAGCGGGGGATTATCCGTTTGCCTTCTTCGCCGCCAGCGTCGAATGCTTCGTCAATAGCGAGTTCCCGATGGTCACCCTGCACATCGAGCAGGCATGACATTGTCGCTCACGCGGTCCATGGGACACCGGCGAGACGCCGCGTCCGAAAGCTTCCGTCTCCGTGGACCGCGTGAGTGTTGTATCGCGCGTATCAGGCAAGCTGCAAGTGGAGTTGGTGGTCGCCGCGTCCCGACTCATCAAACTGCGTGTTGCCTGCCCGACCTCTGCTTCCTCGTCACCCGACGAACTGATGG
>JACCVC010000123.1 GCA_013698305.1 Chloroflexia bacterium
TTCGTGTCCTTGTCGTCAGCCATCATGGACCCCCTAGCTCAACGTCGGCGAGACGTACGTCGCGCCATTGGAGAAATTGACCGCCGCCTTGTGCCGCTGGTTGGCGCCGACGCCGAACTCGCGACCAAGACCACGCGCCCGCAGCGGATGATCCTCGTCCTCGAAGAGCTGGCCGAACCCGCCCTGGTAGGCATCACCGGCCATGTTGCCGGAGCGCGTGCGGATCGCCAGCGGCTTGTCGGTGCCGACCGTGCGGTCGAATGCGATCTGGTAGTTGTCTGGCACCCACGGCTTGACGTGGACCTCCGCGCCGTCGTACAGGCCGATGGCCCGGTCGGCGGGGTTGGTCACGTCGAAGGTGCCGAGCGCGACTGTCTGCGTGGAGGCGGGCTGAATGCGGGCATCCACGTACGCCGTGAACCCGGCGAATCCGCGAACCGCCGCCTCATCCGCCCGGTTGATGTACATCAGGATCGACCCATCGACCCCGTGCTCGACCACGTCGTCGATCAGTGCCGTCAGACCAGCCGCCGACAGGGCCGCTTCCGCGTTGAAGTGCGTGTGCGTGCCGCCATCGAACGTCTCGCCCGTGGGCGAGCTGGGTACGCCCATGCCGTCGCCATTGAGCAGGGCATGCACGTCGTACGTGAGCTTGGTCTGCAACAGATCGCGATAGCCAATAGTGTTGGTCGGGTTGAGTAGGCGTTGCCGGATGCGCAACGTAACATTGCGTCGATCTGACGATGCCGCGCTGTCGAACAGGCGGGCAAGTGTCGCGACCGAGGCGTTGAGCAGGAAATGCCGGTTCCACTGCACGGCGATCCCGTAGAACCGCAGCGGCAGGCCGATGGCCCCACCAGCAAGGTGCTTCTGCACATCTGGCGAGCCGTACTGGTCCAGTTCCTGCATCTCCATATCGTCAGAGACGCCGTAGGGGAGCTGATACTGGTTGGTGATGATCGCGAAGTCCGCGATCGCGTCTTCGAGCGCGGTGTTATGGATCGTGAGCGCCTGGGCAACGCGCTGGGCGAGGGTTTGTTCCCCGTACTCCAGCACCGATGTCTGCACATTGGCCAGGTCGTCAAGCGTTGAGAGTGTTCCGAATACCATGATGATCCTCTCTACAGTCCAACGAACTGGATACGGGTCGCGTCAACGACGAACCCCACGATCTGGCCGGTGCCCGCGTCATCGAGCCCGCCGCCAACCGTGGCGGATAGCCGAACGGTTGTTCCCGGCGTGAGCGCCGCTCCGTAGCCGAAGCGAATGTTTCGGTAGAGCGTCACGGCCTCGCCAACTGGCGCTTCCAGTGCGGCGACGCCGCGTACAACTTCTGTCCCTGACGCGAGCATCACGGTCCCGTCGGCGGCGATGGTGCAGAGATCGCCAGCGGCGATGGCCTCACCGGCCTTGAGTCCGGGAATCTGTTCGTTCTGTGGCGGCGTACGTGTCGCCGGTGATGGCGTGCCGCTCTTGGCGATAGCTGCCATGTGTACCTCCTAGATGCGATAGGACGCCGCTTTCTTCGCGACCTCCGTGTTGATGTCAATCTCGTTAATGCCCGTCTTCGGGTCTCTCGGGTGCCCCGGCTTTCGCTCCCTGACCGCGTCCAGCTCCGGCAGTCGCGCCTTCGCCTTCCGCGCCCACGCCAGGAGCTGCGGCACAGCCGCGTCGTCGCCGGGGTGGAAGTCCATCAGCACCTTGGCGCTGTCGGATTCCTTGACCGCCTTCGTCACGGCCTCGATGTCGGCAGTGACGTAGCCACGGAGCGTTTCCAGCTCGGTGGTGGCGCTTTTCAGGTCCGCTTCCGCCGTGCTGACCTTGCCTTCGAGATCGGTTCGGACCTCATCGAACTTGCCGGCCTCTTCGTCCTTCTTGCGCTTTGCCGCTTCTGCATCCTTGCGGTCCTGCGCCTCACGCTCGTTCTTGAGCCGTAAGGCGGTGTCCTCCGCCGTCTTCTTGCGCTCAGCCGCCAGGAGGGCATTGACCTTGTCCTGCTGCTTGTCGTCGAACGTCACCTCATCAGGTTTCGGCTCGGGCGGGTCCTTCTTCTCAGGCGGATCGCCAGCCGGTGGATTCTCTTGCAAGAACAGGAACGACAGGATCGTGAACAGGAATCGCAGGTGCATCGAATCATCTCCCCCGAGCATTGCCCGTCTCGGTCCGGTATCCCGGCAGTGCGGCCGGTACGCTGTCCCGCAGTTGCGGCCTGCGGTAGCCGACGAAATGGCGGTTAACACGAAAAAAAGGCCCCGACTCATCTGTGAGTCAGGACCGTTTCGGTCACATCGCAAAGGCGCTAGGGCCCATGTTTCTTCGCTTGACAGTGGGATTATATCACGATAGGAACGTATTCGAGAACGAGTCAGGCGCGGAGGGATTCGAACCCACTTTTGCATGACCACGAC
>JACCVC010000139.1 GCA_013698305.1 Chloroflexia bacterium
TCGTCCGACCGCCCTGCACGATCATCACCAGCCGCTCCAGGCCCATGCCAGTATCGACGCTCGGCTTCGGCAGGGGCGTGCTCTCGCCATCCGCCGAGGTGTTGTACTGCATGAAGACGTTGTTCCAGACCTCCAGGAAGCGTTCGCACTCGCAGCCGGGCGCGCAGGTTTCCTCGCCGCAGCCGAGATGCGCACCCCGGTCGACGTAGACCTCGGAATCCGGACCGTTCACTCCAGTCGCACCGACGGCGGGCCACCAGTTGTCGTCGAGCTTGTAGATGCGCTCTTCCGGCACGCCGATCTGGTCGCGCCAGAGCGCATAGGCGTCCTCGTCGTCGGTATGGACGGTGGGGCACAGCCGTTCCGCGGGGATGTGCATCCACTCGGTCAGGAACTCCCAGGTCCACGCCAACGATTCGCTTTTGAAATAGTCTCGCACCGAGAAGTTGCCGAGCATGAAGAAGAAGGTCGAGTGGCGCTCGTCGCCAACCTCGTCAATGTCGACGGTACGAAAGCACTTCTGGACGGAGGTCATCCTAATCGCCGGCGGCGTTTCCAGCCCGAGGAAGTAGGGAATCATCTGCTGCATGCCGGCGGTGGTCAGAAGCACCGTCTTGTCGTTGTGGGGCACCAGCGACGAGCTGGGAACGTGGGTGTGGTTCTTCGCGTTGAAGAACTCGACGAAACTCCGGCGAATATCCTCGCCGGGCTGCCAGGGAAGCGTCAGGTCACTCATGGTTTGTTCTCCGCTCCGGATTGATCTGCAATCTGAAAGGTTCAGGATGGACGATGTGTCACCAGCGACATCAGGCAACCTGCGCGGCAACGGGGCAGCAGGCCGCTGGCGCGGCGGCGGCTACTCCACCATGCGAGGTCGCAGGGCTGGATGACCAGGTCAGATGCAGCAGATCAGA
This sequence comes from Chloroflexia bacterium, assembly GCA_013698305.1. GTDB lineage: Bacteria > Chloroflexota > Chloroflexia > Thermomicrobiales > UBA6265 > JACCVC01. Next base: position 915 of record JACCVC010000139.1, read on the forward strand.
GACGGTGAGCATCATGGTAGCTGACGATCCGGAACGAAGAACGGCAAGAGAGCGACGCGGCGTCTGGGTACGCCGAACATGGCGACACCAGTATGACATCCGCATTCCAGCGTATTGTGCCAAACCGGGTGGCCAACGGCAATCTCGAATGAATTCGATGAGACCCACGCAACGGTCGATCCTGTATCGGCTCCAATCCAGCGGGAGATGGGAAGCTCCGGATAACGTCACAATGGCGATCATGGCGATCACCATCTGCGAGGGGGAATCATTGAGCTCCTTCCAGACAACGGTCTTGCTGGTGGTGCTCCTCACGTCTTTGTGAGTGATCGGCAAGTGACTCGTCACGCGGTTCATTCCGCGACACCTGCCGTATGGCCCGTCAACCCGGTAGGGAAACTCATGCCATCACGATACGCGCCTTCATCGTTTCATCAATTCGTTCCTGCATGAGTGCATGAAACTGATCTACAGCAGCGTGTTCGCAACCAGAAAGGGCCATGCCGGTTGATCCAGCCATTGATCCGGCTCCGTTCCCGCGAAGGTAAAGCGCTCCACTTTGTCGATGTGTCTGGCGCCACGCCCGCAGTGAATCGATCGCGGCATTGAAGAGGAAGGTTTCGTTTTCAATGCCCAGAATGGCATCCGCGCACTGGATCGAGCCCAGTTGCAAACCGCTCGCCCCTTCCAATACCCCATCACCCGCATCCAGCCCCCACCCATAGATCGGCTTGATCCATTCATCCCAGGCAGCCGGATCGATCAGCGTTGCCCGAATATTCCTGTAGAACACGTGATTCATCGCCTTGATCGCTTCTTCCAGGGACTCGAGGGAGCAGAGAACAGCGTGTGCGTCGTCTGTCGCGAGCGACCGGACCAGATCAACGCTCCGCCGGACCACGGCTGCCCCCCGCGCTTCCGTCTCGACAAAGGTGAGCATGAACACACTGAGCGCACGGGCCAGCGGTGGGTTTAGCCAGCCGTGGTTGAAGCGAAGATTCTCCAGGGTGACCTCTTCGACCGAGTAGCCGCTGCCTCCGGGCCTGGACACCAGCGACCAGTTGCACAACGCCACGTTCCATAGACTGCCGACTCGCGGCTGCCGCAGCAGGCCTGCCAGATGGGTCCATGGCTCATCAATACCGGGTGGCAGCGTCAGCTGCGTCTGCTCGAAGGCGGCCTTCTCCGGTGGAGTCTTCTCCCATCGGTACGGCTGATTCGGGCATGGGACGCCTACCTACAAAGCCACCTGCACCCAGCTCCTCGGGTTCGGCACACTGTCTGGTAACAATCAGTTCCGCCGCCAATTGGCCGGCGACAAGGCATTTGGCCCAGGCGG
>JACCVC010000161.1 GCA_013698305.1 Chloroflexia bacterium
CGGGATGCACTACCAACTGCCGCCGGCCACCGAGGCCAAGCTGGTGCGCTGCGTGCGCGGGGCGATCTTCGACGCCATCGTGGACCTGCGTTCGGAGTCAGCGACCTACGGGCAGTGGTTCGGCGTCGAACTGTCGGCGGCGAACGGGCGGGCGCTGTTTGTGCCCGAGCGGTTTGGTCACGGGTTTCTGACTCTGGCGGACGACACATTGGTGTACTACCAGGTCAGCGAGTTTTACACGCCCGGCGCCGAGTGCGGCCTGCGTTATGACGATCCGGCCATCGGCATCGACTGGCCGGACCGTGTGCGGCTGATCAGCGACAAGGACGCGTTTTGGCCGCTGCTCGATCCAGCGGCCGGCTCCGCCAAGCCGTGATCATCGTCGACCGCGCGTTGCAGGAGCGCGAGGCGGCGGGCACGCCGATCCACGTGGGGATGATCGGCGCGGGGTTCATGGGGCGCGGCATCGCCAACCAGATCGTCAACTCGACCCCGGGGATGCGTTTGGTTGCCATCGCCAACAGGCATCCGGATGGGGCTCGACGGGCGTACGCGGAGGCAGGCGTGGATGACGTCGCCGCTGTGGACAGCGCGGGCGCCCTTGACCGGGAGGTGGCGGCCGGGCGGTCGGTGATCACCGACGACCCGTACGCGCTCTGCCAGGCCGGGTCCATCGAGGCAGTCATCGAGGTTACCGGCACCATCGAGTACGCCGCCGGCGTGGTCCTCGCCGCCTTCGAGCACGGCAAGCACGTGGTGATAATGAACGCCGAGCTCGACGGCACGGTCGGGTCGATCCTCAAGGTGGAGGCGAACAAGGCGGGGGTCATCTACACGGTATCCGACGGTGACCAGCCGGGCGTGCAGCTCAACCTCTACCGCTTCGTACGCCAGTTGGGCCTAAGACCAGTGCTGTGCGGCAACATCAAGGGGCTGCAGGACCCCTACCGCAACCCCACGACCCAAGAAGGGTTCGCGAAGCGCTGGGGACAGAACCCCCGGATGGTGACCAGCTTCGCCGACGGGACGAAGATCTCCTTCGAGCAGGCGATCGTGGCCAACGCGACCGGCATGACGGTGGCCCGCCGGGGAATGTCCGGCCACGAGTTCAAAGGTCACGTCGACGAGGCAACGTCGCTGTACGACGCCGACGAGCTGGGGGCGCTCGGCGGGGTCGTCGACTACCTGGTCGGCGCGCTTCCCTGCCCTGGCGTGTTCGTCTACGGCACGCACGACGACCCGAAGCAGCGCCACTACCTGAACCTGTACAAGCTGGGGGAGGGCCCCCTGTACAGCTTCTACGTGCCTTACCACCTGTGCCACTTCGAGGTGCCGATGACGGTGGCCCGGGCGGTGTTGTTCGGCGACGTCGCCCTGCAGCCGCTGGGCGCCGCGCAGGTAGAGGTCTTGACGACCGCCAAGACCGATCTGCCGGCCGGGACGGTGCTCGACGCGCTGGGCGGCTACCACACCTACGGTGAAGCCGAACGCGCCGACGTCACCCAGCAGCAGGCCCTGCTGCCGATCGGCGTCGCGGAAGGCTGCCGGCTATTGCGCGACGTGGCCAAGGACGACGTTCTAGGCTATGCCGATGTGGAGTTGCCACCAGGACGCCTGTGCGACTCGCTCCGCGACCGCCAGCGAGCGCACTTCGCGAACTAGCCCTCTTTGGGCATTATCACCTTGACCGCTGATACTGATACGAGAGAGGGCATGCCAGCCCACGGTTGGCAGCAACCGTCCGTTACACGATGGCCGGCGCGGTGGCCGTGGCTCGGGCGCTGCGGGCCATGGCCGTCTGGGGGAATCTTCGCCGTGGCCGTCGCCGTCGGGCGGGCCACAACCGCCGCCGACGCCTTCAGCCAATCCCCCGGTCTCCGAGGCCAGTGTGCCCCGCTTCGAGCTGGCGACGGACCCCACGGACCAGGCTTCGCAGAGCGCTGAAGAGCAAGGCGTCGACACGGTTACCGATGGCGTCGAGCAGTCGCCGGACGCTGGTGCGCCGCGTCTCGGCTCTGAACCGCCCGAGGAGAGCAAGCCCGTCAGCGAAGAACTTGGCCCGACGGGAGGCTTTGATACTCCAACGAGTACGTCTGGACTGCTCCAGGGGTTGCTGCAGTCCCGGACCCAGCCGACGGCGCTTCCGATCCGGCAGCCGACCTGATGGAACAGGCGGAGTCAAGCTCCGGGTGGCGCAGCTGCCGTTGAAGGAAGGCGCCGGTCAGGCAAGGGGCGCGGATGTCTGGGGCATCGTCCTCGCCGCGGGAAGTGGCTGGCGGTTTGGGGGGCCCAAGCAGTTCGCGAAACTGAACCGCCTTCGACTGGTCGACCACGTCGTGGCGACGGCCACGACGGTCTGCGACCGCGTGATGGTTGTCCTGCCACCCGGCACCGCGTGGGAAGATCCGACGACGACGGTCGTGGACGGCGGAACCACGCGGCTCGACTCCGTGCGTGCCGGCCTGGCAGCCGTCCCCGAAGATGTGATCGTCGTCGTCTCTGACGCGGCACACCCTTTGGCGTCGGCGGCGCTCTACCAGCGCGTGACAGCGGCGGTGCGACGGGGAGCATCCGCCGCGGTGCCGGTGATCCCGGTGACCGAGGCGCTCAAGCGTGTCGATGACGACCGCGTTGTGGCGACGGTGCCACGCACTCAGACCGTGATGGCGCAGATGCCGCAGGCGTTCTGGGCGCCGATGCTGCGGGCAGCCCACGCCGGGCAACCCGAAGCCGCGGAGGACAGCGAGCTGGTCGAGCGCATCGGCGGGACGGTCGTCACGGTGCCGGGCGACACCGCCAACTTGCACGTCACCACCCCGGCCGAACTCGATCTGGCCATCTGGTTGCTGCGGGCACTCCCCTAGCGCGTTGCTGTGCTGCCCAGCCCGAGTCTCGGCGCAGCGGTGAGCGCCGACAAACCATGCGAACCGGGCCCACTATCGAAAACGCCCACCGCCCGGACTGACGGTAGGCGGAACAGGCGAAGGATCTACCGCGCGCCGGCGCGGTCCCCGGCCGCAGCCGACGCCAGGCGCCCGCAAGCAGCCACCGGTGGCAGAAGCCGGACTGCAGCCGGCGCATCTCGGCGGCGGTCAGTCTTGCACTACCTGCTCGAAGATGCCCATCAGCGTGTCGAGGGGCTGGGCTGGGCTTGCACATCTCCTCGGTCAGCGCCGCCAGCCTGGACGGGGAAGGCGCAAATGACCGCTGGCATGCACCGCACGCCGTAGCGGGTGAACAGCCGCATTCACATCTCTGTCAGGGATTGCGCACCTCGACGTTGATCGGTGCCATCTAATCATAGGCGTTACGGTCCACCACGACACTGCAGCAGCGTGGTACCAGAACGAGGCCGAGACACCAACAGCACCGGCTGCCCGGTACGTGGCGTCACTCCGATCCACCGGCCCAGCCGGGTAGGTTACGGTACCCGCGGCTTCGGAGGAGCACTCCCGTGCGCGCATTGGAGTCCCGGTAATAGTCATCAAGCGCCCGCCTCGTCGCATCGTCCAGCGCGGGGATTCCTGCCGTTGTGGCATTGACTGATCGCATCGCCCTGGCAGCCAACCGGTACACCCCCGGGGCTCGGCCCCGGAGCGCCGCTCCCCGCTCTCGCACAGACAGCTGCAGAGTCCGCAGTGTGCTGCTTCGGTATCTCGCGCTCGGGTTGGCCGCCGTGACATCGATGTCCGGCAGTGCCTCTTTTGCTATGCCCGCCCACTCGCAGATCTCCGCCAACATCTTCTGCGGATCTTCTTTTAGATGCTCAAGAAATACGACATGCAGACGATCTCCGAATGCATCCGACCAGCTCCTGAGTTGATCGACGTAGCAGCCACCCGATAATCCCCAGTACGCGATGTGCTCCCGCTGCCCATCGCGACCGTCTGCTCGTAATTGCAAACACTCCTTTAAGTAGCCAGCTGGCGTCAGGTAAGACGGCAAGTGCCCTTGACCAAAGTGAAACGCATAATACGAGTAAAAACGAGTAACAGGGTCTCGCAAACTCAGCAGTAAGTGAGGCCGGCCAAGCACGCTTTGCATATGAGAGATTGTCGAGACGCCACCGAAGAAGTATCCAGGCGTGGCCTCCATAACCCAGCGTTCACCGGTGCAGTGACGGAAATGGTCGGCGTATGACTCTAGTGGCGCTATCTCCTCGCCAAAGCGAGAAGCTGAAAAGTAGTATAGCTCCTTTTCGTCAGCGCCACACACATCGGGATGTTGAGCGAGGTACTCGAACAGTGATGTTGTGCCAGCTTTAGCTACGCCAATAATAATGAGGTTAGGTAAGCGACGACACTGGCTCACTGGTGCACCAGCCATTCAGGGAGTTGCTGGTACCCACGCCGGGTCAACAGGTTCGCGAGGTTGGCGTTGGAGTTGGCATACAACTCGCGCAGCCTTGCCGCGACGGCAGGATCTAAAGTGTCGGTGGGCGGCGCCCCGTTGACCTGGCCGTAGAACCGCCGGAGTGTCTCGCGCACCTCGGGACGAGCCCGGAACACCTGGCGGGTCAGGGGCCGCAGCGCCTCGACGCCGCGCGCGACGAGCCGGCTGCGTGCCTCAATCGTGGTGTTCCGGCGGGTGACGTCAAGGGCGGCGACTCCGGTCTCGTCGAGGTCCAACCGGCGGCAGAGTGCGGCGACCTCAGCGGCCGCATCAGCAGCAAGCCGCTCTGCGAACACGATCCGGAGGCGATCTCCAAAGGCTTCGAACCAGGCTGGCAAGTAATCAGCGTACATGCCAACCGTCAGGGCGGAACCGCGTACCGGTGATGAGGCTGGATCGGCAATCCACCGTTCGCACAACTCAAGATATCCGGCGCATGACAGGTCACGGGGAAGACGGCCGCGGCTCTGCAGGTAGCGGTACGCGGACCAGAAGCGCTTGACTGGGTCGCGAAGGCTGATGATGACATGCGGGTTCGGCAGCGTGGTGTGCAGCGCCTCGATTACGCGCAGCCCTGACCAGGCGTATCGGGGTGATGCCTCGAGTCGATAACGTTGCCCGGCCCAGCCTCGGAAGTGATCGGCATATGTTGACAACGGCGGAAGATCACTTGCACCCTCTGCGAGGGGATAGAAGTACTGGAGCTCCTTGACGTCGGACGGCATGATCTCTGGATGCTGACCCAAAAGGGCGAACAACGATGTCGTGCCACACTTGGCCACGCCGGCGATCACGAGGTTGGGCAGCGTCAGGCTATCGCCATCCAGTTTCTCTCGCGTTGCCTGCCATCCGCCCGAAGGCGACATCTCCCGCCCTTGCATGTGTTGCTGCGTCACATCGACCCCCGTCTACTTGGTGGCGACGGTTGGCTTCTGTCCCGTTGCCGCAACGTCGGTCCGCCAACGATCTCTATCCGAGAGATGTCCCTCGGTCCTTCCGGGGTCGTATGGTACCCGAACCGACACCCCACCCGTTAGTGCGGGTGGTTCCACGTTTCACCCCGAGTGGCCGCACCCGTGGCTACTGATCCCGGGCCCCATAGTCCGAGCGGCTGAACTCAACCGCACCACGCGCGAGCCCAGCCTGACTCGTCGCACCGGCGGGCAGACTTTCTTCGCCCACCATTTCGCGCCAGAAGTCCCGATCACCGGTGTCGCCGGCCCAGGCAAACCTAGCGCTGGCTGACACCTGGTATTCATTACCGGCGAAGACAACAGCGGCGTCGGCGGCATAGTCCGCCATTGCAGCATCGTCATAGCTTCCGTCAAAAATGATGCCGTGCAACCCTGACCCGAAACTGACGTCGTTGCTGCGGACCACAACATCGACCACATGCGGAACGCGCTCCGACGACTCCCGCAACAAGATGCCGCCGGCATTACCGTGCAACACGTTTTCGAACACCTCGACCTGCTCGCTGTTGGACACCATGAGCGCAGGCGCCTGCGCCTCGTTGGGCGCCTCAAAACCATTGTTGCGCAACTCGTTCCAGTAGATGCGCGTTGGCCCTCCACCGTGCTCAGGATGGGGACCATAGCTGATCTCGTAAAATATCCCCTTCCAGCCGTTGTCCTCAACGAGGTTCGAGCGGAGCGTCACATCGTAGTTCTCGATGTCGACCCACAGAGCGTTACCGGCATTGTCATGGACCCAGTTGTTCTCCACCAACAAACCGCTGTACATGCGGCTGAACTTCGTGCCGCCCCCCTCCCAGGCAGGATCGAAATCCAAGACAAGGTTATTGCTGATCTCATTCCCACGGACGACGACCGCGGCGGTCTCTCCGGTATCCTCATCCGCCCCAGACCCCACTAAGCCGATCTGACCGTTGCCGGAAATCTGCGACGCGGACACGGTCATGCCGGGACCGATACGAACCCCGCCGCCGTGATTATCGCGAACAGTGACCCCATTCAGGGACCAATCGTAAGCCGAATGACCACCGATCGCGCCCAACTGGGCGGGACTCGCGTACTTCTCGATAACGAGGTTCTCCACCACGACATCACGCACCGGACTTCTCTCTCCGGATATGGAGTCCGGACTCACCGACGTCTCCAACAACCCCA
>JACCVC010000169.1 GCA_013698305.1 Chloroflexia bacterium
TCGTCCCGCATCCGCTCCATCTCGCCCTGTGACGACCGCACGAACCGGGTGTAGGGCGCGACCGCCTCGTCGATCCGGGTGATCGAGCGGTTCTGCTCGTGGTCGAACTGCTCTCGCATCACGATCAACAGGCGACTCTGCAACTCCTCGGAGCGGGCATGAAAATCGCGCCGCGCCTGTTTCCGCTTCATCGGCAACACGAACAGCCCGACCCCCGCCAGCACGCTCGCCGCCAGGATTCCGGTGACGTCAACAGCCGCCGTGCTCGCCGCCGCGACCACCAGCGCCCCCAACCCCACCGCGCCAGCCTCGGCGACCGCAACCGCTGCCACGGCGTTGCGCACCGACATCGAGAGCTCCCGCCCATGGGCGTCGGCGTCGTAGCGATCAACTTCCTCCTGCGCCCTCCTGGAGACCGAATCGAGCTTTTCCTTGCGGTCGTAGCGAAATTGCCCGCCCACCTCGCCGATCAATTCGTCGGCATACTTGTTCAGCCGGCGGCGGTCGATGTACTCGTTGATGGTTTCCCACAGGTGCAGGTCCTGCTCGACCATCCAGTCGATCAGCTCGTCGATGGCGCGGTCGATCTCGCGCTCGGTGTCGCCAACCACCTTGCGCTCGAACTCGATGCGGATCTTGTCGGTGTTCATCAGGTCGAACACCCGGCCAATGCGGATCGTATCCTCGAAGAACTCGTCGCCTCGCACGTTCATCTTGTGGATGATGTTCTCGACCCGGTCGAGGTAAAAGCCGAACTGCTGGTGCATGTCTTCGCGGTAGAGCTCCAGCTGGCGCTCGATCCTGCGGATCGTGACCATGTCCTCTTCCAGCACCTTGAGCCGGTCGTGCGTGGCGCCCAGGTAGCGGTCGGCGAGGTGCTCGCAGATGCCGAGCGGGTTGAGCAGCTTGAGCCGGACTCGCCCCTCCTCGTCCAGTGTTTCAACGATGTAGTCCTCCAGCGTCTCGAAATCGCTGGCCGCCCACAGCCGGTCGCGCTCGTCCGGGTTGCGGTCGACCAGCGCCTTGGCCTGCTGCGCCAGCATCGCCGAGACCGGGAATATCTCCGGCTTGAAGCCGAGCAACCGCTCGACGTTTTCGCGGACGAATCCGACCACCTGCTCGCGCTCGGCGTCGTCCCGCAGCAGGTCGATCTTGTTGATGATGATGACGATCTTCTTGCCCCACTCGCGGATCGTCGCCATGAACTCGCGCTCGCTCTCGCTGAACGGGCGGTCGGCGCTGGTCACAAACAGGACCAGATCGGCGCGCGGGACGAAGCCCTGCGTCAGCTGCTCGTGCTCGCGGATGATGGCGTTGGTACCGGGGGTGTCGACCACCGTGATCTCGTCCAGCATGTTTGCCGGCCAGGTGCGCTGGATGATGCCGTCGGGCAGCAGCGTCTCGGTGGCTCGCTCTCCGAAGCGGAGCAGGTTGATCACGGCGGTGGTGGGGGTCACGCCTTCGGGCATCACATCCGCGCCGAGCAGGGCGTTGATGAAGGCGGATTTGCCGGCGTTGAACTCGCCGACAATCACCAGCAGGAACAGATCCCCGAGCTGTTCCGCAGCTCGGCGGAGCGCCTCGCGATCCTCGTCCGTCGCGGGAAACGCCGTCAGCGCCGCGGACAGCCTATCAAGTAGGCGCGACTCTTCCGACAGCAGTTCATGCTGCCGATCGGAGAGGATCACCGTGGATTCTTCCGCGGAGGCGGCGCGGCGTCCACGAAACCGGAATATACCCTGCATGCTTGTTTCATTCCTCACCCCGCGCTCACGCGGGGAGCAACAACACTGACGCCAAAATACCCCGGAACAACGCGGATTGGCGTCACTCCTGGGGTACAATGATCCCACACAGGCACCAGCGGGCATGGAATTGCAGCTTCCATGTGAACCACTCGGTGCAGACACATGCCACCATCACTCAGGGGAAACAGACAATGGCGTCGACAGTTGCAGGTTCAAACACGAATGGTCAGGAATCGCTGACCAACACCCACATCGTGGTGGTCAACGACACGCAGGAGATTCTGGAGCTGTTCCGCGAAATTCTTGAGGAAGAGGGCTACAAGGTATCGCTCTATTCCTTCGCCTTCAACGACATCAACGAGATCGTCAAGCTCGACCCGGACCTCGTCATCCTCGATCTCATGATCGGGGGAGAATCCGTCGGCTGGCAGCTCCTGCAGAAGATGAAGATGGACCGGCGCACCGCCAAACTGCCGATCGTGGTCTGTACCGCCGCGCTACGGCTGATGCAGGAAATCGAGGGCCACCTGCGAGCCAAGGGAGTCGGCGTGATCCTGAAACCCTTCGATATCGATGAGCTCGTCCAGCAGGTGCGGGACCTGCTGGAGTCGGATTCGGACGCCGTCCTGCATCCCGTACCCGAACCCGCGCATTCGTCTACATCGGGCGAGGCTGGTTAGCATCGTGTCCGCGGCCACACTTCCGCACCATCGCTATTCTGATGTCCTGATCGTCGGCGGCGGTGTCAACGGCTGTTCTCTCGCCTATCGACTGGCCCAACGCGGCAAGCGCGTCCGCGTGATCGAGCGCCGGGGCATCGCTTCCGGCGCATCGGGACGTAACGGCGGCAACACCGGCGCGGGGTCCCCGCTTTACGCGGACAAGTCAACATCGGTCTACCAGATCGCCAGCGCCAACTGGCGGATGATGCAGCAGATCGAGCGAGAGCTCGGCATCGACATACAGTTCCGGAAGACTGGGGCCGCGACCATCGCGACAACACCCGAGGAACACGAACATCTGAAGGAGACGGTTGCCAAACAGCAGGCGGGCGGTCAGGCTGTCGAGTTGCTCGAGTTCGACGCCGCCCGCGAGCGCATCCCCGAACTCGGCGATGCCGTCGTCGCCGTCGAGTTCGGGGAGGAGCGTGGTCACATCTGGCCGTTCGATCTGGTACACGGGCTGGCCGATAACGCCGCCGCCCTGGATGTCAAATTCGTGATCGGTGTCGATGTCGGTCGCCTCCTCACCGAAGGCGACCGGGTGGTGGGCGTGGGTTCCACTGACGGCGACTGGTTCGCCGACGAGGTCGTGCTCGCCACCAACGCCTGGACCCCACACCTGCTCGAGCTGCCCGACGGCGCGCTGGTTCCAGCTCGTGGCCAAATCCTAGCCACCGAAGCAGTCGCTCCCGGCACGATTCCCTGTCCCTTCGATACCAATTTCGACAAGGAGTACGGTCGGCAGACGGCAGGTGGGCAGGTCGTCTGCGGCGGCTTCCGGCGGCTGGACCTCCACGAAGGGCTTGGCGTCGAGGTCGAAAATGTCACGCCAGCGGTGCTCTCCGGCATCGGCCAGACGCTGACCACGCTGTTCCCGTCGCTCGCATCGGTGCGGGTGATGCGCTGCTGGGCCGGCATCATGGGCTTCACCGCCGACGGTCTGCCGCTGATCGGTCGATATCCGGAACTGCAACATCTCACTGTCGTGGCCGGGTTCAACGGCAACGGCTTCTCGTGGGCGCTGGCGGTCGGGGAGATCGTCGCCGGAATGCTGAGCGGCGAAACGGGCGATGTCGATCTCTCGCCGTTCGACCCGGGACGGTTCGCCGCCGAGAGTTTCGTCTGGGACAACCCCTTCACCGCCGGGGAGACAAGCGCGGACGCGGTCGCCTGACCAGAATCTCTGTGAGAACGATCTGATGAACACGACGGATGTCTTGGTCCGCGCTGCTATCATCAACGACGCCGAAGGCATTGCACACGTACATGTCGAAGGATGGCGCTTTGCCTAC
>JACCVC010000191.1 GCA_013698305.1 Chloroflexia bacterium
AACCTACGGCGTCTCGAAGCGAACCAACGACCGGTATTATGCCGTGTCGATTGCCACCCATCAGGAAAGATGGAGTCCCGAAGCATACGTGCGACGAATACCGGCGCTGTTCGAGCACATCCGCAACACGCTGGGGCCGGATGTCGAGTTGCTCCACGATATTCACGAACGCGTTCCACCCCTTTACGCGATTCGGCTGGCGAAGGAACTCGATCCCTTTCGACTGTTTTTTCTAGAGGATCCCTTTGCGCCAGAGGACAGTGGCTATTTCCCGATGCTTCGCCAGCACAGCGTTACGCCGATTGCGATGGGCGAGCTGTACTCCAACCAGGCCGAGTATCTGCCACTGATTCAGGATCGCCTGATTGACTTCATTCGTGTGCATATTTCGGACATCGGCGGCCTGACTCTGGCCCGAAAGCTCGGGGCGCTCTGTGAGTTCTACGGAGTGCGAGCGGCGTGGCATGGTCCGGCGGATGTATCGCCGGTGGGCCACGCCGCGAACCTTGCCCTCGACCTCAGCAGCTCGAACTTCGGTATCCAGGAGGCTGCATTTTTCAGTGAGCGGGCGCAGGAGGTCTTTCCCGGCACGCCCGAGATTCGCGCTGGAGCAATGTGGAGCAATGACCGTCCGGGATTAGGTGTCGATCTCGATGAAGAGCTCGCGGCAAACTACCCGTTCCCTGAACACGCGCTCAACGGTGCATGGCCCGAGATTCGTCGCCCGGATGGAGGGGTGCAAAAGCCGTAGGGTCTTACCACCGCTGGACCGGAGATGAGCTTCTTTCTGGAACTTTCACATGACATATCCCAATACTTATTGACTCATTCCATATTCCAAACGCCATAGAGGGGTTCATTGAAACGGGGAAACGGGGAACTACCTAATTACTGAGGGAAATTGCCAGTCAGTTTCAGGATGCACGTCGAGGAGCACTCCGTTGTCGACTCTGATCACGCGAGTGGCAAGGCGCTTTACGGCATACCGGTCATGGGCGACGAACACCACTGTGCCGGGAAAGGCGGTCAGCGACTGCTCGAATGACTCGCGAGCGTCGATATCCAGGTGGTTCAGCGGCTCATCCAGCAACAGCAGGTCCGCGCCGGGAATCGCGATGTGCGCCAGCATCAGCCTGGTGCGTTCCCCCCATGACAGGTCGCCGATCCGGCGATGGACGCTCTCGCCGCCAAACAGGAAGCGATGGAGCTCGGTGCGATGGTCAGATTCAGAGGCGCTGGACACCTGCTGGAGGGATTCCAGCACGGTCTGGTCCGGATCGAGGGAATCCTGATCCTGCGCCAGCATCGCCAGCCGGACTGCGGTCCCGATCCGGCGGTATCCGGCGTCTGGCTCGAGCTGGCCCGACAGGACATGGATGAGCGTGGTCTTTCCCGCCCCGTTGTCACCGATCAACGCGACTCGTTCTCCGTAGCGCAATGTGAGTGAAGCGTGATCCAGGATCATTCGATCTCCGCGCTTCACCACGACATTGTCGAGTGTCGCGACGTCACGCGCCTGGCTCACCGGCGCCGGAAAGTCCAGCGCCAGACCCCAGGACTGTCCTGGCTTCTCGACCAGATCTTCGGAATCCAGCATGCGTTCGAGCCGCGCTCGGCGCACCGTAGCGGCGCGAGCGATCTTCTGCGCGCGTTTTCGGTAGTGAAAGTTGATCGTCTCGCCTTCGATCTTGCGGGCAGATCGCTCGTTCTGGTCGATGCTCGATTCAAGTCCGGCGATGCGTTCCTGCTGACGCTTGTACGTCTCGAACTCGGACGCCTGTTGCTGCTCCCGCGCAGAGACGAACGAACTGTAGTTCCCGACATGGAGCACAAGGGCGTGCTCGCCAGCCTTGAGCGCCGCGATCCGGTTGGTTGCGTCGTCCAGAAAGCCTCGATCATGTGAGACGATCACGACGGCTCCGTCGTAGTCGTGCACGAACTCCGCGAGCCACAGCTGACCGCCGAGATCGAGGTGATTCGTAGGTTCGTCGAGCAGGAGCAGGTCTGGCTGCATGGCGAGCAACGCCGCGAGGCCGGCGCGGGTGCGTTCTCCACCGGAGAGTTGCGTCAGTGGTGAGTCGAGCGCGGCGCGAGGAACGCCGAACTGGTCAAGCAGCATCTCCAGCCGATCAAGCGTTTGGTACCCGCCAGCTGCGTCGAACGCTGTCTGGGCCTGTTCCCACGCCTGGATCACCTCGCCGGTGCCTCCGTCCGTCTCCGACAAACGATCGGTTGCGAGATTGATCGCTTCGAGAGCTCCGAAGAAACCTCCTGATGGCGCGTTCAAGGCGTCGCGAAGACGCCCCGACTGGAGATCGAAGAGACCTTGTGGCAGGTAGCCGACGTGTACACCTGGCGAAAGCTGTCGCGTGCCGGTGTCGGGCTGGCTGATTCCAGCAATGATTTCGAGCAGCGTAGACTTGCCGGAACCATTGGGCCCGACAAGTCCGATACGATCACCGCGATTGATGTTGAGGGAGACGTTGTCGAAGAGCAGTTGGTCGGAGAAACGACGGGAGATGCTGTTGAGTGTTAACATGATGCACCCTGGTGTGGCTGAACAGATGCTACATGCCGCGCCGATGGTATCGGGCGGCAGAGCGTGGGGTTCGGCGCCTCCGTGAGCGCTGTGCGCACGGAGCTGGGTTAGTCGATCATGTTGGGCGAGATCTCCAGTTGCGGATCGTATCTCGGCAGGTGAGGCGGCTTAAGCTCCCTGACCCATTGCCGCGGTCGCTTCGGCTTCCAGCGCGGTCAACGCGTAGTTGTCGATTTCCTGCGACAGCGCATCCCGAAGGTTGATCAGGTCGACGAGGTCCAGGCCGGCCACTACGGGTGTGTTGTCGTCGTCAGCATCGTCGCCGCTGGCGGGAACGACACGAAACTCGACATCGACGGTTTCGTCTCCGTCGCCCTCATCTGCCGGAATCTCATCCATGTAGAGATTGTACGTGTCCATCCTGCCGCCTTTCTGGCTCGAGCATCGGCGTGCCTGGGCACCCGACAACCGCGTGTGACGCGCGTGTCAATTCAGCGCTTGTTGGGTTTGATGTCGATGGTAGCGCTTTGAGCCGTCCGGAGCAACCGGTCGGTACGCACCAGTGTACAGGAAACCTCGTACTTGCGTGCAGTATCGGGGAGATTTACCTGGGCAGTCTCCTTTGTGATGTGGAAGACAATTCATGTATGCGTCCTGCGAGTTGATGTTCCGGTACCGTACACTCTCTTAACGAAATGCTATGTGAACTGTTGACCAGTCATAAAGACAGAGGTTCCCGGTGAAGCGCCCAGATTCGGTCCAACGCAGCATCTTGAACCGGCGCGCGTTCCTGGCGACGGGAGCGTTGCTCGGGCTGTCAGGATGCGCCTCCCCGCTCGGCGAAGACGACGCGGCGCAGGAAGCTCCTGAGCCCGGTGTGCTGGCTGATGCGACCCAGGCGCCCCCCGCCCCAACCCAACCGCCGATCGCCTCGCCGGTGGCGGGATACCTCGATCCCGAGCGCTGGTTTGGGCGATCCCTGATCGTGGCGACGGCGGGCGTTGGTGATTATCTCGACGCGCTGACATCGTCGTTTTTCGATGCGTTTGCGCAGGCGACTGGAGCGACGGTTCGACACCAGACGTTCGGGCGCGATGGTATCGAAAACCTGATCGATCAGGTCGAGAGTGGCGACCCCGTCTGGGATGTCGTCCTCGTACCCACCGCCAGGGTGTTGCCGCTGGCCCAGGGTGGATATCTGGAGCCGATCGACTACGCCACGGTCGATCCCGCGTCGTTGTATGAACAAGCGGCGATGCAGCACGGCGTCGGGGCGATGTACTACTCGACGGTGATGGTATCAGCCGCGGTCGTCGATGAGTCACCATCCACCTGGGAGGACTTCTGGGATCTCGATCAGTTCTCCGGGACGCGGGCATTGCGCCGCCATCCGGTCGGCACCCTGGAGTTCGCGTTGCTGGCGGACGGCGTAGCGCAGAATGAGGTGTATCCGCTGGATATTCCCCGGGCGTTTTCGGCATTGGAGTCGGTTCGAGACGCCACGATCTTCTACGAGGACAGCAAGACGCCGGTCGAGCTGGTTCGCACGGGCCAGGTCGGGCTTGGCAGCGCCTGGAACATCCGCTCGGTTTTGCCAGATGTTGTCTCGCTGGTCGATCTGCATTGGCAGGGCGGAATGGTTTCGGCGGACAGTTGGGTGATCCCGCGCGACTCGGAGAATCAGGACGTGGCGATGAGCTTCATCAACTTCTCTACCAGAGCAGTCCCGAGCGCGAACTTCAGCCGCTTCCACCCATTCGGCCCCGCCAATAAGGACGCGCTGGACCTGCTGGTTCCCGACGTTGTGGATACGCTGCCGACCGCGCCGGACAAACTTGAAGTCCAGTTTTTCGAGAACTGGGCCTATTGGGCAGAACAGAATGATGCGCTTGTGGCGCAGTTCGAGGACTGGTTGCTCAACCCTCAGGCGTCACCCGAGGCGGACTAACCGCGCTCCGCGTAACCTTCCGAGCGCGGATCGGCGGCTCCAGCAACCTCGCCAGTCGACTGATCCTGGAGGACGATCTGCGCGTATCCAGCATGAGGCCAGCCAGGCTCCACCCGATTAATCGCGTGGCCGCGCTCGATGAGTCCAAAGGCTACGTGCTGTGGCATTCCAGCTTCGATCACCACCGCAAACGGATCGCCATGTCGACCGTCGCCGGAAAACCACCGAGGGCGCGCCAAAGCTTTTTCAGGAGTCATGCCGAAATCGACCAGGTGGCTGGCCAGCTGCATGTGGATTTGGGCCTGCGCATCACCTCCCTGAGTACCTAGCGGACCTCGTCGGTCTCCATCGATGTCGATCATGCCGGGCATCAACGTGTGGAGTGGACGTTTGCCGCCCGCCAACTCGTTGGGATGACCGGGAATCAGAGAGAAGTATGAGCCGCGATTCTGCAGCACGATGCCGGTATCACCGGCGACGAGTCCTGATCCGAACGCCTGGAAGATGCTTTGAATCAACGACACCGCGAGGCCGTTTCCATCGATCACGCCGATGAAGATCGTGTCGCCGGGCAATGTTGGTTGGCCTACGGTCGCGGCCCAGGGATCGAAGTCGCTCCACATGCCGTCGATCGCCGTGTCGGTCAGGATGTCCTCCGCCGTGACCGTCATTGCCTCAGGGTCCGCCAGATACCGATCCCGGATCGCGAACGCTCGCTTCTTGGCTTCGATCTGGACATGAAGCCAGGCCGGGTCGTCCCATGACGCTCCAGCCGCTTCTCGATCCATCATCGCGAGACCGAGTAACCCGGTGACGCCCTGGCTATTGGGCGGCAGCTCCCATATCGTGGCGTTGCGATATCGGATCGAGATCGGATCATCCCAACTGGACGCATGGGTCGCGAGATCGTCCCCTGACATCCACCCGTTGTCTCCACCAGCTGTGGTGACGATCTGGTCGGCGATCCAGCCTTGGTAGAACGCGTCCCTGCCCTCACGACCGATAGCGTCCAGCGAGTTCGCCAACGCGGGGTTCGCGAGCGGGTAGCCGGGCGCAGGAGCGCTCCCGTCGTCGAGAAAGATCGACGCGGCAACCGGAAAGCTGGCGAGATCGGCGGCGCTGAGGGACATCGCGTTCGCCAAGCGAATGGAAACAGGGAATCCGTCCCGAGCGAGCATGGATGCCGGCGCCAGCAACCGGCTCATCGGGAGCCGTCCAAGGCGTTCGTGGGCGCTGAACCAGGCGTGGATTGTGCCGGGCACCGTGACGGTTGCGGGGCCGAAACGCGGCATGGATTCGTATCCCTGCCCTCGCAGCGCGTCGGGATCGGCGACGGCGGGCACCCGTCCAGACCCGTTCAGACCCGTGGGAGCCGGCTCGTCAGGAGGCCAGATCATCATGAAACAGTCGCCACCAATCGACGTCTGATCGGGAAGGAGGACCGTCAGCGCCGCGTTCGCGGCAATGGCGGCGTCCACCGCCGAGCCACCTTCCTGGAGGACGGATGCGCCGATCGCGGTGGCGGTGTGGTGGGGGGTGGCGATCATCCCGTTCCCGGTTTGCGCTTGTTGCATTGTGTGGTCTCCAATGGGCGCGCCGCCGAACCTGTGAAACGAAACACCGGAGCGGCGCGTCTGGTGAGTAAGGTAAAATGGTAGTTGAGATGCGATCGCGACACAATCCACCATGTCATGATGTGTCGAACGAATGAGGAGACACGATGTCGATCTGGAAACCTCTGCGCCTGGCCCTGTTCTGCCTGCTTTCCAGCCTGCTCGTCTTGCCAACGGCACACGCTGTAGCTCAGGCCGAGCCGGTACAGTTGGACGCATTGACCCGCACACAGTTTGCCTCTGTTCCACTCACCGCCGAAGAGTTGCCCGATGGGTACGTGCTGCTGGGCGAGACCTTTGTGGGAGCGGATCAATTCGCGCCGGGTGGCGACAGCGGCATCACCGGCCAGACATTGGTGGATGCGGGGTTCATTGCGGTGTACAGCAGCGTCTACGGCCACGAATCCGGTGACGGCCAGATCACCACCTACGTGTCGCTGTGGGACAGCTTTGATGAGGCCACGGCGGGTTTTGAGTTGCTCGAAGACGAGGCGGTGACCGCACCCGGAAGTGACTTTACCGATAGCGAATTGAACGTCGGTGAAAGGCTGGCCGAGTTGACCACGGGCACGATCGACGTCGATGGGACACAGCAGCAATTTGCCGATGCCACAATTGTGGTTGAGACACTGATCGTTGGCGTCATCTCCCAAGGTTCGGCGGACGCTGTGCTCGATAGCGAGGGCATGACCTCCCTTGCTCAGTCGCTTGAGGCGCGTGCGTCGACGGTGACCGGTGGCGAGATCCCGGAAGGCGCCAATTTCGGACTGGCGACCTCGACACTCAACGTCTCGACGCTTGGAACAGACCTTCAGACAGGGTTCCTCTCGCCCGAGGAAGCGGAGGCCATCTACGGCCTTTCCGGGTCGTCGCTCGGCAACCTGGAGGATGCATGGGTGTCACTCGTAGCTATCGGGGACAATGCCGCGCCACCGTTCGTGGTTGTGGGTCGCTCGAGCTTCGCCGATGCCGACACCGCCGCGCAGGTCGTGGAGCAATCGGCGGAGCTCGTGCCGCTTTCGATCTCGCTCGAACCCGCTGATGGCTTTTCTGTCGATGGAGTCGGTGAGCTTCGCGGGTTCACGTATCTCAGCCCGACAACTCCGGCTGCGCCAGCGGCCAATAGCTTCCGCGCCGTGGCGCAGGTCGATACGATCGTCATCATCGTCGATGTACAGGGAGCGACTTCGGTAGATGAAGCCCGCGCCGCCGCCACTGCCCTGCTCACCGCGCAGCTGGCCTGCAATGAAGAGTCCTGCGAGTTGCCAGAACTTACATTTGGCTCCTAGGCTCAGACGTCCACCTTCCCAGATACACGAACACGCCCCGGTCACGATCGACCGGGGCGTGTTCGCAATGTGTCTCAGCTCACGGAGGGCTATGGTTCGTCGGTAGCAGCCGCGTCGGGGGTGGAAGGCGCCAGCAACCGCGCGGACTCCGTGGCCTGCAACTCATCGACGACTGATGTACGCTGCGCATCCTCGAGCATCCCGCGTTGCGCTTCGTCGGCGTCGCCAACCAGGCAGCCTGTCAGCACGCTGGCAGCGACTATTGCTGTCATGGCGAGCCTCGCGATCCGCGTTCGCGTGCCATCGCTATTCGGCTGCCGGTTGCGGAGGAAGGTAGGCGCCGAACGCATCCTGATACTCATCTGCGACCTCAACTCCAGATTGGTGGACATAGATTCGCGTGGTTTGCGGCGACGCGTGCCCAAGGATCGTCTGCACCGTCGATTCCCGGACCCGCCGTCGGACCAACTCCGTCGCGAGGCCATGCCGGAACGAGTGTGGGGTGACCTCGTTCTCGATGCCGATCGCTGTGCAAAGCTCGGCGACGATATGCTCCACCGTTCGCGGACTGATCTGCTTGCCCGGCAGCCCCACCTTGTCCCTTCCGGAAAACGCCGGAAAGGCGCCTGAACCACGAACCTGATCGCCTCGCGCCTTCCAGTAGGCGACCAACGCCTCCGCCGCCAATGCGTCGAAATGGACCGTGCGGCTCTTGCTGCCCTTGGCGCGGTAGATATGCGCCCGACCGTCGTCCAGCGACACATCCCGGCGCCGCAGGGCGCACAATTCGGACACGCGCACGCCAGTGCGGAACATGAACAGGACCATCGCTTGCACCTTCAAACGCCGCAAGTCCAGATGAGGTTTCTGTTCAGGCGGACGAGATGAGACGTACTGAACGATCGTTTCCAGGTCTTCCAGCTTCACATCAGGTGGGGGAGGGGTGAACCGGGGCATCATCGCCGCGATCCTGACCCGGATACGATCGGTGCTCAGCTCCGGGTGGAGATCGTACGCGCTCAGGTACGAGCAGAACTTGCGGACTGCAGCCAGCGTGTTCTGCGCGGTGCGCATGGCTGACACCTCTTCGGGCGAGCGGACATCCTCGGGCACCAGCACCGAAGCAAAGTTGGTGACATGTTCCACCGTGATCGCTTCGACCGGCGCCTGTTCGGGATCGATCCCCTCATGGCGAGCCAGGTGTCGAAAGAACTTGTCGATCCCGATCCGGTAGGTCGTGCGGCTCTTTGGCGCCAGCCGCAGGTCGCCGAAAAAGATATCGGCGGCGGCTGAAATGGTCAACGTGTCGGACTGGATTGATGCAGGAATCGAGGCTGCTTCGGAGTTCATGTAACATCGCCTTTCGCGTGTACGTACATTATACGCAATCGAGCGATGGCGGCGAGCGCCTTGTATCCTGATCAGGATCCTGGACTGGCGTACTTCTGGACGAGATCGGGCAAAGAACTGGTAAACGCCCCGTTGGAGATGACCCGGGTGACGCCCGCCTGACGCGCCGCCGCGAATCCCGCGGTGTCCTTGTGCGGGCCAAAGGCAATGGTGGGCATGTCGCTCTCGTTCAGCACCGGCGCGAGAGCATCCCAGGCGATGCCGTGGTTGAAGTCGATAATCCCGAGTGCCGGTTGTCCGGAATCGCGCACCGCCGACTGAAACCCGGTTTCGTTCTTGACGATCTGCGAACGGTATCCGATCTGTTTGAGGGCATCACGTATGCGCATGGTGAAGAACAGGTCGCTGGAGAGGACAAGCACCGTTTCTCCGTTGCTTTTCGGGTTGGATGGTTCGTTGCTCAAGCGTGCTCCTGATGCGATCTGCTCATATATCTGGCCGAGCCATGCATTTAGCTCACCACACTGGGCACTGGCCGGGTTTCGGCCCGGATACCCGATAGCTGAACTGGGTCAACGTCGTCCATCGGCGGCAGCGCGACGACAAAGGCGTTCTCGACCGCGTCGGCGGCGCGTATCTGCTCCAGCACCTCATCAGGGATCGCCTCGTCGACGTTGGTCACCATCATCGCCTCGCCCAGCGGCGCGTCCCGACCCACCTGCATGCCCGCGATATTGACGCCGTAGCGCCCGAGGATGGTGCCCAATCTACCGATCACACCGGGCTGGTCGCGGTGATGGGTGATGAGGACGTGACCCGACAGCGGGCGCTCCAGCGAGAAGCGATCGACCTCGATGATGCCGGCCTGCGTCCGATCCCACGAAACGGTGACGGTGTGATTGCTGTGACCCGATGCTGAGAAGATGAATCGCGGGATTCGGTCCGGATCGTCCTCACCCGCGACGCTGGTGATCTCAAGTCCGATTTCCTGAGCGATCACGCGGGCGTTGACCGGCGTTACCCGTCGGCCCAGCCATTGCTGCAACGATGCACACAGCGCGGTGCCGAGCAAGAGCTCCGTCAGGCTCCCGGATACCTGGCCGGTCACCTTGATGCCGTACTGGTTGGGAATATCGGAGGTGAGCACCGCCAGCAGTTTTCCCGCGGCGGCGGCGACGGTCGTCAGGCGACGCAACTCCGGCGCGTTCAGCGTTGCGCTGGGCAGATTCACGCCGTTGGAGACCGATTCACCTCGCAGCGCCGCCAGGGTCGAGGCGCCGATCACCCGACCGACGGCCTCCATAGCCTCGGCGCTCTGGCCACCGGTGTGCGGCGTCACCACGACGTTTGGCAGTGAGAACAGCGGACTCTCCCGGCACGGCTCGCTGGGAAAGACATCGACCCCTGCGCCGGCGATATGACCATCCTGGATGGCGCGGGCCAGGGCATCCTGATCGACGACCTCGCCCCGCGCGGCGTTGATCACGATCGCTCCCCGACGCAGTCGATGAAGCGTGCGCTCGTTCAGCATATGATGCGTCTCGACCGTGGATGGGCAATGGAACGTGACGACGTCGGATTGATCCCAGATTGCGTCGAGGGAGACCGCTTCGGCGCCGAGCTCCTGGAAGCGGCTCTCGGGGATGTGTGGATCGTGGGCGATGACACGCATCTCGAATGCCTTGAGCCGTTTGGCGACAATCGATCCCACCCGGCCAAGCCCGACGATGCCGACGGTCCGGCCACGCAGGTCAATCGGCTTCACCTGCTTGCGCGCCCATTCTCCCGACCGCGTGGTCGCGTCGGCAAAGGTGATCTGACGGGTGATCGCCAGCAACAGCGCGATAGTGTGCTCTCCCGCCGACGTCGCGTTTGCGCCCGGCGCGTTCAGCACCAGTATCCCGGAGCGAGTCGCTGCGTCCAGGTCGATGTTGTCGACGCCCACCCCGGCACGGGCAACGACCCTCAGCCGGGGCGCTGCCGCCAGGACCTCGCCGGTGACCTGGGTCTCGCTTCGCACCACGAGGGCGTCGGCGTCCCTGACCGCCTTCAACAACGCCGAAAGGTTGGTGCCGTCGACATCGACGACATCTGCCTGCGCCTCCAGTTGGGACCGGGCGATCTCGTGAATCGCGTCAGCGACCACGATCCTGGGTCGAACAGGGACGGCGTCGTCGGAGATCGGCGGCAGGTCAGCGGTCACGGCGGCGCGGCGACCATCGAGGTCGCGGATCTTGCCGATCTCCGCCAGAATCTGCTGGAAGGTCTGGACGCGCTGGATCATCGGGTCGGCGACGTCGAGCAAGGACTGGTTGCGATCGATCAGGAAGCAGGAAATGCCGCCCGCGGCGTAGTTTCGGGCGTGCCGCTCGCTGTCCTCTACGGCGAAGCCGCATCCCTGCCGTCGAGCGATGGTCATCTTGTCGTCGGCGAACAGGACGTTGATCGTCGGGAAGCCGTGGGTCTTGAGCCAG